>UQWH01000105.1 GCA_900544705.1 uncultured Eubacteriales bacterium | reverse complement strand
CGCAAAGCGCACGTGTTTTTTGATTTCAAAATCAAAAAACGTAGTATTACTCTTTTCTTTCCTCCGAAACTTTCGGCTGGATAGGTTTTTTGACAGTCTGAAGCTGCCTGGAGAATCCTCTCCGGGCAGCTTCATTCTTATTTATTTTTATTTATTTCAATGGTTCAAAATCCTCTGCGCCGTGCTTGCACAGCGGGCAGATGAAGTCCGCAGGCAGGGTGTCACCCTCGTAGACGTAGCCACAGATCTTGCAGACAAAGCCCTTCTTCTGCTCCGCCGCAGGCTGGGGCTTCGGCTTGATGTGCGCAAAGTAATAGGCATAGGTCGCAGACGGCGTGTCGGTCAGAACGCGCGCCTCCGTCACCTCTGCAAGGAAGATCGTATGCGTGCCGCAGTCGACCGTCTGCACCACCTTGCCGGAGAGCACCGCGTTCGATACACCCGGCACATAGCGCAGGCCGTTGGCTGTGCGGACGGGCTCCGCGCCGTCAAACTTGTCGGCGGTATCGCGTCCGCTGCGGAAGCCGAACTGGCGGAACACCTTGAAGTCCGCGTCCTCGGAGAGGACGGAGAGGTTGAACACGCCCGTGCGCAGGATCATGTCGTGCGTCAGGTTCTGCTTGTTCACCGTGACGGAAATACGCCTGGGGCTGTCGGTCACCTGCTGGGCGGTGTTGATGATGCAGGCATTGTCACGGCCGTCCTCCCGTGCACTGAGTACGAACAGGCCATAGGACAGAGAGAACAGCGCATTGTTGTCCACCGCATCGGCACTGTGCTCCGCCGCAGCCTGCTGCGGGATGGTCTGATACAGCGCCTCTACCAGTGCGTCGATCTGCGAAAGCTGCTCCGTCTGGAGCGTGGAACGGATCGTCAGGGCTTCGTCCAGGACGGTCACGTTTTTCAGGCCGGAGAGGATCTTGCGCATCAGGCCGCCGGCGGTCGGCGCCCAGGAGCCGTTTTCCATCAGCGCAACGGTGCGGTTCTGGAGATTGTGCGCCGCCAGATCGCGCAGCAGCTCGTCCATGGAAACGAAAATGCCCGCATTATAGGTCGCAGAGGCAAAGACCAGATGGCTCCAGCGGAAGGCCGCCGCAATGATCTCCGAAGCCGGCGTGACGGAAACATCGAACATCACGGTTTTCACGCCGCGCTCGCGCAGGCGCACGGCCAGCAGCTCCGCGGCGTTGGCGGTGTTGCCGTAGACCGAAGCATAGGCGATCATCACGCCCGTTTCCTCCGGGGTGTAGGTGCTCCATTTCTGATACTTTTCGAGGAAATCCCCGATGTCGCGCCGCCAGACAAAGCCGTGCAGCGGGCAGATGCGCTCGATCTCGACCGTCGCGGCCTTTTTCAGAAGTGCCTGCACCTGCGTGCCGTATTTGCCGACGATATTGCAGTAGTAGCGGCGCGCTTCGTCGAGGTAGTCGCGCATGAAGTCTACCTCGTCGGCAAACAGCGCCCCGTTGATCGCGCCGAAGGTGCCGAAGGCATCGGCGGAAAAGAGCGTTTTCGTGGTGATGTCGTAGGTCACCATGACCTCCGGCCAGTGCACCATGGGCGCAGCGAGGAAGGTCAGCTCGTGGTGGCCGGTATTGAACACGCTGCCCTCCTTGATCACACGGAAGGAGTTCTTCACCTCGGAGGTGCGGAACTGGCGCAGCATCGCGCGCACGCGCTCGCCGCAGATGATGACCGTTTCCGGGTGGCGCAGCAGCAGCTCGTCGATCATCCCGGAGTGATCCGGCTCCATATGCTGGATCACGAGGAAGTTCAGCTCCCTGCCGGCAAGCACATGTTCGATGTTCTCAAAGAACACCTTGCTCACCGCGGGATCGACGGTGTCAAACAGCACCGTGTAATCATCCATCAGCAGATAGGAATTATAGGAAACGCCATCAGGGACGGAATACACGCCCTCGAACACGGCCAGACGGCGGTCATTGCCGCCCACCCACCAGAGATCGTCGGAAACCTTGCGCACACAGTACATAGGAAAACTCCTTTCGGTGTTTTGTTGGTTTGGGTATATCATAGCACGGAATGTCAGAAAATGCAAGCTATTTCGATAAAGATTCTTATTATTATTTTATTGGTTGAGCGGATGCGGTATAGAAGAGGCGTTTCCCCAATTCTCACTGCCTGCACGCGGAACGGTCTGCCCGCAAGGGGCACGCCGCATCCCTAAGGCAGCAGAGCTGCCAAGGGCTGCGCAGAAGA
>UQWH01000104.1 GCA_900544705.1 uncultured Eubacteriales bacterium | reverse complement strand
GACCGCAACTATGTGACAAATGAGATTCTGGAGAATGCAGGCATCGAGGTTCTGCGCATCCCCAGCGGAGAGCTGTCCCGCGGCCGCGGCGGCCCGCGCTGCATGAGTATGCCCCTGCAAAGAGAATAAGAGAACTCGCCGCCAAGAGATTGGCGGCGAGTTTCGCAATGAAAAATAAAGGCGCTGCTCCGGAGGGAGCAGCGCCTTTTATCATCTGAATTACATCGAGTAGAGCAGGGCGACAAACAGCGTCAGCAGAACGAAAGCTGCGGCGACCCATTTGGTCAGGCGCTCAAGCTTTGCATCCAGCGTGGCGGCCTTGCTTCTGCCAAGGAAAGTATCCGTGCCGCCGGTCAGAGCGCTCATGCCGTCGCTCTTGCTGGACTGAAGCAGGATGATCACCGTCAGGACGGCGCAGGAAATGAGCTGGAACACCAGAAGGATTGTTTTCAGAACTTCCATGAGTTGTACCTCCAAAAAATCAGTTCTCCCGAACATAATATACAAGCAGTAATCACTATGTTAGCATAGAATCCGCCGAATTTCAAGCACTTTTTTCAAAAAAGGGCGGAGAAATGCGCGTTATTTTGTCGCCCAGTTGCCCGTAGCGGCGCAGGTCAGGTAGGCGTTGATGAAGCCGTCGATGTCGCCGTCCATCACGGCGTTGATGTTTGTGGATTCGTAGCCCGTGCGGGTGTCCTTGGCCAGCGTGTAGGGCATGAAAACATAGCTTCGGATCTGGCTGCCCCATTCGATCTTCTGCTGCACGCCCTTGATGTCCGAGATCTTTTCCAGATGCTCACGCTCCTTGATCTCCAGCAGCTTTGAGCGCAGCATACGCATACAGGTCTCCTTGTTCTGGAACTGGTCGCGCTGCGTCTGGCAGGATACGACGATGCCGGTCGGCTTGTGGATCAGACGAACAGCCGAGGAGGTCTTGTTGATGTGCTGGCCGCCCGCACCGGAGGAGCGGTAGACCTGCATTTCAATGTCCTCCGGACGGATCTCGACCTCGACATCGTCCGTGATCTCCGGGATGACCTCTACTGCGGAGAAGGAGGTGTGGCGGCGCCCGGCGGCGTCGAAGGGGGAGATGCGCACCAGACGGTGCACACCGGCTTCGCCCTTCAGGAAGCCGTAGGCGTTTTCGCCCTCGATCATGATGTCCGCGGACTTCAGACCGGCCTCGTCACCGTCCAGATAGTCCAGAATTTTATAGGTATAGCCGTGTGCCTCCGCCCAGCGGGTGTACATCCGGTAGAGCATATAGCACCAGTCCTGCGCCTCCGTGCCGCCCGCGCCGGCATGGAAGGAGAGAAGCGCGTTGTTTGCGTCGTATTCGCCCGTCAGGAGCGTTTCCAGACGCGCCTCTTCCATGTCGGCCTCCAGCTTGGCGTAGCCGTCTTTCAGCTCGTCCAGCATGGAGTCGTCGTTTTCCTCCAGCGCCATCTCGCAGATGGTCATCAGGTCGTCCCAGGAGCGGCACATGCCCTCGTACTTGTCCCGCTTATGCTCCAGCTGCTTGGTGCGCATCACGGCTTTTTGCGAACGCGCCGGGTCGTCCCAGAAGCCGGGTGCTTCCGCCATGGCGTGCAGACGTTCCAGCTCGTCCAGCGCGGACTGCGGCAGGAATGCCGCGCGCAGGTCCTCCAGCTTGGGCTTGAGGTCGTTCAGCTTGCTTTTATATTCTTCAAATTCAATCATGGTTTCTTTCTCCGATATTCCATAAATTCCTTATCTTATAGTATAGCCCAAGCCGAGGAATCTGTAAAGAAGAATTTTTACCGTGCACTGGGCTGATAGTCCTCGTCGGCAAAAATCAGGTCGTCTACATCGCCGTTTCGATCCGTCGGATCCATGAAAAGCACCTCCCGTGTCAATGCGCTGATATTCATTCTATGACAAACCGGAGGAGAAATGACACGATTTCTGGTGGGAGGGGAAAAATCCGCATTTCCGATGCGGCGGGCGCGAGAAAATAGCCTTTGACATTTTTCCCTGCGGTTAGTATAATAAATCTATTCCTGCCGACGCCGCTCAGTTGGATAGAGCACACGCCTTCTAAGAGAACCGAGAGCGTTCCCCGCCAGAGGGGCGGTCGCCCTTAAAATAAAATATGCGCCAGTAGCTCAGTTGGATAGAGCGTCCGCCTCCTAAGCGGAAGGTCGGGGATTCGAGTTCCTTCTGGCGCGCCACAAACAACGCCGAAAGCCTTTATATTCAA
>UQWH01000103.1 GCA_900544705.1 uncultured Eubacteriales bacterium | reverse complement strand
GTAGAGAATCAAAGAAAGAGGAGGTTACTCTCATGGCATTTTCTCTCGACAGCAAGGTAAAGGACATTCTGAAGAATCCGGCGGCAGCAGCCGTTCTGGACAAGTACAGCCCCGATGCTTCCAAGAACCCGCAGATGAAGCTCGTCGGCGGTCTGACGCTGCGCAAGCTCGCCAGCTTCCCGCAGTCGGCGTTCCTGCAACCCCATCTGGAGGAGCTGGACAAGGAGCTTCAGGCGATTGAGTAATTGCCGAAGCCAAAAAGGAGCCTGACCACAGGCTCCTTTTTGTATGCTGCATGAAAGGAAAACAATATGGATCTGAAAAACCTGTTTGGATATGAGGGAAAAATGGTCGTCGTTTCCGGAGCATACTCCGGCATGGGACTGGCAGCGGCACGGCTGCTGCACGAGTTGGGGGCAAACGTTTATACGATCTGCCGCCGCAACGGACGGCACAGTAAGCTGGATTTTCCGGTCGCAGGCGAGCTGTACGCCGACTTCGGTGTCAAGGCGGATCTGGATGCGCTTGCAGATGCGCTGCCGAAAACGATCGACGCCATGTTCCTCTGCCACGGCATCGCGCTGAAAGCTGATGCCTCCAATGCGCTGGAGGTGCAGAAGGTCAATTTCCTCGGGCACAAATATCTGCTGGAAAAGACGCTGCCCAAAATTGCGGACAACGGCTCTGTCAATATCATCGCCTCGACCGGCGGCTTTGGCTGGCAGGATGCCTTTGCAGACTGCGCAGCAGTCGTAAATGCCCCGAGCTATGAGGCTGCGCTCGACTGGTATGCCGCGCACCCCGATGTCATTCAGAATGGCTATGTTTTCTCCAAGCAGTGCCTGTGTACATATGTCAAAATGAAAGTCCACGCGCCGGAATACATCGACCGCAAAATTCGCCTGAATGCCATCAATCCCGGCAATACGATCACGGGACTGACCGATGATTTTAACCGGAACACCTCGCCGAATGGCGACGCTGCCGAGGGGAAAGCTGTCATTGAGGCAATTTTTCTGGACAGCTGGAACGGCCGCTGGGCGACGGCGGAGGAAATGGGATATCCGCTGGTTGCGATCGGCAGTCAGATCTTCTCTTATATGAGTGGTCAGATCATTTATTTTGACTATGGCATGAGCAGCGTCTGGGAAACAGATGCGCTGGACGCCGCACCCAACTGATTTTGCCCGGTTCATCCCTTCAAAATGGGCGGCACTCCGATTGGAGCGCCGCCCGTTTTATGTGCCTGTCAAATCTGCGGGACAAAAATCCCGGCGTTCTGACCGCCGTCGGCGAGAATGTCCACGCCGTTGATGTACCCGGCCCCGGACGAGCAGAGGAACACCGTCAGCGCGCCCATCTCATACGGATGGCCCCAGCGCCCGGCGGGGATCAGCTTGAGCTGATTTTCCGCCGTTTCCGGCTGATTGTCGATGAGCTTCTGGTGCATGGGCGTGAGATAGCAGCCGGGCAAGATGGACAGGAGGCGGCAGTGCTTTTCCACAAATCGGGAGACATTTTTCTGCGTGAAGTAGATCACGAATTTCTTGGACATGGCATAGGCCAGACCCGCGCGGAAGAACTCGCCCTCCTCGTCCTCCGCTTCGCCTGCCATCGCCAGCAGCCGGTCATAGAAGTCCGGCTCGTTCCATGTCTCGAATGCCTGTGTCCATTCGTCCGTCTGCGGCATGGTGTAGGCAGCGACGGAGGAGAAATTGATCATCACGCCGCCCTCGGCCAGCACCGGATAGAACGCCTCGACCATATTGACCGTACCGGCCGCGTTGATTTTAATGATGTTTTCCGTTGCCGTGTCATTCGGCGACACACCGGAGGTGTGGATGACCTGCGTCACGTCGCCGAGGGATGCAGCATAGTCTGCCAATGCCTGCACCTGTGCGCGGTCCGCGATGTCTGTTTTGCAGAGACAGCTCTCCACGCCAGGCTCGTCCAGCTCCGCTTTTGCCGCTTCCATCTTTGCGAGGTTGCGCCCCGCCAGCACGATCACGGACGTTTTTCCGAGTTCCTTACAGATCGCCTTTTCCCATGCCGCCGTGACCGCCTGTCCCGACTGTAATTGTTTTCTTCATGTGTGTATCCTCCCTGATCCCGACACGGCACAGGCGGCTCCGGACGGGCCGCCTGTGCTGTGTTATTTGTATTTTCTCAGAAGCACGTCCAGCCGCCGTCACACTTGAGCTCTTCGCCGTTGACGTAGCGGGACTGGTCGCTGGCCAGGAACAAGATCGCGTCTGCCAAGTCCTCCGGCATGGCCAGCTCGCCGGAGAAGTCCAGCAGCTTGCTCGTCCTGCCGAAGCCGAACTCGTCGGCGGGCGGCATGACCAGCGGAATATCGGTCACGACGCCGCCGGGCGAGAGTGCGTTGCAGCGGATGCCCTCATCCATGTACATGAACGCCGTGTTCTTCGTCGCCGCCAGCACCGCGCCCTTGCTCGCGCAGTAGGCCGCGCC
>UQWH01000102.1 GCA_900544705.1 uncultured Eubacteriales bacterium | reverse complement strand
CAGAAGCAAATCAAAAATTTCTCCCAAAGGGCGAGATGGATTGACAGAATATGATACAATAAAACTAAAAAGGGTCGGCGGGAAGAAAAGCGGCCGAAAAATAGGGAGGAATACCTATGGAATACAGAAAACTTCCCCACGGAACAGAGCGGGAAAAATTCAGCGTTCTGGGTCTTGGCATGGGCGGCATCGGCCTGACGCCGCCGGAGGAGATCGAGGCCATTGTCCGCAAGGCGATGGCGCATGGCATCAATTTCTTTGACCTCTGCACCGCCGGGGCCACCTATGCGCCCGTAGGCAGAGCGATCAGGGGCAAAAGAGAAGAGGTTTTCCTCCAGTGCCATTTCGGCGCCGTCTATGACGAAAACGGCGAGTACGGCTGGTGCCGGGACTTTGACACCATCCAAAAGGCCTTCCACTGGGAGCTGGAAACCTTGGGGACGGACTATGTAGACTTCGGCTTCCTGCACTGCGTGGATGAGCTGGAGGATTTTGATAAGCTCTGTGAAATCGGTGTGCTGGACCTTCTCAAGGAGCTCAAGGCGCAGGGTGTGGTCCACCACATTGGCTTTTCCTCCCACACGCCGGAGGTCGCCAACCGGATCATCGACACCGGCCTGATCGACATGATGATGTTCTCTATCAATCCGGCCTATGATTTCGAAAAGGGCGACAATTGGGGCATCGGCTCGGTGAAGGAACGCTTCGAGCTCTTCCGCCGATGCCAGCGCGAGGGCGTGGGCATCTCCGTGATGAAGCCCTTCTTCGCGGGTCGCCTGCTGTCGGCCGACCAGTCGCCCTTCGGAACGGCGCTGACACACAGCCAGTGCCTGCAATACGCCATCGACCGCCCCGGCGTGCTCGTGGCGGTGCCCGGTGTGCAGACAATGGCGCATCTGGATCAGCTGCTGAAATTCCTGACGGCGACCGACGAGGAAAAGGACTATTCGGTCATCGGTTCCTTCACGGCCGACACCATCTCCGGCACCTGCGTCTACTGCAACCACTGCCAGCCTTGCCCGGCGGGGATAGACATCGGCCTTGTGAACAAGTATTATGACCTCGCGCTGGCAGGAGACACCATCGCGGCCAACCATTATACCAAGCTTTCCGTCAATGCGGACGCCTGCCTGCACTGCGGTCATTGCGAGAGCCGCTGCCCCTTCGGGGTCAAGCAGGAGAGCCGGATGGAAGAAATCGCGCGCTATTTCGGATAAAATAGGGGAAAGACGACGGCGCTCTTTTGAGCGCCGCCGCGTTTTGCGTAAGTGAAATAATTTTTGAAAAATTTTCCGGTTGAGTGTTGCAAAAATGGGCCGAAAATTGTCTTAGTATATAGAGAGGTTTTTCAGGCCCCTTACGCGCGGAAAGACCCCCCGCGACTTCCGGAGCATTTTTTGGAAGGATTCTATGCTTCCCCGCGCCTGTCCCGGCTGGGCAGCCACCCTCCCGGCCGGTACAGGCTTTTAGCCGCTTGCCAAGCGGCTTTTCTTTTCTTGACGAACTGACGCGTCAGGTGTTGACATTCGGCATTTCGGGGCGTATCATAGTTTTAACGAACACAGATAGAGGTGCACCCCTGTGCAGGCAACGCAAAAACTCCCGCAACTGACCGAAGAAGAACGCAGCCGCGTGGAAAAAATATATGAAGATTATAACAGCTTGATGTACCGCACCGCCTGCGGCCTGACAGGAAGCCGGGAGGATGCGGGGGATCTGGTGCAGGACTGCCTGATCTGCCTGATGCGGCACATTGAAACCGTTTCAACACTGAATCCCGCACAGACGGCGGGATATATCGTCATTACATTGAAGCATCTGTATGCCAATACGCTGAAAAACAAGCCGGAATTCCTCGCCCTGGAGGACGAACCGCCGGAACTGCGCGAGGCTTCCGTGCAGCGCCATGTTCCGCTGGATGCAGATGCGAAGCTGGATGTGCAGCTTGTGATGCAGGCGCTTTCCCCGAGGGATCGCCAACTGCTGGAGCGTTGGTATCTCGAGGGCTGCTCCTGTGAACGGCTGGCACAGGAGATGAACTGCAAGCCGAGCAGCATCCGCACGCTTCTAAGCCGTGTCCGAAGCCGTGCGGCAGAAATTCTGAAATCTGCGGAGAAAGGAGAGTGAAGAGCTTGATACCGAATAAGAATTCTGAGTGGATGCAGCGCATGATGCTGACTTATGCACAGACGGTCGGAGAAGCCGCATTGGATGATACGGACAATGCCGCTGAGGTTCCGACGGAGCTGGATCAGCTCTGCAAGACGCTCATCCGCTATGCGCCGGAAAAGAAACCCCGGAAAAAGCGTATGCTGCGCCCTGCTGCATTGGTGGCAGCCGTGCTGGCTGCGCTGCTGGTCGGGATGATCGCCGTGCAGGCCGCCGGGGTGAATCTGTTCGGTGTGCGCGCCAGATGGAACGATGATATTCTGAATATCACGCCGGGTGGAAAGGACAACGGGGCGCCCTCCGACCGTCCGGCATCGCAGGGAAGCGTACTGGATGCCGT
>UQWH01000101.1 GCA_900544705.1 uncultured Eubacteriales bacterium | reverse complement strand
TATCACTCCTGTGAATGGAAATAGTCATAGACCGCCTGCGCCGCCGGCTGCGGCAGACATTCCCGCAGTGCCGCAAGGTCGGCCTCCCGGATGGCGGCGACGGATCTGAACTTCCGCAGCAGCAGATTGCGGCGTTTCTCTCCGATGCCCTCGATCGCGTCGAGGGTCGAGCCGCGGACGTGTTTGCTTCTGAGCTGGCGGTGATAGGTAATGGCAAAGCGGTGCGTTTCCTCCTGAATTCTTCCGATCAGGGCAAAGACGGCAGGGCTTGCCTGGATGCCGATCTCCTCGCCCTGCGGGGTGACGAGCGCGCGCGTGCGGTGACGGTTGTCCTTGACCATGCCGAAGATCGGCAGGCGGATGCCCATTGTCTCCAGCGCCTCGCGCACCGTTTCCGCATGGACCGCACCGCCGTCGATCAGCAGGACGTCCGGCCGCTCGTCAAAGCCCTTGTCTCCGTCGAGATAGTGGCAGAAGCGGCGGCATAGCACCTGCCGCATGGACGCATAGTCGTCCTGATCTTCCATATTTTCCAGCTTGAAGCGCTTATAGTCCGACTTTTTCGGTTTCCCGTCGACGAATACCGTCATGGAAGCAACGATGTCCGTCCCGGCGGTATTGGAGATGTCATAGGCCTCCATGCGATGCAGCGGCTCAGGCAGCCGCAGCATGGACTGCAACAACGCCAGCGTTCCGTTCAGACGCTCCGCGGCCGAGGTAGCGCGCTCTGCCTCCTCGCGGGCATTTTTGACGGCCAGCTCCGAAAGACGCTTGCCGTCGCCCCGCTGCGGCACCAGAATGGATACGTTCTTGTCCAGCTTTTCCTTCAGAAGCTGGGCAAAAGGCGCCGCATCCTCCATGGGCATGGGCAGCAGGATGCGCTTGGGCGCGGCCTGCCGCTGCAAATAATACTGCTTGACCAGCGAGGAAAGCGCCTCGGACGCATCATCCGGCACGGGAAGCACCTCATAATCCTTGTCCATGAGATTCCCACGGATGAAATGCAGCACCGCAAAGCAGGCCTTGGCTTCGGTCTGATACCAGCCGATCACATCGGTGTCCGCCATCGTGCCGGCAGTGACCAACTGGCGCTGGCCGAGCGAGGCAATGGCCTGCATCCTGTCGCGCAGCTCGGCCGCGCGCTCGAATTCGAGATTCTCCGCCGCTGCTTCCATCTGATCCTTCAATTCATCGACAAGGCGCTGATATTTTCCCTCCAGCAGGGCCGAGGCCTGCTCCATCAGCGCGTGGTACTCGGCCTGCGTCTTGCACAGGCGGCACCAGCCGTCGCACTTGTTCATCTGAAAATTCAGGCAGGGCCGCTCCTTTCCCTGATCGCGTGGGAACTTCCTGCTGCAACCCGGTAGCCGGAATGTCGTGCGGATGGCCTCGATTACCTGCTGAGAGCGCCCGCGGCTTCCGTAGGGGCCGAAGTACTTTGCGCCGTCGTCCTTTACGCGCGAAGCCAGCGTGATTGCCGGGTAGTCCTCCCGCAGATCAAGGCGCAGATAGGGATAGCCCTTGTCGTCCTTCAGCAGGATGTTGTATTTGGGCATATAGTGCTTGATGAGCGAACATTCCAGCACCAGCGCCTCAAATTCCGTCGCAGCCGTGATGGTTTCAAAATGGTCGACCTGCGAAACCATCCGCCGTGTTTTCGGCGTGTGGGAGGAGGTTTCCTGAAAGTACTGGCTCACCCGGTTTTTCAGTTTTTTTGCCTTGCCGACGTAGATCACCGTATCGTCTGCGCTTTTCATCAGGTAGACGCCCGGCTCATACGGCAGCGACAGTGCGGCGAGCTTCAGTTCTTCCTTCGTCATGTCCTTCCTCCATAGAAAAACCGCCCCAGACGCCCGTTGCAGCGGCGTTTGGGGCAGTCACAAAGCCTCTTAGAAAATATCCTTTACCAGCATGGCGGACAGTGACTTGACCGCTGCTTCTTCATCGGAACCCTCGGCGATCAGCGTGATCTCCGTACCGGTGGTAATGCCCATGGAAAGCACGCCCAGAAGGCTCTTCGCATTGATCTTGCGATCGTCCGCCTCGATCCAGATGCTGGAGCGGAATTCATTTGCCTTCTGAATGAAATAAGTAGCCTGCTTATTGTGAAGTCCCGATTCACACTTTACGACCGTTTTTTCTGTGTACATGCGTGTCACTCCTTCAAAGTTACGATCCCACGGACCGTATGTCTACCCTAAACTATATCAAATCTTAACAATTTGTCAACCGAATTCATAAAATTTTTAGGATTACATGAAAAAAGCAGCGCAAGCGTCGCATATTTTTATGCCAATTCCGCAATGGTCACGCCGTCCTCGCCCTCGCCGTAGACGCCGAGACGATAGCGCTTGACTGCGCGGTTGTGCTTAAGCTCGTCCTGCACCGCCTTGCGCAGAACGCCCGTACCCTTGCCGTGGATGATGCGCACAGAGGAAAGATTGGCAAGCATCGCGCCGTCCAGAAATACCGACAGCGCCGCCACCGCCTCGTCTGCGCTCATACCGCGCAGGTCGAGCTCGGAGGAGGCCGGCGTATTGCGAAACTCGCGCTTGGTACGCTCGATGATCTTCTTCGCCTGCTGCCTGGTTTCCTCGACCAGATAGACCTCGTCCGGGCGCGCATTGACCTTCAT
>UQWH01000100.1 GCA_900544705.1 uncultured Eubacteriales bacterium | reverse complement strand
ACAACGGGGCGCCCTCCGACCGTCCGGCATCGCAGGGAAGCGTACTGGATGCCGTACTGACCGAGCAGGATCTCCCTCTGACGCTCGGACCATCCAAGATCCCGGCGGGCTATTCCCTCAGTGAACTGAAAGTCTCCGATACAGATGATCTGAAGAATGTGTTCGCTTGCTACACGGGGGAAAATGGCAGCCTGAGCGTCAGCATCTTACAGATTCATGGGAAGGGTAATTATTTCGTTGAAAAGGACGCCGAGGCGCCGGAGATGTACACGACAAAGGGCGGCCGCACCTTCCTGCTCCTGCACAATGTGGAAAGCTGGACGGGCGCATGGAGCGACGGCGAATATGTGGTTATACTCGGGAGATTTGAAACGAGGAAACAGTTGATTCAGACAATTGATTCAATGGAGGAGAATTAAAATGAAAAAAAGATTGTTGGCCATGCTGCTGGCGGTCGTATTGGTGGTTGCCCTGCTGCCCTTGCAGTCGCAGGCGGCGGAAGCACGTGCGAGCCGCTATCTGACGTACTATGGTGGCTCAGCTGCCACCGGCGCTTCGTCCGGACAGGTCAAGGTGACCTTTAGCATTGTGGCGAACGGGAAAATGACACGCATCGGCGCGGAGAAGATCATGCTCTACCGCGCATCGGATGATTCCCTCTATAAGACGGTATGGGGCACGACCGGAAACGGCATGATGTTCACCAATACTGCTTCTGCAAGCGGCAGTGTCACGATCAGCGCCGAGCCGGGGGTGACCTATTACTGCAAGGTGACGGCTTACGCCAAGAATGCCACCGGCTACGACTCCAAAACGTTCATGACGAACACAGCGACGGCAAAGTCCTGACAGATCCGTGCACAAAACAGCTCCGGGAGTTTTTCTCCCGGAGCTGTTTCCTGTTTTGGGAGAATCTGGACTTGACAGGGCGGGGGATGCCGATTTATGATAACTATGTCCGCCGAAGGGCGGAGCAGCAGAGACGCTTTTGGCCTTCTGCTGTGTCTGACTGAAAGAAAAACAGAGGAAATGAAATGATTTACGACGTAGCAATCATCGGTGCGGGCGTAGTTGGCTCGATGCTGTCGCGGGAGCTGTCGCGCTACACGCTGTCCGTGTGCCTGCTGGAAAAGGAAAATGACGTCGCCATAGGCGCCTCCCGCGCAAATTCCGGCATCATTCACGGCGGCTATGACCCCGAACCGGGCACATTAAAGGCCAGACTGAACGCCGAGGGCGTCCCGCTTTTGTACGAGGCCGCCCGCGCGTTGAACGTCCCGCACAGGAACAACGGCTCCTTCGTCTGCGCCTTTGGCACGCCGGAGGAAGAAGCGATTATCGATGCACTGTATGCGCGCAGCCGCGTCAATGGCATCTCCTGCGTGCGCGTGGTTTCCGGCGAGGAAGCGCGGCGGATGGAGCCGGGCCTTTCCCGGCAGGTCAGCCGCGCGCTGTACGTGCCGAATTCCGGCATCATCTGCCCGTATGAGCTGACCATCGCGGCCGCGGGCAACGCCATGGACAACGGCGTGGAACTGAAGCGGAACTTCGCGGTCGCGGCCATTGAGCGCGGCGAGGACTTCACCCTTGTGTCCGCGGCGGGCGAGCGCGTGCGCTGCCGTTATCTTGTCAACTGCGCCGGCGGCTATTCCGGCAGGATCGCGGCCATGGCAGGCGACGGCTTCTTTGAGATCATCCCGCGTGCGGGTGAATATCTGCTGCTGGACAAGGCTGAGGGCAGCCGCGTGAGCCACACCATTTTTCAGGTTCCGGGCAAGGAGGGCAAGGGCGTCCTTGTCACTCCAACGGTGGACGGCAATCTCCTGACCGGCCCGACGGCAGTTCCGGTCGCCGCCCCGGACTGCACGGAAACCACGGCTGCCGGGCTGGAAACCGTTGCAAGGCTGGCGGCAAAGAGCGTCCCCGGCGTGAATTTCCGTCAGGTGATCACGTCCTTCGCGGGCGTGCGCAGCTCGGAAAAGCACGGGGATTTCATCATCCGCGCCTCGGAAACGGTGCCGAATCTTGTCCACGTGGCGGCCATTGACTCTCCGGGCCTGACCTGCTGCGCGGCCATCGCGAAAATGACGGTGGGCATCCTGCGCGATCTCGGCGCAAGGCTGGAAGAAAAGCCGGACTGGAAGGGCACGCGCGAGGACCCGCACGCCTTCCGCAAAATGTCGGACGAGGAAAAGAACGCCTATATCAAGGCGCATCCGGCCTATGGCAAGATCGTCTGCCGCTGCGAGACCGTCAGCGAGGGCGAGATTCTGGATGCCATTCGCCGCGCGCCGCGCGCGCTCGATCTCGACGGTGTCAAGCGCCGCACGCGCAGCGGCATGGGACGCTGTCAGGGCGGCTTCTGCTCGCCGTACATCATGAAGCTCCTTTCGCAGGAGCTGCACATTCCCATGGAGGAAGTTACCAAATCCGGCAGCGGCAGCGAGCCGCTGGTCGGGAGACTGTGAGGAGGGCCGCACAATGAACAGACATGATCTTGTGATCGTCGGCGGCGGCCCTGCGGGAATGGCCGCGGCGGCAGCCGCCTACGACGCGGGCTGCACCGACGTCGTGATTCTGGAGCGCGAGCCGGAGATCGGCGGCATCCTGCGCCAGTGCATCCATGCGGGCTTCGGTCTGCACAAGCTGGGCCGGGAGCTGACCGGCCCGGAATATGCGGATGTGTACCGCCGGCAGGTGCTGGAACGGAACATTCGGGTGTATTATGACACGACTGTCACGGCCGTCACGCCGGAGAAGCTCGTCACCGCGCAGAACCGCGAAGGAATCCTGAAAATTCAGGCCGGAGCGATCATTCTTGCCATGGGCTGCCGCGAACGCAGCCGCGGCGCGCTGAACATCCCCGGCGACCGCCCGGCGGGCG
>UQWH01000099.1 GCA_900544705.1 uncultured Eubacteriales bacterium | reverse complement strand
GTGCTATTGATTATTGCATCAGTATTATTTGCACCAAGTCATATTGTGATTTCATGTAAAAATGTAAAATGATATTTACAACTTCCAGTTTGTCGTACCAGCTGAGAAATGAGGCAGAAACCATCCGAACCAATCAAGGAGTAACACCATGGATATCGACGCAAAATTGAGACCGCTGTATCTTCTGCAGATCTTGCAGGAGCGCACGGATGAGGACAATTATCTGACCACCGCCCAGTTGGCCAGCATTCTGAAGCAGCGCTACGGCATGGAGCCCCACCGGACCACCATCAAGGGCGACATCGAGGTGCTGCAGCAAGCCGGGTTCGGCATCGATGAGCGGCGCTCTACCCAGAACCAGTATCGCTACCTGGAGCGTGAATTCGAGATCGCCGAGCTGAAGACCATGATCGACGCCATTGCCTCCTCCAAATTCATTCCCGAAGAAAAAAGCGATGCCCTCATCAAAAAGGTCACCGCTCTGGCCGGTATCTATAAGGCTCGGGATCTGAAGCGCAATGTGGTGGTGGACGGCCAGGGGAAACTGGAAAATAAGCAGATCTTCTACATCATCGACACCATCAATGAAGCCATCAACCAGCATAAGAAGATTCGGTTCCGGAAGATCGAATACAACGTGAAGAAGGAGCGTGTGCTCCATCACGGCGGAGAGAAATACACCTTCAGCCCCTACTCCCTGGTCTGGGACGGCGACAACTACTATGTGGTGGGCTATTCGGACAAGTACGAGAACATCGGCAGCCACCGGGTGGACCGCATTGCGGAGCAGCCGGAGATTCTCGACGAGCCTGCGGTGCCGCCCAAGGCCGGTTTCTCCGTCGAAAAGTATGTGAAAACCACCTTCCGGATGTACAACGCCCCGCGCAAAGAGGTGGAGCTGCTCTGCGACAATGGCGTGATGGATGCGATTATCGACCAGTTCGGGCCGGACGTGCACACCTACGCCGGAGATCTGCAGAATTTCCGGGTCATTGAGGAAGTTGCCGTTGGCAAGGTGTTCTTCAACTGGATCTTCGGCTTCGAGGGAAAGGTGCACATCAAAGCTCCGGCTGACGTGAAAGAGCAGTACCGGCAGATGGTGGAGAATGCGGCAAAGGTGTTATAACTCGCAGGAGGGTTCACATGACAGAAGAAAAAACCAAGCCCCGCTGCCGGTGGTGCAATCTTCGCTTTCAGAGGATCCGGCAGGAAACGAGATCCCGGTCGTTGCGATGGAGACTGTGCCCACTGTCCACCTCACTATGGATATCGATATGGACGATGGTACTATGGGCATGGACATGATTGGGGCTGTGAATTGTGCGGCAATGGTGGGTGCAGCGGCAAATGCACATGCGATTAGCGTTTTGTGGTATAATTATTTAATACATCAGAGTGTTCCAATCTTCGGAAAACGAAACTACAGAGAACATAAAATTTTTAAGCCAATGCAATAAACCGCCCGCTTCGCGCATTACCCGGATGACAGGAGATAGAAGCCCATGCTCAGTATGCTGATGACAACTGAATATGCCCCGGCGGAGGAGCGGCACCAGCTGCAGCAGCTGCTCCACCGCGTTGCCGGAGGGGAGCGCGAGGCGTTGGCGGAGCTGTATCAGCACACGCGGACGGCGGTGTACGGCCTGGCGCTGTCGTACCTCAAAAACGCGCACGATGCCCAGGATCTGACCCAGGATGTCTATGTGCAGGTGTGGAACTGCGCGGAGCAGTACCGGCCCGCCGGGTCACCCATGGGCTGGCTGCTGAGCGTGTGCAGGAACCTGTGCCTGATGCGTCTGCGGCGCGAAAAGAAAAATGCCGCGCTCAGTGAGGAGGAATGGGACGCCATTCCCGCGCAGGAGTGCGGACTGGATGCCGATGAGCGCATTCTGCTGCAGTATGCGCTGGCCGCCCTCGGTGATGAGGAACGGCGCATTGTGCTGCTCCATGCGGTCACAGGCATGAAGCATCGGGAAATCGCAGCGCTGCTGGAGCTGACGCTTCCTACCGTCCTGTCAAAATATCACAGAGCATTGAAAAAGATGCGAGTTATTCTGGAAGGAGATGACGCCCGATGACCAACGAAAAAATGGAGCAGAGGTTGACCACGGCCCTTGAAAAGACTGCGCCGGACGATGTGAGCGGCGTTCTCTCCCGCTGTGAAGTGCGGAAAGGAACGGTGATCAATATGACAACAAGAAAACCGGCAAGGAAAAGATGGCCGGCACTCGTCGCTGCCTGCCTTGCGGTGGTGCTGCTGCTGGGCGGTGGAGGCGTGTTCTACCAGCGAGCGAACGCGGTCGCGTCCGTGGTGTCGCTGGATGTAAACCCCAGCATCGAGCTGAAGGTCAGCAGGAGCGAAAAGGTACTGGCCTGTGCGCCGCTCAATGACGATGCGAAGACGATCCTTGCGGATATGGGCGGCGGTGCGGATCTCGAGGGCGCCAAACTGGATGTGGCGGTGAACGCCATTGTAGGCAGCCTTGTGCGCAACGGCTACCTTAACAGCATTTCCTCCGCCATCATGATCTCGGTGGAGGACAAGGATACCGCCCGTGCGGAAAAGCTCCAGCGGGAGCTGACCAGCGCCGTGGACGGCATATTGCAGACCAGCGAGGCGAAGGCCGCCGTCCTGACGCAGACGCTGACGCAGGACGCGGCGCGGGAGCAGCAGGCCCGGGAGAACAATATTTCCACCGGCAAGGCGGCGCTGGTGAACCGCGTCCTTGCCATCAACCCGTCGCTGAAGTTTGACGCGCTGGCAAAGCTCTCGGTGGAGGAGCTGAAGGACCTTGCGGAAGCGGGCGCGCCCGCTATGCCCATCGGCAAAGCTGCCGCCGCTTACGCCGCGGAGCAGTATGCCGGAACAACGGCGCTGGACTCCGTCACGGCGGAGGTCGATTCCGAGCTGGACGAATCCCCTGCGCACTACGAGGTGGAGCTGCACACGGCATGGGGCGAGTTTGAGTATCTGGTGGACG
>UQWH01000098.1 GCA_900544705.1 uncultured Eubacteriales bacterium | reverse complement strand
TCGGAAAGCCGCGTTCGGACGACGCCGTAGCGCGTGCCCATGGCCTCAATGACCTGACCGTTTCCGACGTAGATTCCAATGTGTCCCTCGTGCCAGACCGCAAGGCCGGGGATCTCCGGGAGGGTGTCAATCGTGCCTTTCTCTGAGGCGTTGGCGTACATGGTATCCGCGCCAATGTCCGGCATGCCGTTCGTGCCGTACTCAATCTCCTGCGTTTCCGCGTCCAGCCAGCCGTAGCCCTTGATGAAGCCGACGCAGTCGGCGCAGCGCCGTCCCAGCCAATGTTCGCGGATGAAATCCTCCTGACCGCCGACCTCGTCCGGGTACTGTGCGATTTTCCCGGCCAGCGCAGACTCCGTCAGCACCTGACCGCAGGCGCCCCAGACGTAGCCCCATCCAGCCTTTTCCGCGGCAATGGCCCACTGCACGAGGTCGAGATTGTTCTTGGTGGACGGGTCAACATAGTGCGAGGTGTCGATGTACACCGCCCGCACGCTCTGCATAGTTTTTACGAAATCCTCGGACGGGATTTCCATTTCAAATGCCGCGTTAACGTTGGCAAGGAGCTGCGCGTCGGTCTGCTCTGCGGTGAAGCAGCCAACCAGTTTTTCAATCATGCCGCTGTCGTCTGCGTCATTTGAAAGCAGCAGCGCATATATCGCCTGCGCCTCTCTCGTCTGAGATGCGAAGCCCGCCTCGGCCATGGCGATTTCAATGGCGCGCATCGTGTCCTCGAAGGTTTGCAGCTTCTCAATTTCACTTCCAGAAAGATTCTCCGCGAGGATGGCCTGGAGCTGCGCGGCGTCCACCTCGCCGAGGCTGCCCAGTGCGCCGGTCACGCCCACGATGGGAAAAATCACGATGAGAATCACGGCCAGCACGACACCACCGACGGTCTTTCCCGCTTTCTTGTCCGTCAGGACGGCGGCCGCAACCTTCTTCAAGGCCGCGGCGACGGTTACGCTCATTCCGTCTCACCTCCCGCCCGCGCTGCCGAACAGCGCCGCCTTATAGTCCGGCGCAATGACCTGCAGGAGATACCGCTCGTTTCCGCAGCGGTAGAGGCACGTCCCGCGCTCCGGGTATTTGATGAGTTCGAATTCACTCGGCTCGACTTGCAGCGCGTCCATATACTCTTTCGGATTGATCTGCCCGGCGTTGAACAGGAACTGATGCGTCGGGATGGAAAACAGCGGCTTCGTGTACTCGCGGATGGCGGGAATCAAAAAATCCTCGATGTTCTGGCTGGCCAGAATCATGGAGGAATCCTTTTTGCGCACGCGCTTCATGCAGTTGCGGATATATTCGATTGCAGTCATGTTAGACAGAAACAAATATAGCTCGTCCACGCTTGCGGCTGTGTTTCCCTGACCGAGAAGCTGGTTTGACATGAACGACAGAATATTGAAGAGCATGGCGTCTTTCAGGCGCTTGTTGGTATCCAGCAAGCCCTTCACGCCGAACACCAGGAAATCGCTGCCGGAGATGTTGGTGTGGCCGTTGAAATACTTGCTTTCCGCGCCAATGCACATGGAATGAATGCCGAGGCACACGTCCTGCAGCGTTTCCTCGGTGTAGAGGTACTTGCGCTGTCTGTCATAACCGTAGAATTCTTCCTCACACAGCTTGTAGAAGTCCTCCATGATGGGAAAGTCTGTCGGGCGTTTGGTACTGTAGTCCGTAGAATCCGTAATTCCGAACCGGGCATACAGCTTCGAGAGCAGAATCTCTATGGTGTCGATCTGCGTATCGGTGAAATCCTTATACGCACGAAAGAAGTCTTTCAGAAAGGCGATGTGCTGGCTTAATCTTGTGACCTTTCGGAACGCCGCAGGCGCATCCGGGTCCAGCTCAGCCTGCCCATCTGACCATGCTTTCGGCTCCAAGGGATTGATAGTGTACTCTCCCGAAAGGAAATCAATATAGCAGCCGCCGAGGGCTTTACACAAATCCTCGTACTCGGATTCGGGATCGAGGCAGATAATCTGCTTTCCGGACTCGCGGAGATTGGTGAGCAGCAGCTTCAAAAGGTAGCTTTTTCCCTGCCCAGAGTTGCCAAGGATAAGGATGTTGCTGGTCGTCTTGTCCTCGGCGCGGCGGTCGAAGTCCACCAGTACATTGCTCCCGAACTTGTCCCGTCCGATGTACAGTCCTTGCGGGTCAGTTTTGCCGGAGAAGTTGAAGGGGTACAGATTGGCCGCGCTGGACGCGGGCAGCACCCGCTCATATTGCACGCCGAACTGATTTGCGCCCACGGGCAGAACAGAGAGAAAGCCCTCTTTTTGCCGTAAGGTCAGCCGGTCAACGGAGATTTTAGAGCGCGTCAGCTCCATGGCGACATCACTCTGAAGCTCCTTCAGCGCCTCCAGACTACGCGCTTTCAGCTCAAGAAACACCGACACATGGAGCAGCGGCTCCCGGTTCTTCCGCAGGTTCGCCAGCAGCTCGATCACATCCTGCAAATTTCCCTCTGCCTCGATGGTTTCGTTCACATCATTGCCGCCGCTTTTGAGCTTGTTGCGGCGGGTGGCGTTCTGGATGATCTTGCGCTGCTCGTTCGGCTCAACCAGCCGGTGGTAGATCCGCAGTATCACGCCGCTGCGATCGGCAAGCTGCGCCAGAATCGCCTGTTCCTCCGTGGACGGCGGGTATTCCCGAATCGCCCATACGCAGCGGTAACTGTCGACCAAAACATAATGGTCACTCAAAAACTTAATCGTCCCCGGCAAAATTTGGTCGAAGAAATTCTTCACGCGAATTTCCTCCGCCTGCGCGGGAGTGAGGCTTCTATTCCGTTTCATCATCTGTCACCTCGAAATACTGCGCGCCGTCAATATCCGGCAGGGTCTCTCCGTATTGGCTCGCCTCAAAATACAGCGCAAGAAACCGCTTGATCTCCGGTTTTTTCATCCGATGCACCTCGAAGCCCTGCTCGGAGATGCGTTTCTCCACCGCGTTAGCCTTTTGAAATACCTGCTCCGGCTTGAGGTTCTTGCAGCGCGCCGTGAACAAAAACTGCCGCGCCGTGGACATCTCCGCTTGCAGCTCGTCCAGCGCGGCAATATCCTTTTGAATCAGGCGGCGCACCTTCTGATTAGTCTCTATGGCGAGCCTTCCGG
>UQWH01000097.1 GCA_900544705.1 uncultured Eubacteriales bacterium | reverse complement strand
TTTTTTACTGTCAAATACTTCAAATAATGCACTTTCTGGTATTAAATAGGAAAACTGAATTGTGGAATTGCGCACAAATCGCACCCTAGTGGGGAGAATCCACACCATTTCCACAGTGAATTTCTCCGTCAAACAGGCGCATTTCTCTCTATTGATATGATGCAGAAAAAAGAGTATACTAACAAAAAAGGAGTTGAGAACATGTACAAAAACATTGAAAAAGAAAAGAAACTCTGCCTTGCTGATCTGGTCGACTACGCAGACGGACAGGTCGTCAGCAAGACGCTCGTGCAGAACGAGCTGGTCAGCATGACCATTTTCTCCTTCGACAAGGGCGAGGAGATCTCCTCCCACTCCGCCGGCGGCGATGCCATGGTGACCGTGCTCGACGGCAAGGGAAAATTCACCGTGGGCGGCGTGGAATACGTTCTGGAAAAGGGCGAAACGCTGATCATGCCCAAGGGCATCCCCCACGCCGTTTTCGGTCTGGAGCGTTTCAAAATGCAGCTGACCGTATCGTTCTGACTATATAAAAGTGCGCCTCCCGCAAAGCGAGAGGCGCTTCTTGTTCCCATCTCCCCCGGCACGGGGAAACGGGATGCTTCCTCAAAAAGAGCGTTCGGCACACGCGCCTTGAGGACAGGAGGAACAAAAAATCCGCACAGCTCCCTGCTGTGCGGATATACCTATCCTATCTGTCACAGCGTCCCGGTGTGGGCAGGAGCCGGCGCACAGCACTCGGTGTATCTGACTTAACCGGTTTTCCGGTATCACAGTGACCCGCTCGCGGGGCTTCTCACCCCATTCCGCCGCCGACTTTCGCCGGACGCGCTGTACGTCATCCATATTCTTTTGCGCTTTTATTATAGCCGGTTTTCCCGAAAAATGCAAGCTTTTTTCTTCGCGCTTTTTCGCCCCTTTCCGTTCCTCTTGAAAAAACAAAACGGATACAGTATAATAAAAAATGATTTCGGTATGCGCCGGACGTGTTTCCGCGCACATACCCCATTTTTATACGGTCGTCGGTTTTTTCCCCATCTAACAGATGATATGGCGTTAGCCGCACCAAACCGCCACGGAGGATGCCTATGAATACCCAGCATTTGCAGTATATCATTGAGATCGAGCGCACTCGTTCGATCTCCCAGGCCGCGGAGAATCTTTTTCTCGGCCAGCCGAACCTGAGCCGCATCCTGCGCGACATGGAGGAATCGGCCGGGTTTGCGATATTTGAGCGCACCAGTAAGGGCGTGCGCCCGACGGAGCGTGGCGCGCTGTTTTTGCAGCACGCGCGAAGCATTCTGCGCGAAGTGGAATCCATCGATGCGCTCGGGCCGCGCCACCCGGTCCCGAACCGCCTGCGCGTGTGCATCCCGCGTTCCGTCACCGTCTTTGAGGCCGTAGCGGAGTATCTTTCGCAGCTTCCGCCGCAGCAGAGTCTGAGAGCGATCATCCGCGAGTGCCACGCACGGCAGGCGCTGCAATGGCTGGTCAATGGTGAAGCAGAACTCGCTCTGATCCGTTTTCGCTCGGAATACCGGGATTATTTCGCCGAACAAAGCGCCGCAAACGGTTTGGAACTGCAGATCCTCAGCCGCTTTCGCTATCAGCTTCTGATGCACCGCAGCCATCCGCTTGCGCGCAAGCCCTCGCTGACCCGCGCGGATCTGGCGGGCTTCCCGGAGATCGTCCATTCCGACCTTTCGCGCACCGGCGGAAAAAACGAGGAGCAGGCCGTCCGCAAGATCTACACCGTCGACCGCATGGCGCAGCTCACGCTTCTGGAAACGCTCCCCGGAAGCTACCTCTGGACCGCGCCTCTGCCGGTCAGCATTCTCGCGCGTTGGAATCTGATTCAGAAATTCTGCACCGAGAACCAGGCCGTCTACCATGATGCGCTTCTGACCAATCTTTCGTACAAAATGACGGAAACGGAGGAAGGATTCCGAAACGCGATTGTAGCTCTCTATAAAAGCGACTCCTAGCTATATTATTATTGATATATCGTTTTCGAAATTAGCATTTCCTAATTCCTCTCTCATTCGATATAAT
Organism: uncultured Eubacteriales bacterium; assembly: GCA_900544705.1. Taxonomy (GTDB): domain Bacteria; phylum Bacillota; class Clostridia; order Oscillospirales; family Oscillospiraceae; genus JAZOXB01. The sequence continues at coordinate 1,311 of UQWH01000097.1, read as the reverse complement.
TCTATCGGATTTATAGAATTCGTAATAGGAAAGGGAGAATCCATTATGAGTAAAATCACCGTGATCGGCGCGGGCAGCGTCGGCTCAACCATTGCAAACGACCTGATGATTCAGGGAATCGCCACAGAGATCCTGCTGATCGACATCAACCGGGAAAAAGCCTTCGGAGAGGCACTGGACATCTATCAGGGCGCGCCCTTCTGCTCCCCGGCCATCGTCCGCTCCGGTGACTATGACGATGCCCACGACTCCGACATCGTGATCATCACCTCGGGTCTTCCCAGAAAAGCCGGCCAGTCCCGGCTGGAGCTGGCGCAGTGCAACGTGGATATCATCAAGCAGATCACGCCGCAGATCGTCAAGGCTGCGCCGAACGCGATCTACATCATCGTTTCCAACCCCGTTGATATTCTGACGTATGTTTTTTATAAGACTTCCGGCCTGCCGGAGCACCAGATCCTCGGTTCCGGCACGATCCTGGACACCAGCCGCCTGCAGTCGGAGCTTGCAAAGCGCTTCTGCATCAGCCCCAAGAACGTCCATGCCCACGTCTACGGTGAACACGGCGATTCCTCCTTTGTTCCCTGGTCGCTGGTACATATCGCCAATAACCACATTGATTCCTACGCCGCCAACTCCCCCGACCATGACAAGATCGTCTGGAACCGCGAGTACCGCGAGGTAGAGGACTTTGTCAAGAAGTCCGGCGCACAGGTCATCAAAAGCAAGGGCGCGACCTACTACGCCGTAGCCATGTCGGTGTGCCATCTGTGCAAGTGCCTGTGCAACACCGCCGGTACTGCCGTGACCGTTTCGACCATGATGCACGGAGAATACGGCGTGTCCGACGTGTGCCTGTCCACCCTCGCACTGGTGGACCGCAACGGCGTGCGCGGCAAGATCCTCAACCATCTGACCGACAGCGAAATCGATCTGCTGCGCATCAGCGCCGACAAGCTGAAGGATGTCATCCGCCAGATCAACATTTGAGGTAGAGAAAATGCAGTACAGAATCGAACACGACTCCATGGGCGAGGTCAAAGTCCCAGCCGATAAATACTGGGGCGCGCAGACCGAGCGCAGCCACGAGAATTTCCCCATCGGCATCGGTCTGGAAACCATGCCGCGGGAGATCACGCACGCCTTCGGCATCCTGAAAAAGGCCGCCGCGCGCGCAAACCACAAGCTCAAGCCCGAAAAGATGACCGCCGAAAAGCTGGCCGCGATCGAGGCCGCCTGCGATGAGGTCATCTCCGGCAAGCTCTATGAGCACTTTCCCCTTGTCGTCTGGCAGACCGGCTCCGGCACGCA
>UQWH01000096.1 GCA_900544705.1 uncultured Eubacteriales bacterium | reverse complement strand
CCTGCACCAGCCCGAACAGGCTGCGGATGCTGAACGGCTGGCTGGCAAACGATTTTCCGCCGCTGGAGTAGCTGTAACGCAGTAGCTTTAAGAACATGACCGCGCGGCGCAGGTCGTAGTCTTCTTGCGCCGCGGCGTACAGCTCCCGAATCTCGCGCGCTTCGATGGGCGGGAGCAAAACCTCCGTCAGCTCCAATTGCGCCTGAAAATAGGCGTCGTCAAATTCCTCCTTGCGAAAGAACTTTTTCAGTACGTTGAAATCGTCACGGGCGTTGAGATTCAGGAAACCTAATGCGCGGATGAACTCGACCGGCCGGTCGCGCATGCAGCGGTACAAATTGACGAGGTTGCGATTGTAGTCGTTGAGCACCTCGAACCTGTCCGGCGCAGGCTTGCCCAGCAGCACCGCGCCCGACCCGCCGAACGGCTCAATGTACCGCTCGTAATTCAGCGGAAACAGCGAATACAAAATAGAGAGGATGGACGTTTTGTTGCCCATCCACATCACGGGTGTCTTGATGCGATCACCTCCTAAAGCCGCGGTTCATCCAACGATGCACTCTGTTCCGCGGCCAGCTCTGCCGCGGTGAGCTTGCGGAAATCGTCCTCGCCGGGGATCAGGGCAAGGCCGCGGCCATTGTCCCAGCGCATCTGGAGCTGGCCGAGATCGTCCACACATTGGACGGTACCGCGCGTGCCGGACGGTACCGGACAATATGGATCATTCATCCGCAGGAGCTGCAAGCGTGTGCCGGGCGGGTACTGGCTGCGCAGCCGTGCAAGTGCTTGTGGTGTCATTTGAAATCCCTCCTTTTACATAGACTGTTCACGAAATACGTTTTCTGCCATACTCTCCCTCTGCCGGAGCTGCGTCAGGCTCTCCTTCGCCCAATCGGGCAGGAATTCGTCGTCCAGCACGCCGATAAACTCATGACGATTCCAGCGGGTCATCTCGCCGTCGCCAAGGCAGGTGCAGCGCACCGAGCGGCCAATTGCATTCGGACGGCAGCCGAAGCCGTCGTGTGCCAGCCAGAGCTGGTTTTCCCGGCACCAGCAGGACTCCTTCAAAACATCCGGGCTGAGCACCAGCACCTTGCCGGTATAATCCTGCTCTGCACGGTTGCCAATGCAATGCTCCGAACCGAACAACTCCAGCGCCTGATACGCTTCGCGGTAGAGATCTACGAAGCCGTCCAGCACTGCCGGGTGGCTTCGTACCGTAAACTCCGCGTTGTGCTGCTCATCCGGGGGAATCCAGAGCTGCGCCGCCCATTGCTTATTCGTTCGGCTGAACCGTCCATCCCACGAAAGGCGCTGCAGGGTTGCCGCCAGCACCCATTCCGTGCGCTTGAAACCGTATTCCTCCAGCACCGGCTTTAGGCAGTCCGGCTTTAGGTGCATTCCGTCAAAGTTCTGCCGGATGGCTGCCTCGATGGCATCCCGGCAGGCGATATTGGCCCGATGGCTGGCGCGCCAGAGATCGAGCTGGTGCTTTTCTCCGGCCTCGCGCGCGGAGCCGTGATAGAGGAATTCATAATCTTTCATCCGTGTTCTTCTCCTTGTCCCTTTCAAAAGCTCCCAGCGCCGCAGTTCCGAAGCGTGCGATGGCAGCAGCCTGCGTGATAAGGCGAAACGCCCGGTCGGAAATGGCCTCCCTGTCGGCCAGCTCACAGAGCGAGATCTGCCGCTGGCCGGTCAGCAACTCCTTGACGGCTTTCCACAACGCGTACCCGTCCGCAGAAAGCGCGACGAGGCGAATTGCCGCAAAATTGAGCTTTCCGTGCTCGTCCAGATGGCGCTTGCAGCAATCCCAAAGCGCCCTGTCCGCCGTCAGAAGATAGAGCGCGGCAAGTGCGCAGTTGTCCGGTCTGCGCAAGAACTTCAAATGCATTTCAAAGAGGTTTTTGTGGTGGTCGTTTTGGAACATTGCGGTTTTCTTCTCCTTGCCGTAGATTTGGGAAAGGCGCAGACAGAGGCCTGCATTACAGACATCCGCGAACGCCGCGCGGACGGCCTCATAAAAAGAAGCCGCACCGCATTCCAGCCGAATCTCCAAAAACGGACATTCCGAAACGGTGCAGCTTTTCCGATGATAATACAGGCAGCAATGGCAGTCGCAGTCCTGCTTTGTGAAGCGGTACGGCCTGCGCCGGCCGCCGCCGCGCTGGACAAACCCCGGCGGCTTTTTCATAAGAGCCTCCATGCGGTTGCCCTCCGGTGTTGTGGTGAAGTACATCATTTTCTCCTTGTCGTAGAAATAGAAAAAGCCGCGACTTTTTGCAAGTCGCGGCTGTGGCCGATTACAGTTCACATTTGCATTCCGCTTATCGGCATAGGCTCGTCCTGATATAAAATGTCCAGCAGGCTTGTGTCGGTGTCATTATAGATGAAATTGCCGCCGACAAATTTGCCGTAGTATTCCTCGGCAATGTGCTCTCCGAAAGCATTGAAATCGAAGTAATCTTCCAATTCCGGAGGCATGGCATAGCAATCGTTATGATCGACAACATATCTGCCGATATCGCTGTAATTGGCTGCGTTCTCAATAACCGTAAAGCAGTTGATGTTTTTCGCAAGCCGTGCGAGCTGCCCGGCGTCCTCGGCCTCGGCATATTCCGCAACGGCCCACAGCTTTTCCATATCCGCACTGTTGACGGCGGCCGCGAGGCGGTTCAGTTCGTAAACCCCCTCCTCAGAGGCGATTTCCTTGAAGCGCTCGACCCATTTTTCACTTTCGATGCAATGATCTTCCCATGAGAGTTCCACAACGTCCAGCGTTGGTGCACCGAGCCGGGCAAACGCTTTATCAATGGCTTCGTCCTCGCAGGGAAGGTACAGATATTCGGTTCTTCCATCGTATTCCGCCCGTAAAAAACAGAGCATCGGCTCATATACATACGGCGGAAAGCTCTGCCCGTCATACACCCTTTCGAACGGTGTGTCCTCGTCGACGAAAAACAGGCCGTGTTCGGTAAAAACGCCGTTGCCGGATTGAATCAGTTTCCGTCCGAACGCTGCATATTTCGGATCGTCCGCGTCATCCGCGGGCAGACAGCCATTGACCGCGAGCAGATATTCTCTGCCGACCTTTCCCGTATTGCTGATATCCTGAATCAGAGGATACCGCTTGAGGTTGAAGCTCAGATTGATGAGGTCAGGCACGGTGTCAAAGTTCTCTGATTTCAGCGCCTCATAAAAGCGATATTCCTCATCTCCGAAGAAGCTGTCCATCCGCTTGGCAAGGAAGTTGACCTCGTCCAGATCAACGAATCGGTCTTGGAGGAAGCTGAGTTCTTCGGGAAATGCGACCTCTGCCGCATACAGTTCCAGCGGTGTGATATTCTCGGCGTGAATTCTTCCAAGCGCCGCAGACATTTCCTTTTCGGTGCAGGGAAAGCGCAGGTCGGTCTGACTGTTGCCGTATTTGATTTTCAGCTTGATCATGGCGATTCTCCTCATATAATTTTTATTTTTGTAACCGTTCTCATAAATCCATCTGCATTCCTTCCTCCATATCCTC
>UQWH01000095.1 GCA_900544705.1 uncultured Eubacteriales bacterium | reverse complement strand
CGCGGTGGCTCAGCTCGTCCGGAAAGGCAAGCGCCAGATCCATATAACGGTTCACGAGGTGCAGAAGATTGTTTCCGCTTGAGCGCGTTGGGTTGCGCAGATCGATGACGGAAACGCGGTAGCCGTAGCGCTCTGCCACGCCGCCGTAGTTCCGGAATACATCGCCCTTGGTGTCCGTGGAAAGAAAGCTCATGCCGCTGGCACAGGCGTATTCGATACACGGATACAGCCAGAAGGCCGTCTTGCCGACACCTGCCGCGCCGATCATGAGGACGTGAACGTCGCCGGTGTCCACCAATGCAGTCGTGTTGCCGGTACAGCCGACCACAATGCCCTGCGGGAGCGGTTTCCCGGCCTTGCCTGTCGGACTGTCACCGTTTGCAGCCTGCGCACGCCACTTCTTCGATGTAAAAGAAACAAAACAATAGGTCTTGCGGATTTCGCGTTTCGTTGCCCAACGCGCCGCGCCGTGCTGACCGTTACCGACGGTTTTGGCCTTGATGCCGTTGAGATTGTAAAGATGTGTGACCAGCGTAATCCCGCCGAGGACGCAGGCCATCCCGACGGCAACGAGAATTAAAATCGTAAGGTTGGACATAAGACCTCCCGTGAATGCAAAATGTCCTCATTCCAATCCTTGCGGACCGGAATGAGGACTTCGTTTGAAATACCATGTGCGTTCAGCTTTTCGGAAATGTGCCGCGCGGCACTTTGCCCGGCCTCGTCATTATCAAGGCAGAGGAAGACGTGGTTGAGATTTGGATTATCCTTCATCATCTGCCAGAGCACATGGTCGGACACCCCACAGGCCGCGGCGTAGCTGTGATCTTTCCAGTTTTCCTTGTGCATGGAAATATACGAGAGCAAATCAATGGGCGCTTCAAAGAAATAAAGGCGGTTGCTCTGTCCGCGCCAATGAAACGAGAACTCCGGTCGGCTGCCATACTGATTGCCCTTGTAGCTGCTCTGCGAATTTGTCCCGCGCTTGTGTGCATGGCGAGGGACTCCATCTTGGTCGTAGCCAACGAATACGGCATTATGATGCTCGGCGGATTCGTAGATCATCCTTTCCCGCACGAACGCATCCAGCACCTCACGGTCAATGCCGCGCTGCTGCAAGAGGTAGGCGTAGACGCGGCGCATTGTGTTGTTTCGCTTCGGAAGCAGAAATTCTTTCGTTGGTTTCTGTTGTATTGCAGCGTGTTGCGTTGGCCTTTCAAAACCGGCGTGGCCATCCAGCAAAAGCTCCACCGCCTGTGGATAGTCCATGCCATAAAATCTCCGCACGAAATCAATCGCGTCGCCGCCGACGCGCTCGTACTGGTGAAACCATACATTTCCGCGGATGGTCACCTTCTGCGCACCGTCGCGCCATTCGTACTCGCTGCCGGAACGTTTTAATCCCTCCCCGCGGCGTTGGAGAAAAGCCACGAGGTCAGTCTCCCGCGCCGCCTGTTTTTGCTCGTCCGTAAAACGGATATACATTAAAATCATTCCTCCATCTTCAGTCCCTGCGCCTGCTTCTTTTCTTGCAGCTTCCGCCGCAGCTTGCGATCTGTGCGATGAGCGTTCTCACTTTGAAATGTCGCATCGCTTTGAATCAACTGCGCAAGCTGTGTGAGCAAGCGCATAGATGCTGCACCGGTAGAGGCTGGCGCTTGAATGTTCTGTGTCTGCTGAATGTTCAGGGACTCTTGAATGACCGCATTTTTGATTGCCTTGAATTCCTTGTTCTGCGACAGCGGAATATGCTGTTCCGGCATATCCTGATAGGTCCCGATGATCATATCCCGCTGTGCGTACCACAGATCATAGAGCGCAGCGATCTCCGGATTCTTTGCCAGCTCATCCACGACGGCGTTGACCAGATTGCGCCCGGCCTGCGGCAGATAGCCGTAGACCTTTTTACCCTTGTAGTCCTGCATCTGCCGGGATAATTTCAGAAGCAGCTCCGTGACTACCGGATCGTCATAGCTGCCGGAGTTGATGCGGGCAATGATGTCCGAGAGAATATCCCGGCTCCGCCCGGTCAGCTCATTGCGCTGATTGGTCTGCTCTACATAGACCGGCAAGAGATCATGGCGAAAAATCTGTTTCGCAAAGGCCGCCTTGAGATTGCAAATTCCTTGTTTGGTGAGATAGGGTTCTTTTCCGGTGGAGTAGACCACCATATGCACATGGGGATGATAGCTCTCATCGTGATAGGCGGCATACCATTTCAGATCCGTCAGCGGGATCTTCATGTTCTCTGCAATGGTTTCTGCTTGAGAGCGCAAGAGATTTCTCCAAGCATAGGCGTTGTCGTAACCAAGGCGGGCCGCATCCTCCCGGCGCAGAGAAATGATGTGCGTCCACACATTGCCGTCGTGATTTGCAACCTCCGCCGCCACTTGAGACAGGTTGATCGGCACATCCGCATCGGTAAATAAACCGTGTGCGCCGTGCCGCTCGGCACGAGGGCGCTTGGCAATATACGAAACATAGTTTTCCCGTTTGCCGATAATATCCACATTGTCATCGATGGCGCGGGAGATTAGCTCGGAAGCGGTTCCCTTATTGGGCTTGGCAAGATAGTCGGCATATTCAAAGCTGTCCTTCACTTCTGGAAAGTCCCGCAGCAGATCGGCGATCAATTCCTTCTGCTCCTTGGTGGCAGGCTGATGCTTCCATGTATCATCGATCTTCTGCACGCCCTCGCGCTTTGCGATATACTGAATAAGATGCTCGGAGTGCTGCTTGCTGCCCGCACGGAGATACCGGCTTTTCAGTATGATCCGCGCCATCAGTCATCTCCGTTTTGGAATCGTACCGCATCTTCTAAGCGCACCGCACCCCGCAGTCGCTTCACTTCTTCCACGCATAACCCGCGCAGCCGGGAGAGGGTATCTTCGTCGATCTGATTGGCGGCGGCAGTGACATGAAGCACCATGCACAGCTCCACAGCGATCTTGAACAGCAGCGATGCCATCCGATCCTCTAAGGAGTCGAGGCTGCCCTGCATGGTAGAAACGATCACGCCGGGCAGATAGGCCCGGTACTCCGTGCTGGCCAGATACCCACAGTAAAACAGGATCGCTTTCTCAATGAATTCGCTGGGGCTTTTGCAGTTGTCCGCCTCATAGTTTTTTGATATTTTCTCCTCTGTAGATGGGTAGATCCACAGAGGGATACGAATCTTTTTCTCTTTCAGAATGTTCACCTCCAAACGCTTGGATTTGCGGGCGCTTTACGGGCAGCTGGTGTACCTGTAATTGGCAAATGCCCCATGCAGGTGTACCTAAAGCGGAAAAGCTCAAAATGCGCAAATCGCCTGAACGCAGTCCGCATTGCGGGCTGCTGTGGATCGGCGGGCGGCGTTTACAGCCACCCGCCTTTATCCTGCAAACAAATCGCAGGTGACCGCCAGCCGATTTGGTGCCGTCTTTCCTTCTGCGTTTACCGTTCCTTGGCAATGCGTTGCGGCTTTCTCTGCCGCGACGGGCGCGCAACGCCGCGCGAAGCAGCCTCCTGCGGCCGCTGCCCGATGGTTCCCGCAAAGCCCCACACACGGCCAAACACGGCCTCACGGGCGGGACTGCGGCTTGTGTGGAACCTTCCCATCCAACCGGGCAAAGCAGCTTTCGGTATAGGACAGCCCGTGCCGTTTCG
>UQWH01000094.1 GCA_900544705.1 uncultured Eubacteriales bacterium | reverse complement strand
TCACACTATTCTTCCCTCCGAAACTTTCGGCTGGATAGGTTTTTTGACAGTCTGACCACCGTTCCGGTGGTCACGTGTCGTAAAGGTCTTTCGATACGCTTGGGGGGCAGGCTCCTCGCCTGACCCCCAACGTTTCTTGCTTGCAGAATCATTTTTAAGATCATCCGACCTTTTCCGTATCCTTTTCCTTTCTGCGGGTGAGCGCAAGGATCAGCGCGATGATCTGCCAGAGGAAGCTGGCAGCCGCAAGGCCCATACCGCAGTAAGCGACGGTGCGGACGGCGTTCTGCCGCTCCACCTGCTGCCGAAGCGTTTCCAACTGCGTCTGCATTTCGGCAAGCTGCTTTGCCTGCGCATTGTTTTCCTCAGGAATTCCGGCATTGATCACACGGCCGTCGGAGAGCGTGAAGAGGAAGCTGCCGTCTTCGCCGATCCGAATGTCCGCAATGCCGACGCCGTCGGCACCGTCCTTCCCATTCTGCCCGTCTTTTCCGTCCCGGCTATCCATTCCGCTGCGGCCGTCGGTGCCGTTGCGGCCGTCCGTGCCGCTCTTTCCGTCGGCGCCGTCTTTGCCATTCTCTCCGTCTTTCCCGTCTTCGCCGTCGCGGCCATCGGCGCCATCCTTGCCGTCTTTTCCGTCCTTACCGTCCACGCCATTGCGGACCGGGAAGGTATAGAAGGTCCCGTCGGTGAGGTAAACGGCATAAATGTCCACGTTTCCTTCACTGCGCAGCTTTTCGATACGCTCGATGCCGACGCCGGGCGCGCCGGTTTCACCCTTCTCGCCCTTCTCTCCGTCTGCGCCATTGGTGACGGTGAAGGTCGTCGTGCTGCCGTCGGCAAAGGTGATCTGATAGGTGTCCACGCCGGTTTCCACGTCGCTGGACAGCAGCGCAATGGACACGATGCCGTTGCCGTTGGTCACAGTGAAGGTCTGCGTGGTGCCGTTGGCAAAATAGATGGTGTAGGTATCCGTCAGGCCGTCCGTGCCGGTCTTGACGATCTTCAGGATTGTGGTGTCGGCGGTGGACATATAGTAGGTTTCATAGCGCGGTGCGCTTTCCAGTGAGGGGGACGTGAAGGATGCCTCGGAGTAGGCGGTGACCATGAAGCCGTAATACTCGCGGCCGTCGAAGAAATCCTCATAGCGGTAGGACGTATTCTCCACGCCCTCGATCGTCTGAATCAGCTTGTAGCGGCCGGACGCCGGGTCATAGAGATAGATGCGATAGCCCGCCGTTTTGGGCCGGTTGGAGGTTTCGACATCGCCGCAGTCCCATTGCAGGTCGAAATACAGCTCCGCATTTTCCGAAGCGCGCGTAAACTGCTGCGTGAGATTTTCCACCGGCAGCGGCGGCGACTGCACATTGCTGAGCACAAAGCCGATGATTGGCACCTTGCCGGTGCTGTTTTCCGATTTGTCCTTGAGGTTGGAATCCCAGCGCGCGAGCCGCCAGTTGAAGCTCCATGCGTCCGGGTTGATGCCGGCTTTTTCCATCTCGTTGCCGTCGATGCCGGCCACCGTGCCGCCGAAGGCCGTGCCCGTGCCGTTGGTTTTGGTAACGGAGTTTCCGTGCATATATTGCAGGCTGACATAGCCGCCCGCCCGCGCGGCGACCGCGCCGATGTCAAAACCGAAGGTGACCGTCAGGTCGAAGGTAAAGCCGTGGGAGACCTCCCTGGTTTCGCCCTCGCTTTCTTCGTAAGTATACTCGATGCTGTTCTGCCCGGCGTTTCTGGCCAGCTTCATCAGCAGCCCGTACTGCTCCGGCGCGGGGTTCAGTCCGCCGGAAACATCGTCGATGTAATAGCCATAGGGGTCGCCCTCGGTGTTCAGGAAGAGATCGTCCGCGAGCTTTTCCAGATAGGCTTCGCTGCACTTCTCCGCAGAAAGCCCCTGCTTCTCGCCCGCCTGCAAAATCTGCGCGTTGTAGTAGTCCACAAACTCGTTGTAGCGCTTGATGGAAAGCTGCTCATAGCGCGGTGCTTTGGGAATGGAGAACTGCAGAATATCTGTCTGCGGATTGCCGTTTGCGTCGAGGTACCAGACGTCGTAGCTGTAGACAAACACCGGTGTGCGGTAGAGAACGACCGTGTCATAGAAGCCGGCGGAGAAGGTGTTCGTGACGCTCTTTTCCAGTGTTTTGGTAAAGCTCTCCGACCAGTCCATGGCGTAGCCTGCCTGAAGATCGACCTGCGGGCCGACCCTGCCCGCCGCCTGCCCGGCAAAGCCCGCGCCAAAGGACACGGAATTGGAGCTTTCGGTTTCAAAGGAATAGGTCACGGAGGTCGCGTAGTGCGTTTCCGGCGTGTCGTTGAGGAATTCATAGCCGTTTTCCGCGTCGTTCAGCTCGGAGAAATAGGGCGAGGCCTGCAAGACTGCGCGCACGCTCGGGTCGCTCCACGCATAAGCCGCGCCGCGGTAGCTGGCGACGATGCCGTCATTGTCGCGGTCGATGGCGGCAATGACGCAGTTCGGCCGTTTATCCAGATTGAAGCCCTGATTACAGAAAATATAGTTGCCCGTCGCGCAGTAATAATTCTTGGCCGTGTCCCCCTCATACTCCTTGCCGCCTGCGATATGTACCGAGAAGGAATACTCGTGCTTGGAATCGGAGGTTTGCAGACCGACGACGTAGGCGATCTGCTCGCGGCCCTCCGTCGTTTCCTCAAAGTTGCCCACCGCCGTGGCGGCGATGTAGCTCTTGCCGACCTTTTTAGTGTGCGAGTTCTTGTCGTCACGCTTGAAATAGTCCAGCGTAATGGGCGATTCCTTTGCATCGTCGGGCGTGTTGGACGGCTGGATATAGAGCTTGTTGCTCTGCGGCTCACACTTATACATATCGCCGCTGAGGAAGATGCGCTCGCGGCTGCCCTTGCCGTCGACGGCGACCGCCTCAACGGAGAACTTCGGGCCGACGTCGTCCATCCGGCCGTTGCGGTTCTTCGTCCACTCGTTCATCTTCAGTTCCTGATATTCGATGTTGGTCAGGCTTCCGCCGCTGGCAAAAAAGGAGCCATAAAGCAGATACGTCATGGAAAGAGCGGCGAATTGTACCGAGTTTTGGTCAGTAACGGAGCATCCCTCGTAGCCGGCGGTCAGGATCTCATCTCTGCCGTCGCCGTCGATGTCACCTGCCGCGACCGCGCCGCAGGCGAGCGTCACCCCATCTACCTCCATCTCCATATTCTCCATGCCGAAGTCCTTTACCGTCCGCTTGCCCGCGTTCAGGTAGGTGGCGGCCGCAGCGCCGGCAACAACGTTTCCGCTGCCCGATGCGCCGTAGGACACCGCGAGATAGGGCATCCCGAAGCGCTGGTCTTTTATGTTCGTATTGTTCAGGGCGTTACCGGTGTTCGGATAGGACAGCACGGCAAGATCGTCCAGCCCGTCACCGTTGAAATCGCCCACGGCAAGATCCATGGAGAGCTTATCCTTCGCCTTGCCGCCCTTGTTCCCGAAGTCGATCTGTGAGCCGAGCTGGCCGTAGAGCGGATGCAGCAGGCCCTTGCTGCTGCGCATGAGCTGCTGAAAGCGCCCGCCGGAAAAGCGGATCTGGCTCAGGCCGTAGTTCAAATTGTCGTCCACGATGCCGACAATGAGATCGTCCTTGCCGTCGCCGTTGAAGTCGCCCGCGGCAATATTGAAGAAATTGCTGCCCGCGTAGAGGTCGGCATTGTTGTTCTGGAGCCACTCGCAGGAAGCGTTGCTCACGCGCACGGGGCCGTAC
>UQWH01000093.1 GCA_900544705.1 uncultured Eubacteriales bacterium | reverse complement strand
CTTTTCCGCCGCGCCGTCCATCACCGGCCCATGCAGCGTGCCATAGGCTGCATAGGGCGCGTCCTCAGAAATCAGCTCCCGTTCCGTGCGGAAGCCTGTGAAGCGGCAGGCTGCCGCATCATAGGTATTGGCGCGCAGGCCATATCCGTGTTTTTCACAGAACGCGGCAAGAGCTGCTTCCGGCTGATCGGAAACAATCTCCGTCCCCGCAGGCGGAAGCCAAAGCTTTCTGCGGATTCTGTGGAAGAATCGCTCCAGCTTTGCCGCAGGCTTCTCGACATCTTTCAGAAAGCTCCAGCGGCGGCGCAGGTATTCCTCTCTGCTGATCCTGTGAAAAAAGCGGCACACATCCGCCGCCAGATACCGCGGCAGGTAACGCAAGAGCTTCGGCTGACGCCGCCGGCAGAAGGCAAAAACCTTTCGTTCCAGTTTCCTCTGATAAATGACATTCTCAAAAGCCGCAAATACTTTCAAAGCAAGGACTCCTCTCAAAAAAAAGCGTCTTTATGGTTCGGTGGATTCCGCGGAGCCGTCCGTCGGCTCGGACGGTTCGCCGCCGGTTTCGCCGGCATTGGACTGTTCGTAGGTGCGGTCGGCATCGGTCAGCGTCCGGGCGGTGACCGCATTGTGGAACAGATAATCCACCGCAGGGGTGATCGAGGCGAGCTTGCCGCGGGTCACGTAAATCGCATAGCTTTTGAACACGACCGGGCAGATCGGCGCTGTTCCCAGAATTCTGGCACACAGGTCGGCATAGTTGCCGGAGTTTTCCAAGGAAGCGATACAAAGCCGCGCCAGCTCCGTGTCGGAGATCCCGCCGTAGTTCAGATTTCCCTCCGAAGAAAAGAATTCTGACAGATCAAAGTTTGCCGTCAGGCGGACTTCTCCGAGATAGAGATCAAAATTTCCGTTGGAAAGCGCGGATTTATATTGCTTCAAGGGGAGCGCCCGTACCGTCAGGAAAAGCCCGCAGGCGCGGAAGGTCTCATTCAGCTTTTCCGCCACGGCGACGCGCGTCGGGTCGTCGGAACAGACCAGAAACACCCCCGGTGCTTCCTCCGAGGACTGCACGCCGCTGTTGTTCACCGCCGCCTGAAAGCGCGGCAAATCATAAGCATACTGCGCCGCAAGCTGCGCATCGGAGAGATCGGAATCCGGCGAGCAGGGCAGCGTCGCCGGGATGGCAAAGCCGCCGTAGCAGGCGTTGGACAGCGTATCGCGGTCGATCATGCAGGTCACCGCCGTGCGCAGGGTGTCGCTTGCGAACAGGCCGCCGCGCACATTGAAGCCAAGGTAGTGCAGAATGGTCGTCGGGACCTCCCAGACCTCAAAATCACAGCGATAGCCCACCGCCGCAGGAGAGTTCGGGTCGCAGTAGATCAGATCGGTCGTGCCGAATTCAAAATTGTCCCGCAGGGCGTTGGGGGTCGCCGCCGCCGTCAGCGGAATTTCCGCCGCCTTGACCGCCGGCTCGCCCTCCTGCCACCACGCCGTATTGCGCCGCAGGCGATCGCCGTTGAGGGTGAAAGGCCCTGTTCCGACGGGCGCGGCGGCGTCGACCGTATCCGCCTTGACGACGGGCACGTCCAGCATCAGGGAAAAGTTTTCATAGGGCGTGTCCAGCACGATGCTGAGCACGCTGTCATCCAGCACGGAAATCGTCGTAATATGCTCCAGACGGCCCGCGTACAGCTCGCTGTCCCGCGCGGCATTCAGTGAGGCCGCAGCGTCCCGCGCCGTCAGCGGCGTCCCGTCGGAGAAGGTCACGCCGGAAAGCAGCCGGTAGACATAGGTCCGCCCGTCCTCGGAGGCCGTAAAGCTCTCGCAGAGCAGCGGCTCCGCGCGGAACTGGTTGGACACCACAAACAGGCTCTCATACATCAGGGAGAAGATCGCCCGGTTGACCGTGGCCGTACAGGTATAAGGATTCAGGCCGTACTCCGGCAGATAGGACAGGCCAAAGCTGCCGCTGTCCACCGCCGTGGATTCCGTTGGTTCGGAGGCAGGCTCGGACTCCGTCGTCTGGGAAGACTCTGTCTGCTGCCCGCCGCAGCCGCAAAGCAGGAGCGCCGCAGCAAGACACAGCGCGATCAGACGTTTCATTCTTGCGCCTCCCCTTCCGGCAGCATGATCACGGCCGCCAGTGAGCCGCGGGCATTGCCGACCCTTCGGTGCGACCAGAAGCGCTGCGGCTGGCAGGCCGTGCAGTCGCAGGAAATGTCGATCCGGTGCAGGCCAGCGCGCTCCAGCCAGAGCGCGTTCAGTTCTTTCAGGTTTACATAAAATTTATTCCCGGCCGGACGGATGGCGCGCCGCGCCTCCTCGCCCAGCGCCGCAAGCATGGCTTCCGGCACGTCGGCATCGGTCTCAAAGCAGCACGCCCCGATGCAGGGGCCGATGGCCGCGCGGATATTTTCCGGCTTAGAGCCGAATTCCCGCTGCATGGCTTCCGCCGCACGGGCGGCGATCCCGGCGGCAGTCCCCCGCCAGCCGGCGTGCGCCGCGCCGATCGCGCGCGCGACCGGGTCATACAGGAGCACCGGCGTGCAGTCGGCGGAGAAGATCGTCAGGGCAACGCCCTGCTCGTTCGTGACCAGACCGTCGCGCGCCTCCTCCACCGGCAGAACCAGTCCCCGCCCACATTCCTCGCGACCGACTCTGCGAACCACGGCGGAATGAACCTGCTTGGTAAACACCGTCTGCTTCGGGGTGAAGCCCACCGCTTCGCCCAGCCGGCGGTAGTTTTCCCAGACGTTTTGGGGGCGGTCGCCGCGATGGACGCCCAGATTCAGGCTTTCCAGTGCGCCCTCACTCACGCCGCCGAAGCGGGTCGAGAAGCAGTGCGCCGTTCCGCGCAGCAGGTCGGAGGTCAGGTATTCCAGCGCTCCTCTGTGGTTTACATAAAAACTCATCGTTTTGCTTCATCCTTATCCCGGCAGCAATACTTGTATTTCTTGCCGCTTCCGCAGGGGCAGGGGTCGTTCGCGCCGATCTTGATCTTCTTGACCGGCTGCTTCTTCACGGTTTTGTCCCCGCCGCCGCCCGTGGCGACAATGGTGGCGACCTGCTTGCGCTTGACATCCTCCTGCGTGCGCAGGCGGAAGAGGAAGAGGCGGCGCACCGTTTCCTCACGGATGGCGTTGATCATGCCGTCAAACATGGCGTAGCCCTCGCGCTTATAGGCCACGACCGGGTCGGTCTGGCCGTAGGCACGCAGGCGGATGCCCTGCTTGAGGTCGTCCATGGCGTCGATCTGATCCATCCAGTATTCGTCGACCACGCGCAGCAGGATGATGCGCTCGATCTCGCGCATCCGCTCCGCGCCGAATTCCTGCTCACGCTTGGCATAGGTTTCGTGGAAGAGGGTCTCCAGCGTCTGCTTGACGTCCTCCTTGCTCATGGAGATCTCCGGGCGGAAGGCGCCCTTTGCAAAATAGATCCCCTCAAACTTCGCACGCAGCGAGTCAAACTGCTCCGGCGTATCCAGATGCTCCGCCGCGCCGAAGAGATCTTCGACCTCACTGTCGATGACGTATTTCATCATGCCGTTGATGGTCGAGGAAAGATCCTCGCCGTCGAGCACCTTCTGGCGCTGCTCATAGATGACGCTGCGCTGGGTGTTCATGACGTTGTCGTACTCCAGCACGTTTTTACGGATCTGGAAGTTGCGGCTTTCCACGGTCTTCTGTGCGTTTTCGATCGCGTTGGAGAGCATTTTGGCATCGATGGGCGT
>UQWH01000092.1 GCA_900544705.1 uncultured Eubacteriales bacterium | reverse complement strand
GGAGAGGAATGCTATTTCCCCATATCCCCCCCGCCCCTTGCCCCCGCTGGGGGCCAAGGGGAGCGCCAAGCCTGCGGCATCGCTGCGGCGGGACGGGAGATCGAGCGCAACTGCGCCCGCATTCTCGCGGCCCTCTCCGCGCTGCCGCTGCCAGCCGCCGCCCGCGCGGCGGGGCCCCCGCGCCCGTTTGACAGTCCGAAAATTGTCAACCGCACGATTCGCCGCCCAGCGCGCGCCGCATTTCCTCCCATTGTAGCCCGCCGTCAAGGGCTACGCAAGCGGCGGCGTTCCCCCGCCGCCCTTGACGTTGCGGGCTGCTGCGGAGGAAAAAAGCGGCTCAGAGCGCTTGACAACCAGCGCCATAGCTGCTATACTGATCGTGCCAAGCCTGTTGTCGCCCCTGCGGGGGCCGCGCCGAAAGGCGTGTCCATGACCGGGACTGCCCCGTCTGATTCGTCAGACGGGGCTTTCATTTTCGGCAGACTGTCCCGCCGCCGCCGCGCCCGAACGAAACCCTTCTACTCACATTATCCCGCCGAACGCAACAAAACGGACATTCATTTTGTTGCGTTCAACAGAGCCGAATAAAACGCAAACGCAGCAACAAAATACCCGTTTTGTTGGCGTTCGCGCCTCTGGATTTATCATGTGTGCTTTCCCCTGTCCGTGTGCAAAGGCTTCTCGTTTCTGCTGTTTGCATCGGCGGTGAGGCGCTTCGGCTATCGACGATGCGTTTTCTCACCGTCCAGCCACCGATAGCTGCGCTCATCAGAAATTTCCGCGCCGTAGGGCTGGCTTCCCTGCGTGGGCCGGCGTTCTCTGCGGAGGCGTTGACCCTTTCACCTTCCCTTTTTAAGGAGCTTGCGAAGAGGCGCCTGATTAAGAAACAGCAGCGCTGCAATGGCAATCCCCTGTATGACCTTCCATCCCGACCACTGGAAGCTGAGAAAAAGAATCTGTACCGCAAGCACAGCGCTGTCGGTAAACAACGCTGCCTTAAACAGACGGAACGGGATCAGTCGCCGCGCATTGGCGGCACGAACAAGAAAGACGATAAAATAACTTGCGAATGTTGCGATCGCCGCGCCGAGAATTGTTCATCAGCCATTCCCCCATTTCTTTCTTGTTCATCTACTTATACGCCGCCGGGGGAAAATGGTTGGTACCGGATTTTCTAAGAAAACCTATTGATTTTATCAGCGTTTTATGATAGACTAGACTAACTTGAGGGAGTAATTGGCGCATTCGTGCGTGATATGTCAACATCCTGGCGTTCTCGCCTGGCATATCTTAATTAATGAGACTCATGTACAATTCTGTCGTTGTGCATGCAGTCTTTCGTGTATGGACTGTATTCCATGCACTTTTTTTATGTCAATGACAAGACACGGAGGAATCCTATGGAAACTTTTTGGATGTACTTTCTGTTCGCAATCGGTGTTGTACTGATCATCAAGGGCGGCGACTGGTTCGTTGACGGCGCCGTCTGGGTCGCGGAAGTGACCAGGATCCCGCGCTTCATCATCGGCGCGACCATCGTCAGCGTCGCCACTACCCTGCCGGAGATCATCGTTTCCACCATCGCCGCCGTGGACGGCCACCGCATCCTCGCTTCCGGCGTCGGAGACTATATCGCCGCCTCGCAGGATAAGGTCGGCATGGCGATCGGCAACGGCATCGGCTCCGTCATCTGCAATACGGCCATGATCCTTGCGATCGGGATCGTTTTCATGCCCATCGCGATCAAGCGCAAGGACTTTGCACCGAAGGCCATTCTGCTCATTGCCGCTGTGGCGGCGCTGTTTCTTCTCTCCATGAACGGCTCCTTCTCTCTGCTTGGCGCAGCCGTTCTGATGCTTGTTTTCGCGCTCTATATCTTTGAAAACATCCGCTCCGCGAAGGGCAATCCCGCGGAAAGCAGCGACGAACGCCCCGCGACGGATAAAAAATCTGTCGTGACCAACATTCTCCGAGTCGTCGCTGGTGCGGCCGGCATTGTGATCGGTTCGCAGCTTCTTGTCAACAACGGCAGCAAAATCGCGGCGTCCTGGGGCGTTTCGGAAGCGATCATCGGCGTTACCCTCGTCGCTGTCGGCACTTCCCTGCCGGAACTCGTCACTGCGATCGCGGCGATCGTCAAAAAGCAGTCGTCCATGTCCGTCGGTAACGTGATCGGCGCGAACGTCATTGATACGACACTCATTCTGGCCGTCTGCTCCTTCGTCTACGGCGGCAAACTCCCGGTTTCGGCGCAGAATATCTACCTTGATTTCCCGGTCGCCATTCTTGTTTCGCTCATTGCGCTGGTTCCAACGATCATTCGGAAGAAATTCAGCCGCTGGCAGGGCATTCTCCTGCTTGTGATCTATGCAGCATATCTGGTCATCGTTGTGGCGGGTCTTGGCTGGTATCTTTCCCTTTTCGGCACTGCCGCCTGAGCATTTCAATACGAAAGCCCTGCAAGGAAGATTTCCTTGCAGGGCTTTCTTTGCAGGCTCAGAGTCGGGTGCCGCAATGGTGGCAGAATTGGTCTTTCGCGCCAACCTTGCTGCCGCAGGCCCTACAGCGTTTGCCGAGGGGTGATCCGCAGAAGGTGCAGAACAGATCGCGGTACTGCGCTTATAGATCTTATAGACGATCAGGCCGATCAGATTGGTCAGCAGACCGATGAGGCCCCAGTACAGCCCGGAGAGCTTGCACTTGGCAGCATCCCGGTACATCCACAGAGCAATCAGCACCCAGTAGACACAGAAAAACAGCATTGCGAGTGCCGCCGTAACTTTCAGCGCAGTCATCCCGCCGGGAACGGAGATCGGAATGGTGATAACGTAGATCCTGCTGCCGCTTTTATGAACATTCACGCGGCTGAGCAGATAGATCGTCTTGGAAGCAAGACCACTTTCAAAGGCGCTGTCGTCGTAGTCTGTACGGAACTTTCCAAAATCCTTGTTGATGATGGAATTCAGCATGAATTCCTCGCTCTTGACATATTGGAATACGGCATCCGGATATGCCGCCGAGGCGAGATACTTTAGTCGTCCGCCGGGAGCGTTGCCGTGCCGAGGTTCATCAGCGCTTCAAAAAGGTCGTCCTTTTCCGCCTTCAGCAGCTTCACGCTCTGCTGCATTTCCGCCATCGGAGCCTCTAAGAGCTTCCCCAGCGCCTCGTTGTCGTAGCTCTGCACCTCAAACAGCTTTTTCAGCCCGCCGGTCAGCTCCCTTTTGTAGCTCTCCTGCGCGGCCTGCTTCGCTTCTTCGGCCTTGGCTGCCGCCGTTTCCGCGTGTTCCTGCGCCCGCTGCGCCTTTTCCGTCGGAGAGAGGGAAAACCGCTTCTTCGGCTCCAGCAGCTTTTCGGCCTCGGCCTCCTGCCGCGCCTGCTCGTTTCCGGCCCTGTATTCCACCACGTTCAGGCCGTTCATTTTCAGCCTTTCCACAAGCCACCAGTCCACGCTCGACGGGATCACCGCCGCCATGTTCTCAAGGTGTGCGTTGTTGTTCCGCGTGTCCTCGTTCTTCACGATCAGCGACACGTCGCCCGCGCCCTCGGTGTTCGTCAGCAGCTCCTGCACCGGAATCCTCGCCGACCCATACAGCGCCTCCAGATCGTCCTCGTTCAGGTTCCGGATGGTCGTGAGATTTTCGTTGCCTGTTTCTTTGGTCTCCTGCAAGAATTCAGAAAATTGCTTTCCTGTTATGTTGACATTCTTCCCTCGGTATGTTATACTACCAATGTAGCCGCTAGGTGGAAGGGAACCGGGACGTAGTTGCAAGCCCGTGGAACGAAGGAGCCTAGCGGCTCTTTTTTATCCACAAACATTGCCTCGCTGTTTTTCAGAAAACCTGCCGGGTTTCCTGTTTTTACATACGCGCTGACGACCTTCTGCATGTCCTCAATCAGAAGATTTCCTTCCACTGGCCTTAAATCCAGCACAGCCAGCATGGGTGCGCCATTTGTATTTTTCATGCTGCCAAACACGACCACGCGGCTGTTCCCTCTTTTGGAATCCGATTGTCTACTTTTCAGTACCAGCACCGGATCGTTCAGCACACTCGGTATCTTCTTGATTTCCTCAAGCGACATTTCCGGATGCTGCTTGAGAATTGTCTCGATTTTCTCGCTGCGCATATATACATCGCTCTCAATCGCTCCAAGTCCTTGCAGCACTTCTCCGGTACTCCCCAGAATGAAATCTGTCTTTCTTCTTCCGTCTGCGTCCCACTGAGTTATTGCCTCTGCAAACCCTTCCGGATTATCAATGGAAAGCTGTACTTTCGATGTTCCTTCTCCGTCCTCCGTCAGCAATGCTCGATCCCATCCGAGGTCGGGCATTTTGTTTTGCCGTTCCTCTGCGGTCATCTTCCGGCGGCCGGCCGTCTGATCGGCCTGATTCTTGCGGCCATCGGCTCCTGCGTCTGGGCGACCATGCGCTTTGCCCGAAAATCCAGTAAAAGGAGCGCTGATCATGCACGTCCCCGAGCCTAAAAAAA
>UQWH01000091.1 GCA_900544705.1 uncultured Eubacteriales bacterium | reverse complement strand
GATTCCAGGACGGGCGCCTGCGTGTCGATGTAGACCGGGAAGGTGAGGGTGTTGCGGACATTTGCGGTCCCGTGGTCCGTCATGGGATCGACGGTGACGGTGTAGTAATACTGGCCGTCCGGGAGAGCCTTGCCCTCATTGTCCGTGCCGTACCATGCTTCCGGCGCGAATTCGTTGTACATGGTGCCGCAGACGGCCATACCGGCGGAGGCGTTGTAGGAGGTCTTGGGCACGCCGTAGGACGTATCCGTCCAGAGAATGTTGCCCTCGGCGTCGGTGGCCGCAAAGTGAAGGGCGGATGCGCTGCGCAGCTGGCTGACATTGGTCAGCTCCACGCCGTCCATGTAAGTATCGCCGTTGGGAGAGATGGTCATATGCTCGGCCTTCAGGCTGGTGAGCGGCGCTTCGTCGGTGGTGACGGAGAGGTTCGCGCCCAGACGGTAAGCAAAGCTGGGCGTGAAATACGTGCCGAGCTCGGAGGGCATCAGGCTGTATTCCGTCGTGCCCTCGTTCAGCATGGTGGCATAGTCCAGCATACCGGGCACAGACCAGTCGCCGTAGAAGGCGAGGAAGGGGATGGAAAGCTCTGCGCCCGTGCCGTTCTTCGGCGTCAGCACCACGTAGCCTTCCACATAGATGCCGTTGGCAAAGGAGGCGTCCAGCTTGGCCTTCTGCTCTGCGGTGAGGGCGATGCTGACCTTCACCTGCTTTACGCCGGAGGCATCCAGCGCGACGGCGGTATCACCGGAGGCCGTAAAGGCGACGGCCTCGTCCTTGCCGCTCATCAGGGCGTGCGTTTCGTCCTTCGCAACGGAGGGCGCCATGGCGATCACGGAAATGTCATACTCCGCGGCGTCCTTGCCGAAGTTCTTTGCCCAGAAGGTCAGGTCGTAGCTGCCGGTCTTTGCGGCATCGTCGCCGAGGTTCAGGACCGGCTTGGTGTCGCCGTATTCATCGGCGTCGGTGTAGAGCACCACATTGCCGGAGGTCGCGGCGTTCACATTCACAAGGCCGCTGCCCTGAAGGCGCGGGGTGTAGGGCAGACCGGTCGCGGGGTCGATGACCGGGGTCGCGGTGGACATCATCAGATTTTCCGTCATGGACGCGGCGTCAAAGCTGCCGGACCAGTTTTCGGAGATGTAGGACTTGACCAGCACGCTGGCGCCTGCCACATAGGGGCTGGCCATGGAGGTGCCGCTCATGGAAGCATACTTGCCCTTGCCCTCGGCGGTGGGGATGGAGGAATAGATATTGCCGCCCAGCGCGGAAAGCTCCGGCTTGATGCGCAGGTCGGGCGTCGTTCCAATGCTGGTGAAGCCGGACATCTGGCCTGCTGCGGGGTTCGCGCTGGAGATCAGCTCCACGCTTCCGGTAATACCGGCGCCGGTGCCTGCCTTCTCAATGAGCTTCTGGCCGTTATTGTAGCTGACAAAGCAAGCCGGGAGCTGATAGTAGTTGGTCTGCATAACAATGGCAGCGTCGTCGGGGTTGGCCGCGTCGTTGTTGTAAATGACGATGCCGATGGCGTCCTTCCACAGGGCGTTCTGGATCTTGGTGACGAAGGTGATGGGCTCGCCGCTTTCGTCGGTGCCGCCGCGCTGCACGACGGCGATCTTGCCCTTGACGTCAATGCCCTCATAGTCGCTGTCCTGGCCGTAGCCGGGAACGATCACATAGTCGTAGGGAGCGGCGACATCGTCGGGGATGGAATTGTACATCTTGAGCTGCGCGACGAAGGAATCGAGGCCAAAGAAGGAGGTCTGGCTGTCGGTGTAGGGGATCTTCTCGTCGCCGAGGAGGAAATAGTTGTTGTAAACAAGATCATTTTCCACGCTGGCGATGGAGAGGTTCGCGGGATAGGTGGAGGGAGAAGCAACGATGCCGTTGTCCGGGTCGTCCGTCAGCGGAAGGTTGCCGAAGTTGTTGTAATTGGTGGAGGAAGTGTCGTTGCCGGCGGCCACGATGACCATGATGCCGGCATCGTCCAGCTTGTTGTAGACCTCGTTGACCAGCTCCTCGCTGTCGACCGTGAAGCCGTTGGAGCTGCCGAGCGAGAGGTTTACAGCATCGACGCCCAGCAGATAGGCGTCCTCCAGCGCAGCCAGAACGGTAGCCGTGCTGGCACCGGTGCCATCGTCGTCAAAGACCTTCATGGGGATGACCTGCGCATCGGGCGCGGCGCCGGAGAAGAGGACCTTGCCCTCGCCGTCGGCTTCGTAGCCCGCCGCGATACCGGCCACATGGGTACCATGCTCCAGATTGGCCGCCTGCCACTTATTGGCGGGCGCGACCTGCGCGTCCTTGCCGTAGTAGTCAAAGGCAAACGGGACCTTCGCATTGTGATACACATCGTCGGCGGTAAGACCGGGCATCATCTGCTCGGCGTTCAGATCCGCGCCCTGCAAAACGCCGCGGACATAGTCCTTGCTGAATTTCGCGCCCTCCGGTTCGGTGGAGAAGGCGGGATGCGCAATATCCAGGCCGGTATCCACCACGGCAATGGTCATGCCCTTGCCGGTGAACTTGCTGCTCGCAGCAGTCAGTGCAGTCTGGAGGTCCTGCTGGCTCTCCTCGTTCGCAGGCAGCGAGTAGGAGCCGCCGATGAACGCACGGCTGACGCCGGACTGCTTGCGGATGGTCTCCAGATTCTTGCGGGCGGTGCGCACGGAGAAACCGTTGAAGAGCACCGTATAAGAATAGGTATATTCCACATGCTCCTTCGGCAGCGCGCGGCTGATCTGCGTCTGCACGGTGCTCTGGGCGGAAAAGAGTTGCTTCTGCACGGAGGCGACCGCATTGGCGGAGAATGCGACCACCGGGCGATCCGCCAGAGGCACGTCCTTCAGTTCTACAAAAATATCGACAATTTCTTCGGGGTCTTCCTGCGCGGCGCTCATCCGCTGCGCGTCGTTCTGCGTCAGCTGCTCGATGAGCGCGGCGGAGGGCGTTGTGGGACGGACCGTCAGGCCGCCGTCTGCCGCCATTGCGGGAAGTGCACAGACCGACAGCAGTAATACGACGGCCATACACAGGCTCAGGAATCTTTTTTTCATGTTCTTATCTTCCTTTCTCTAAAATATGCGGGGTTCAGAATCTCTTGCGGCAGCCCTCCTATATTTGACGGTTGTCAAAACGTTTCTATGTTGATGGGTGTAGAATACCACCGGCGTTTCTCTTTGTCAATGGAAAAATGGTATAAAAAACCGCTTTGCGCCGCTTGCTTTTTCCGGCGATATGTTAAAAAAGAGAGTCTCCAAAAACGCTTTCCGCGCGGCGGCGAAAATTCTTTCCGCAAACCTTTCATTTTCTCCTCCGTAAAGTCCTGTAACAGGATTTCATTCTTTCTTTTTTGCAAAAAATCGAAAAAGGAGCAGCGGCCCGATGCCGAGCCGCCGCTCCTTTGCAGGCTGCGGAAGATTATTCATTTCAGAGCAGGAGCCGCCGGATGTCATCCATCATATTCCCCAGCGCCTCCCGATTGAGGGAGCAGCGCAGGCGGCTGCCGTCCTTGGTGATGCAGATCAGGTCGTCCCGCACCAGAATATTCAGGTGATGCGAGACCGTTCCCTGCGAGATTCCCAGCTCCTTTGCCAGCTCCTGACCGCTGTATTCGCGCTCCTTGAGCAGCTTCAGAATGTCCAGCCGGCTCTTGTCGCTGAGGGTCTTGAAGCAGCCGAGGAGCCGCTCGTCGTTGGCCGCGTATTTCTCGGTCAGGCGCAGGATGGTCCAGTACAGCACGCCGACGACCACGGTGATGCTCGTTTCATTGCTGATAAAGCGCATGGAATTGAAGGGCATCACGCAGGGCAGGAAGGTAATGTCCTGCCGCGTCGGCGGGAAGGCATTGGAAAGCCGGGGCGCATTTTCCTTCGTTTTTTCGATGCACTCCCGAAGCTGCGCCTGCGTTTCCTCGTTCTGCATCGCTTTTTTCAGCAGCTCCGCCGCCGAGGAAACGATGCGGCGGGCGTTCTGCTCATAGGTTTCCAGATGCGCAAACAGCGCAAGGAATTTCCACTTATCCTCCGCGGGGATGCGGATGCTGTCCAGATAGTCGATCAGGGCGCAGACCGTGTCGATGCTCTGCGGCACTTCGGCGGGGTTCTCCCGGAACTGCGCGGCAATGGCCGCCACGTCGCGCAGGCGCTCAGCCTCGCTGTGCCCGGCGTATTTGTACACTCCGTCGTCTTTGTCGGCCGGGTCCCACGCAAGGCTCCATGCAAGGCTGGTATTGCCGCCGCAGAGCGGGGCAAAGAGAAACTGCATCATTTCCTCGCTTTCCGAAAGATGCTCCAGCATGAATTCCTCGGCAGCCGCGATCTGCCGGACGCGCGGCAGAAGCTCCCGCTCCGGAATTCCATAGGTGTCGCAGATGCGGGCGGCCTCGCTCAGCGCGGTGCAGTATTTTTCCTCCGACGGGCTGAAATGCCGCTCCAATGCGACGATGGCTTCTATGCCATAGTGATTCGTTGTCTGATAAATAAATCCCATAAAATCTCCGAACTCTTGATAAAATCTCAAACATAGAAACCTTTTTTGTTATTCTAACGCATCGCCGGGGAAAGGTCAAGCGGACAAACAAATTCAGGCGTATGTCATATCCTGACATACGCCTGAATTCAGCTTGTCAAAAAAGTCTTTTTGGACTTTTTTGACAAGCTGACTACAAAATTGCAAAATCTGAATTTTGTATTTTTATTTTGCAATTTTGGCCGCTGTGGCGGGTTATTGAACGCGAAAGGGAACCCTGACGGTTCCCTTTCACACTATTCTT
>UQWH01000090.1 GCA_900544705.1 uncultured Eubacteriales bacterium | reverse complement strand
GATATGCTGAAATAGAGGCTGTTGTTCTTTTCTGTTGTAACCCCTTCCACTGAATGGTTGACCGCCACACTTTCTTCGATATAGCGCAGCTCGCCGGGGTCATCATCCGAACCGCGGAAATCATAGCAATACCAACCATCCGGTACCATGGAGCGGTCAATACGGCCGTTGGTGGACAGTGCATACTTGCCGAGCAACTCAACGTGCTGGAATTCTTCTGTGCTTGCGTTAACAGTCATAAGTTTATTTCTCCCATCTGCGGTGTGTACGCCTCATCCTGCCAGTTGTTTCGACATTCCTCGAAGCGGTTGACCAACTCCGTGGCGGTAAGGGCTATCGTAGGCGGTTCTATCGTTTCCGAGAAGCTGTCCGCAGTCAGCTCGAACCAGCAGTGATCGGCTTGCGAATCATAGGTATCGAAGCGATGCTCCGGAAGTCCGACCTGTCCTGGGATAAAATACTCGCCCATGTCGCAGCAGTCCAAAATGGTGCAAATCTGTTTCGCGCTCAGCGTACCGGCAATGATACATTCGTTGTACTGCTTGTAGTTACCGGCATCTCGATACAGATATGAGATTTTTGTGTTCATTGATTTTTCCCTTCCTTTTTTGGTAACGGCAAACATACTACACATCTGCCGCAAAGTCTACTGAAACATTTGCTGTTCCTGTGCCTGCTCCGTGCAGGGCGAGTCCAACCATCGCAGCAGGACAAGCACCTTCGTAGAAATAGAAAAAGCCGCGACTTTCAAAAAGTCGCGGCTATGTAACACACGGGTATTCAATTTTTTCTTTGCCCCAAAAAATGTTGTAGCTGCTATCAAATTCTCCCCAATTTCTATCATGTGCCGGTTCGAATTGATTCACACCGTACTTTTCGGCCTTTGGCATCTACAGTTGGATGTTGAAAAAAGAGTATGGAAAAACGCGAAAAAGCCTTGCAACTGCAAGGCTTTTTCACGTGCATCTTTTTTGTACACATGATATGGTCCGAGTGACTGGATTCGAACCAGCGGCCTCTTGAACCCCATTCAAGCGCGATACCAAACTTCGCCACACCCGGATTTCATTTTGCTCAACTATATTAACACAGCTCCATCCGTTTTGCAAGCCCTTTTTTCTTTTTTCTTCATTTTTTTCTACGTTTTTCAAAGGCAGATGGTTTCGCGGATGCGGCGGGCAAATTCGTCCAGGCACTGCGCCGCGTCGGGCGCGTGCTGCGCGGTCGGCAGGTCGTTGGCCGTGCGGAGCAGGCAGAAGCGCGGCGGCAGCATGGCCGTCTTATTCAGGCACATTGCGCCAAGGAGCTGGCGCGCCACCAGATCGCCGCCGGAATAGCCGGACACGACGATGCCAAACAGATACTTGTCATACAGTTCGCTTTGCAGCAGCAGGCTCGTCAGGCGGTTAAAGAGCGCAGAGATATTCGCGCCGACGGCGTCATTGTAATTCGGGCAAAGGAAAAGCATGGCATCGCAGTCACGGATGGCCGGCAGGACCGTTTCGGAGATCGCACCGCCGTAGAAGCAGCCACCGTTTTCGGCAAAGTGCAGGCAGGTGCGGTAGGAGCAGCCGCGGCAGTCGTGGATCGTGCCGTTTCGCAGAGAAAGCTCGGTGATCTCGCAGGCATCGGACAATCTCCGGCAGATCTCCCGGCCCATCCAGAGCGTGCTGGAGCGGCCGCTCTCCGAAGCGTGCAGCATCAGCAGCCGCGGGCGGCGGAACCGGGGCGGTTGGAAAGTCTCCAGCCGCCGGACAAGACCTCTCGCGCGCGTCCGGTAGGTTTGCTCTGGTGTCAGGCCGAGGCGCGCGGCAAGGATATGCTGATTATAAAGCGAGCCCGTCCCCTCCACGAGGGGCTTGCCCATAAAGGCACAGCCCGTGCCGTTGGCGGCGAAAACGACGTCCTGCGCGAGCTGCTTAGTGTAAAGCTCCCCTGCCCCGTCCAGCAGAACGGCAGCGCAGCTGCCCTGCATGGCGTCCTTCTCCAGACGCAGGCGGCGCAGCAGCGCCAGCGTGGGCGCATCCATGCCGCCCTCGTCCGTCGAGAGGGCAAACAGCACCCGTTTGCCGCGCAGATCGTCCCCGGCGGAAAGGAAGCGGTGCGCCGTCCCTTCCAGTGCCGCGGCGGCCGTTTCGCGCAGACGGTCGCTTCCGCCCGGCATGAGAACATCAATCATAGGAAAATCGCTCCAATCGCTGCTGCACTTCCTCAATTTTTCGGAAAAGCGCGGGATGCAGCGCTTCGCGCTGTGTCAGGATCCCGGCGGAGGTCGTGCGGCTGCGGCAGCCGAAATAGGCGCCGCCCATGGGAATGGCGCTGCAGCAGACCTCGCCGCGCACCAAACGCAGCAGGCTCACGGCGGCGGAGGAGAGTGCCGGCGCAATATAGGGCTTGAAGCCCAGCTCGCGGACGCGCAGGTTGGCCGTCACGGTCTCCTGCGTCAGACGCGCGGAAAGCGCTTCGTCGTAATTCTGCGGATGATTTGCAACGATCAGGTCGGCGCCGTGCGGGCCGTAGACGCGGCCACCCGAAAAATCAATGCCGTCCTTTTTCGCGTGATACGCCGCGCGCGCGGCCATCACGCCAAGACCGAAACCGCGCACCTGCTCCGGCAGGAGCCCCGCCGCGTCGAACGCGCCGGAGGCATCACGGTTGCTCTCCAGAAATACCGCGCGGCAGAGCTGATCGACCGGGTCGGAGATCTGGCAGAACAGCCCGCCGAAGGCCGCTTCCCGTGCGCGCCGGGCATAACCGGCCAGCATTTCGCGATTGCGGACAAACTGCGCCATGCGCACGTCCTGCACGTCGGAGCCGACCGGCGGCACGCCGCGCGAGGCGGTGAAGAGAAACAGGTCGCAGTCAAACAGCCGTTCCTGTGAGCAGATCGCGATCTCCGGCAGGGGCGCGCCGTCCGGCGGGAGCACCTGATTCAGCTCCATTTCATACCGGCGGCAGAGCGTCTCATTTGGGTCGTAGATTGCAATGCGTGAAAGCTCGCGTCCAAGCAGCTTCAGGGCAATCAGAAGCGTACCGCCCACGTCGCCCAGCCCGACCAGTGTGGCCGTCAGGCCGCTTTTCTTCCGCGGACGGGCGAGATGATCAAAGGCGCGCGCAAAAGCGGTGTTCAGCACCGTCGCGCCGTTTTCCCGCACAAAGGTCTCCACCCCCGGCAAAGCGGCGGGCGCCTCGTTCGGCAAAAGCGCACAGGCATTTTCCGGCTCCATGATCTGCGCCGTATTCTCCACGGCGAAGCAGCCGCGGCTTTTCAGCGGGTCTCGCCGGACCAGAAAGACAAGCGGCGCAAAGGGCGCATTCACTCGAGCGGCCTCCGGCGGAAAGCCGCCGCCCAGATCGCACAGGCAAAAGCCCTTCCAGCTTCTAAACTCCATTCATCGCTCCTCCTCCGGTACGGGTTCTGTCCAGCGTCAGCAGATCGTCCTCCAGATATGCCGACGCCGGGATGGAAAAATCATAGTCCAGTGCCTTGCCGCGGTCGGGCAGGCGCGGATGCTCGATGGCCTCGCCCAGACGGCGCAGCGTCAGCACGGTGTTGAAGCTGCGCTGCTGCACCCGCTCCAGCGCCCGCAGAACGCACAGGGCGTTCGTGAGCGCGGTGCGGCTCAGTTCCCGCACGGCGGGCTGGGCGGCATCGGTAAAATGCCGCGGATAGAAATACGGCAGAATCAGATTGATCGACGGCAGCATCCGATTCTGCTCCGGGCGGCTGCCGACGGAGTCGCCGCCGATGAAGGGATAGAGCAGGCTCTCCGTCACCCAGTAGTGCAGATTGGGAATGAAATATTCGCAGTCCACCTGGCGGTGCTGCTCGCGCATCAGGTCGCGGCCGCGCCCGGAGAGGATGCCCACGATGATGCGGCTGATCTCCAGTCCCTCGCGCTCAAAGATCGGGTTGAGCTTGCCGATGCGGTAGCCCTTATGCAGCAGGTCGTCCACGAGGATGACCGGGCGGCGGAAGGACTTAAGCGTGCGCACCTGATTGGGAAGCGAACTGTAGCCGGGGTATTCCACGACGGAGAAATTGCTCCCGTCGGGGGCAAAGCACTTGTCGGCGTGCAGGGTTTTGGTCACGGTGCCGGGGACGACCTCGCCGGAGAGGATCTTTCCGTAGGGCACGCAGAGGAAGCGTCCCTTTGCGCCGCCCGCATGGTCGTGCTGCTGCACGCGATACATCAGCGCCTGATTGAGAAGCTCCGCGTCGAAGCACAGCAGGAGCTTGCCGGGGTACAGTGCCGTCAGGGCCGCCCGCAGGCGGGGACGGGACTGCTCGATCGCCTCGAGCACTTCCGGCGCGTCACGGTGCGGCGCCTTGATGCCGAGCAGCAGATCCTGGATCAGCACCATGGGCACCCGCATATCGACGTAATAGAGATCCGGCACCTCCTCGACCCGCACGAATCCAAGCTGCATCAGCACATCCAGAAGCGCCTCCTTCCCCTCCGCGCAGCGGCACAGGGCATAGGTATGGTCGTCCGTCAGGCTGCGGACCAGAAGCTCGTTCAGGAGCATCCGCATATGCTCCCGTGAGCCGCCGGCCTCCACGCCGTCGATCATCAGGAGCTTGCCTGAGGTGCGGCGGCGCACGCTGGAGCAAGCCTCCACGTCGTGCAGCTCGTCATAAAGCCCGGCGATGGTCACACTGTGCGAGCTTGCCGAGCCGACGGTACGTTGCAAACGGCGCGAGCACAGATAGACCTGCGCACCCTCGCTCACGCCGGTGAAATACAGATCCTGCGGCGCAAGCTCGCGCTTGAGAATGGGGAAGCGCAGATACAGGCCGTATTCGTAGATATATGCCTGCACGATGGGATCGACCAGCGCGGAAATATCCAGATTCTTGTCGATGGCGTCGCGGATGCGCGTCGAGCTGATGTCC
>UQWH01000089.1 GCA_900544705.1 uncultured Eubacteriales bacterium | reverse complement strand
GAGTTTTCCCGGAGGATAAACGGCAGTTGGCAAGGCAGACGAGGCAGATGGGCTGTCGCCCATCAACGAGGATAACGAAACCAAATGTCGTTTCGGCCCGGGAAAACCATGTGTGCCCTTGGCAAGCGACGCTAACGCAAAGAGAAAAGAAGTGGAGGCGACTGCAATGCTGGAACGGATTATTTCTTATCTGTCTGAGCAGCTTGATATTCCCGCAGAGGAAATGAATCGGAACACTACCTTCGAGAGCCTGCATCTGGATTCCCTGGATATGGTCGAGATGGTAATGGATATGGAAGAAGAACTCGGCGTGGATTTTGAGATGGATGGCAAGCTTGAGGTGAACACCATCGGTGAGCTTGCGGATCTCATCGAAGAAAAATTGTCTGAGATCGGCTGAATAAAGTCACTCCGGCCTGTAATAAGGTCGCACTAGTCGGGGAGTTAGCGGTGCCCTGTAACCTGCAATCCGCTATAGCAGGGATGAATTCCTATATGAGGGTCTGCGCCGTGCCGTCTGTCCTTGTAAGTGGTGTTGAGGGATCGGTCTTGCGCAACGGGCTCCCGTGAACCATGTCAGGCGGGGAACCGAGCAGCATTAAGCGGATCTGTCCGTGTGCCGCGAGGATGCCGTTTCTGAGCTAACTGCAAGGGAAACGGGCGCGTTTGCAGATTCAGGTGTGGGTGTGCGATCTTATTACGGGCCGGAGTTTGTTGTGTTTTATAGGAAAGCAGCTTTGATTTTTCAAGTGCACCGAAGAGTTCTCCGGTCGCGGGTTTTCTGACGGATGCAGAAAAAACAGAAAAGTTTTAAAATTTTTGTAAGATATTGCTTGACATTTTGACGAACTCTCACTATAATAATTGTTGCCGTTGTAGCGGCCCTGAAAGCATCCTGGATAGAGCCGGATGCACCGGAGGGAGGGAAATCAATGTCTGAAATTCGCGTTAAAGAGAATGAATCTCTGGAGAGCGCACTGAAGCGCTTCAAGCGCAGCTGTGCTAAGGATGGCGTGATCGCTGAGGTCAAGAAGAGAGAGCATTATGTCAGCCCGAGTCTCAAGCGGAAGCAGAAGTCCGAAGCTGCTCGTAAGAACAAGAGAAGAGGCTATTGATTTTTCCGCAATCGTATAATGTAAGTAAAAGCGCCTTGCATTTGCAAGGCGCTTTTTGCTGAAGAAGAAGCCGACGCCAATTTATCGGAGGGTAGAAAAGAGTGAAAGGAAACCGTGAGGGTTTCCTTTCGCGTTCAATCACCCGCCGCAGCGACCAAAATTGCAAAATAGAACAACAAAATTTTATTTTGCAATTTTGCAGGCAGCTGGACAAAAAGTCCTTTTGGACTTTTTGCTGCGTTATTCAGGATACGAGAGCTTTACATATCCTCTGCGGCCGCAAGCGAACGCCGGCGGAACAGAAACGAAATGCACCAGATGCCGGCCAGACCGACAATGGTGTAGATGATGCGGCTGACAGCCGAGGTCTGTCCGCCAAAGATCCATGCCACAAGGTCAAATTTGAAAATGCCGACCAGACCCCAGTTGATGGAGCCGATGATGCTGAGAATCAATGCAAAAGTGTCCATGAGCTTTCCTCCCTTTTTGTACTGTGGGTAGTATGTACTAAAAATCTGTGAGATATACTAAAAAATTTTGCCGAAATTTGTCAAAAATCACGAAGGACCATTTTGGGGAAAAAGCTAGGAAAATCGAACGCTTTGCGCTATAATATTCTCAGCGGTTTTCCGTAAATTATGAACGATTTTTGAAAGGCGGTTGTATCATGAACGCATTTTTGCCGGCTGATATTCTTTTTCCGAAGGTAGACTCCATGGAAAAATGGGCGGTCATCGCCTGCGACCAGTTCACCTCCGACCCCGCATATTGGGAGCGCGTGCGTAAGAACGCCGAGGGCGCTCCTTCGACCATCAATCTGATCCTCCCGGAGGCCGAACTCGGCACGCCGCAGGAGGCCGCACACACGGCGCTGATCAACCAGACCATGAAGGAATATCTGGAGCAGGGCGTTTTTGAAACCCTCAAGGATTCCTTTGTCTATGTGGAGCGCACGCTGGAGAACGGCACCATCCGTCCGGGACTGGTCGGCATGGTCGATCTGGATGCTTATGATTATTCCGCCGGTTCCGTTTCCCCCATCCGTGCGACGGAAAAGACGGTCGTTGAGCGCATCCCGCCGCGTATGCGCGTGCGCCGCGACGCGCCCATCGAGCTGCCGCACATCCTGATGCTCTGCGACGACCACGAAAAGGTCCTCATTGAGCCGATTGCTGCGCATAAGGCTTCTTTGAAGAAGCTCTACGACTTTGACCTGATGGAAGGCGGCGGCCACATTACTGGCTGGCTCGTGGACGGCAAGGAGGCGGAGGCTTTCAATGACCGCCTGACGGAATACACAAAGAACGTCGGGAAAAAATATGAGGGGCTCAAGGGCACGCCCGTGGTGTTCGCCGTCGGTGACGGCAACCACTCTCTGGCAACGGCGAAGTCCTGCTATGAGGAGCTGAAAAAGCAGAATCCCGGCGTTGACCTCTCCGATCATCCTGCGCGTTATGCGCTCGTTGAGCTGGAGAACATCCACGATCCCACACAGGTGTTCGAGCCGATCCACCGTGTCGTCACGGCCTGTGACCCCAAGGCGCTGCTGAAAGCGCTGGAGCAGGAGGCCTGCGCAGAGGAGGGCTTTGAAGTTCATTGGTACAGCGGCACGGAGTCCGGCGTTGTTCATCTCGACCCGGCCAAGAGCCAGCTTGCCGTCGGTGTGCTGCAGGGCTTCTTGGATGGCTATCTCAAGGAGCACGAGGGTGAGATCGACTACATCCATGACGACGATGCTCTGATCGCGCTGGCAAAGCAGGAGAACGCCATCGGCTTCCTGCTGCCCGCGATGGAGAAGAGCCAGCTCTTCCGCGGCGTGATTGCGGACGGCATTCTACCGCGCAAGACCTTCTCCATGGGCCACAGCCGCGAAAAGCGTTATTATCTCGAAGGAAGAAAGATCAAATGACAAAACTCACCGAGGGTGCATTCGCAAAAATCAATCTGACGTTGGACGTTCTGGGCCGCCGCGAGGACGGCTATCATGACCTCAGCTCCGTGATGCAGACGATCTCCGTCCGCGACGACGTGGAGATCATTCTGGATGGGGGCGGGGAATGGAAGCTCTTCTGCGACCGCGAAAGTATACCGCAGGACGAACACAATCTGGCCTGGCGTGCGGCGGAGGCGTTCTACCGCAATCTCGGTGGCCGTCCCGACGGACTGGAGATTCGCATCACAAAGCGGATCCCCAGCGGCGCGGGGCTCGGCGGCGGCAGCGCAGACGCAGCAGCCGTTCTGCGGGCGCTGAACCGCCATCGCGACTACCCGTTGTCTGTGTATGCTCTGTGCGAATTGGGCGCGCAGGTCGGCTCTGACGTGCCGTTCTGTGTCCTGTGCGGTACGGCGCTCGTCGAGGGCCGGGGAGAGCGCCTGACGAAGCTGGCGGACGCGCCGGAGATGTTCTACGTCGTCTGCAAGCCAAATTTGTCTTTCTCCACCCCGGAGCTCTACCGCAAGCTGGATGAAACGCACGTCACGCGCCACCCGGATGCCCAGCAGATGCAGGCCGCCCTCCTGAGCGGCGATCTGGAGATGATCAGCAAGGCGCTCGGCAACGTCTTTGAAGAGGCGGTCGTCCTTGAAAATCCGGAGATCAACTACGTCAAGTCCATCATGATGACCTATGGCGCCTATGGCGCGCAGATGACCGGGAGCGGCTCGGCGGTGTTCGGTATTTTCGACAGCTTTGAATATGCGGCGGTCGCCTGCACGATGCTGAAGGAAAACTATCCGGAAGTTTTTATCGCGAGAAACGTTTAAAAAGAAAAAATACCGTCCATACTGTGGGTAATCCTACATATGGACGGTGTTTTTGTATGAAATTCAGAATTCTTGTCTGGCTCCTTCTGGTCGCTCTGATGGCCTGCGGCCTGTTTGCGGCGGAAACGCTGCTGGAGCAGCGTCAGCTTGCCTCCAAAACCGTGCGGCTGCACGTTGTCGCTAATTCCGATTCCGAGGAGGATCAGGCGCAGAAGCTGCGCGTCCGCGACGCGGTGCTCGACTGCGTCGGCACGCTGACGGCAGATTGTAAGGATGCGGCCGCGGCGCAGGAGAAAATCAAGTCCCATCTGGAAGAGATCACGCAGGCGGCGCAGCGCGTTCTGCGCGCGGAGGGCGCGGACTATGGCGTCGAGGCGTCGGTCGGAGTGGAGGACTTTGCAACGCGCAAGTACGATACCTTCACGCTTCCGGCAGGGGAATACCCCGCCCTGCGCATCAAGATCGGCAAAGCGGCGGGGCACAACTGGTGGTGTGTCGTATTTCCGTCCCTGTGTACGGCGGCCACGACGGAAGACTTCACGGCCTGTGCACAGGCTGGCGGCTACGACAGCGCGGAAACCGCCCTGATCGAAGGCGGTGAGGAGGAGTACGAGCTGCGCTTCAAAACGCTGGAATGGCTGCAAAAGCTGCGAGAGTGGTTCCGATAAAATCAACCGGCGCGGGAAAACCGCGCCGGTTTTTGCCGATGTGACTGGAAATCCGCCGATCGTGCTGGTATAATAGAAAAAAATACGGAACGGAGGGAACTGAAATGAAGCTTGCAAACGGAATTCAGATTCCGGAGATCGGCCTTGGCGTCTACAAGATGCAGGCGGGCGAGGAGATGAACCGCGCTGTCGGAGAAGCCTACCGGCTGGGCTACCGCCTGTTTGACACGGCGCAGATGTATGGAAATGAAGCGGCGCTCGGCGCGGCGCTTCAGGTCAACCACATTCCTCGTGAGGACGTCTTTCTCATCAGCAAGGTCAACAATTCCGATCAGTGGTACGAGCCGACGCTCGCCAGCCTGCACGCATCGCTGGAAAAGCTGCAAACGGACTATCTGGACGCCTTCCTCATCCACTGGCCTGGCCAGAACCGTGAGCGTACGGACAGCACGTGGAGGGCGATGGAGCATGCCTACCGGGACGGACTGGTGAAGAGCATCGGTGTCTGCAACTTCGAGCTTCCGCAGTTGGAAGCCCTCTTGCAGCACTGCGAGATTCCGCCCATGATCAACCAGATCGAGCACACACCGTTACTGCACGACCCGGAACTCCTGTCTTTCTGTAATTCGCATGGAATTCAGGTCATGGCGTGGGCGCCGCTGCTGCGGGGGAAATTCGGAGAAGTGATTCCGGAAATTGCGAAAAA
>UQWH01000088.1 GCA_900544705.1 uncultured Eubacteriales bacterium | reverse complement strand
GAAATACGCCGCCAATGAGAAGCGAGGCCAGCGCGATCGTGACCATGCCGGTGCCAATGTCGATGTTGACCGCCTTCTGGTACTGCGCGAGCAGGCAGCCGGAGAGCGCCGTCAGGGAGCCGGACACGCACAGGCCGATGATGGTCGTCATCACGGGGTTGATGGAAGAGGAGCGCACCATGTCGGCATTGTCGCCGGTGGCGCGGATGGCAAGACCCAGCCGCGTTTTGAGAAACAGACCCAGCAGCACGGCGACCGCCGCCGCAGCAATGGCGGCTACGATCAGCCGGGACTGTCCCTGAAGAGCCGTTCCCTCCAGCAGGGCGCGCATTTTGGTGAACACCGTCGCCGTCTTGTTCATATTCAGCACGGACGAGCCGCCCATCACCGCGATGTTGATGGAATAGAGCGCCGTATTGACGATGATGCCGGAAAGCAGGCTGTTGACGCCCATTTTCGTTTGCAGCAGCGCCGTGCAGAGGCCGGACAGCACGCCGGCCGCCATCGCCGCCGGGAGCGCCAGATAGGGATGGCCCGCGATCGCGACGGCTGCGCCAACGGTTGCACCAAGGGTGAAGCAGCCGTCTGTGGACAGGTCGCAGACGTTCAGCATGGAATAGCTCAGAAAGAGCGCCAGCACCGTCACGGAGCAGATCAGCCCCAGCTCCAGCGCGGTCTGTAAAAGCGTCAGGATGGTGGCAAACGACATTTCCGTCGCTCCTTTCTTGGTTTATTCCTTCACGTCGTCAAAGCTCTCTGCCGTCACGATGCGCTGGATCGCCGTGCAGTAGGGCTCAAAAGCCTCCTGAAGGGTATCGAAATCGTAGCCGAGCTTTGCGCAGATCTCTTCGTTGATCGTCGCCGTGCCGTTGTCGAAGGTGCGCACGGGCAGCTCCGCGGGCTTTTTGCCGTCGAGCAGGATCTCCGCGATCATGTCGGCCGTTTCCTTGCCCAGATTCTCATAGTCCACGCCGTAGCCGAGGAAGGCGCCGTTGAGCGCGAAGGAGTCCGCGCCGGTGTAGTGCGGGATGCCGGCATCGGCCAGCGTTTCGTAGATGCTCAGTTCGGATTTCATGACGGTGTTGTCCGTCGGGGTGAACACGGCGTCCACGCCTTCGGCAACCAGTGCCTGCGCGGCCAGCGCGATCTCGTCGACGGTCGTACCGGTGCGCTCAACGTAGCTCACGCCGCGGGCGTCGAGGAATTCCTTGGCGTGCGTGATGGGCGCGGCGGAGGAATCCTGTCCGATGTCATACAGCAGGCCGATCTTCTTTGCGTCCGGATTCTGCGCGAAGATCAGGTTCATGATCGCATCGGTGTTGAGGTAATCGGAGGTGCCGGTCAGGTTGCTGCCCGGCTGCTCCAGCGATTCGACCAGCCCGACGGAAACGGGGTCGGAAACCGCGGCAAAGACGACGGGCGTTTCGCTGTCCTCGGTGGCCGCCTGCATTGCAATGGCGACAGGCGTCGCGACCGCGACGAGGAGATCCGCGCCGTCGGTCTGGAAGTTGGTGATGATCTGCGACATCAGGCCGGCGTCGGCGTTGCAGTTGTCATAGAGCACGTTGAAGGAAACGTCCTTCTCCTCTCCGATGGCAGTCAGCCGCGCGCGGAGGCTTTCGACGATCTGGTTGAGCGAGGCATCGTCCACATAGTTGCAGATGCCGACGGTATAGGTCTTGCCGTCGTCCGGTGCGGGTTTGCTGCCACAGGCGGCAAAGAGCGTGAGGGTGAGAATTACGGTAAGCGCAAGCGCAATGATCTTTTTCATGGAATATTCCAGCCTTTCACATTATTATATTAAAACGCAAAATCAAAGGAGATAGAATTGTTCGGCGCGGGCGCGCCAGCGCTTCGTTTTCAGCATCATAAAAGCCTCCTGAAAAATACAAAAACTCCTGTCCCTGCAATACAAGCATTGCTGGGACAGGAGCGTTACTTCCTGCGGTGCCACCCGGCTTGACGCGCCAAATACGCGCCCACTCATGCGTACCGATATACGCCGGCGTTTGTTCACGAAGCGCCGCTCCGTCTCACATACTCCAGAGAATCCTCTGTTTCCGCTCGCCCTCGGAAGTCCATTCGGTCCGGTCCTCTTCTGCCGCAATTCCACCGCCTGCGGCTCTCTGAAAGAATGGTGTCAGGATCTACTCACTCTTCTTCAACGGTTTTCTGCATTGTAGCACGATTTCTGCCGGATGTCAAGCGCTTTTTTTGCGCAGATTTCGGCGATGGTGAACGGCTTTTCTCTTGCGCAAGCAGCCTCTCAAGAGTTATTCTTTAAAAGAATTACGATGTGCAAATTGTATGAGGATGTTTTCAAGCTCCCGCGCCTAAAGGCGACCACGGCGCCGGAGCCATTTCGGGTCTCTCCCGATAAGAGTCGTGCCGGAAACAGTGCGACTTTCCGTGTTTGAGAAGAAAACAGCCGAACCTGCCGGGGCGGAAGTCTATCCCGCCGCGGCTTCTGTTGGTATATTCCAAGGGGGCTGTTCGCTTGCGAGCAGCCCCCTGTTTTATTCTGGAGGAACGCTATGAACCGAATCCGGCTTTTTGCCCTGCTGCTGTGCCTGTGTCTTCTCGCTGGGTGCGCCGCGCAGACGCTGCCTGCGCAGGAACCTGCTGCGACCGTTTCCTTTGTCGATTCCTGCGGCAGGACCGTGGAAGTCCCGGAGAAGATCGACCGCGTCGCGGTCAGCGGCCTGACGGCGCAGATGATCCTTGTAACCCTTGCGCCGGAAAGGCTCGTCGGCGTGGCCAGACGGCCGGACGAGGCCCAGCTAGCCTATCTCCCGGCGGAGCTGGGGCAGCTCTACGGCGGCAAGGGAAACCTGAACCCCGAATCCCTGATCGCCTGCGTCCCGCAGATCATCCTTGATTTAGGCGACCGCAAGGCGAACCACGCAGCGGATATGCAGTCTTTGCAGGAGCAGACCGGCATTCCGACCGTGTTCATCGAGGCCAGCGGCGACACTCTCCCGCAGGCCTACCGCACGCTGGGCGCGCTTCTGGGCGTAGCCGACGCGGCGGAAACGCTGGCGCGATACATAGAGGACACGCTGACCATGGCCGAGGCCAACCGCTGGACGAATTTTACTATGTCCGCTTCAGCGCGTCGGACAACTACGACGTGACGATCAACGCCCTGGTCTGGGATGCCTACGACGTCATTCTCTCCGTATCCAACGGGTCCAAGCCGCTGGAGGAGCGGCAGCGCCCGCTGCGCGTCGTCATTCCGGGCTATGATTCCGGCAAGTGGGTCCGTCTGGTGACGGAGATCCGCTTTGTCGCCGCGGAATAAAGGAGGGACGCATTTGCAGAAAAAGAACGCTTTCCGCCGCATTCTGCTGCTCGTGCTGTGCCTGTGCCTTCTGGCCGGAACCGTCTTTGCCGACGACCCGCAGCCGTCAGAGTGCGACCACGACTATACCCTTGTCGCATACGAAGCGCCGCGCTACCGTGCGCCGGGCTTCGAGCGCTACCGCGGCACCAAATGCGGCGACGAATATGAGATCGAGCTCCCGCAACTCGTGGAACGCGCGCCGAACTGGAGCTACGATTCCCTGAGCAACGCGACCTCCGACCATCTGACGATCTTCGTCGGCTACTACGGAATGTCCTACACGCAGAAGATCACCCTCTCCCTGCGGGACATTGTCAATAACTGCTACATGGTGCAGCAGACCTTTTCCTGCATCAACCGGCGGCCGCGCGTGTGCCATGTGGTCGGCTACGGTCCTCTGCTCGACGACGTGCTGGCATACGCCGGGGTAGACATCTATTCCATTCAGGCTCTTCAGTTCGGCACGGCGGACTCCGGCGACGCATCCGGCGGCGGCACGGGGGTATCTCTGCTGCTGCAAAGCCCGCGTCTGCTGCTTCTGACCGCGCTTGCCGCGCTGCTTCTGCTGCTCGGCGGCGGCCTGAAATATCTGCAATATCGAAAACAAATGAAATGATTGGAGAATTCGCCCATGTTTGGACAAAAGCTATCGGATATTCTGCGCGCGGTCGCGGGATCTCTGGAAACGCCGGTCGTGCTCGTGCTGCTGGTGCTGATCGCCGCGGCGCTGGCGCTGCTCGGCAGCCTGATCGTGGAATTTTTCACGGAGCACCGGCATTTGAAGGTTTGCCTGCCGCAGCTTGCCGATGAACTCCGCGCGGCAAAGCCGGGGGAGCTTGCCGGCTGTATTGAAAGAAGCGGCCTGCTGCGCCGCCAGAAGCGCGCGCTGACGGAGCTTCTCAACCACCCGGCGCTGACCGCGATATGCGCGAGTCGCTCGCCATCCGCCTGCTGGACGAGGAAAAGCAGCGCTGCGCGCGTCTGGTGCGGTTCTCCGATCTCGTGGCGAAGCTCGGCCCGATGTTCGGTCTGCTGGGTACGCTCATCCCCCTCGGCCCCGGCATCATCGCGCTGGGACAGGGCGACACCTTTACGCTCTCGAATTCCCTGCTGACCGCCTTCGACACCACCATTGCGGGTCTGATCGCCGCGGCCGTGGCGGTCGTGATCTCTACCCTCCGCAAGAGCTGGTACCGCAACGACACGTCGGTTCTGGAAACAGCGATGGAATGTGTATTGGAGGTGAGCCGCTGTGATGAAGCGCAAGCTGCATCGTGACGACCGGGAAGGCGGCGAGGAGGTCAACCCCATGGAGGATGTGGCAAACCTCGCCGACGTGATGCTGGTTCTGGCCGTCGGCATGATGCTGGCGCTGGTCGTGGCATGGAACGTGGACATTGCCTCGTCCAATCTGCGGCCGGTCGAGCCGCTCGCCCCGGCAGACGACGACTACTCGCAGGTGTGGGACTCTGCGGCAATTTGAGCAAACGACATACCTTGATTGATTCTGACGCAGATAATGCTGCGGTCTTGCAATGTGAGATGCGAATGTTTGGGCATAGGCGGATTCTCCATTCTATGAGATTCCCCTTGCTTCAGATGACATCGCGCCATTGACCTCACCCCTTTCGCAGGAAGGAGCGTATCCTGCCTGCCACATTGCAAACAGGCATTCAGCGCCACTTCGGAATAAGGTCATTATAGCATACATTTGTTCGATAGAAAAGAACTTTTGGAAGCACACTGTGTGACTGGACATGTGCAGTCATTTTATAAATCAATACTATATCGGCATAGAAATGCCCCCTTTTTACCTTTTGTGTTAGGGTTGATATAAGCCTATCCGCCAAACCTCAAGTCGCTTTGACGGAAAATGGGCATAGAAAAAGGACAGTCGACTTCTCGGCTGTCCTTTCGATATGAAGATAGCTCATTCAGTTTGCGGCAGGGTCTT
>UQWH01000087.1 GCA_900544705.1 uncultured Eubacteriales bacterium | reverse complement strand
CCGCTGTCGTCCATTTCAAAAACACCGATCTCGTTGGTCGAGCCGAAGCGGTTCTTCGCCGCGCGCAGAAGACGGTAAGATGTGTGCTCCTCGCCTTCAAAGTACAGCACGCAGTCGACCATGTGTTCCAAAACCTTCGGCCCGGCGATCGCGCCTTCCTTATTGATATGGCCGACAACGAACACCGTGACGCCATTGGCCTTGGAATACTGCATCAGGCGCATGGTGCAGTCGCGCACCTGCGTGATGCTGCCGGGCGAGGACGTCTTGTCCTCGGTGTAGAGCGTCTGGATGGAGTCCACGATCAGAACGTCCGGGCTCTCCTGCTCGGCGGCGGCCAGAATGTTGTCCAGACTGGTTTCGCACAGCAGCAGAAGATCGCCGCCGGACACGCTCAGGCGCTCCGCGCGCAGCTTGAGCTGGCGTTCACTTTCCTCGCCGGAAACATAAAGAACCTTCTGCTCCTGACTGATCTGCTTGCAGATTTGCAGCAGCAGGGTCGATTTGCCGATGCCGGGCGCGCCGCTGACCAGCACCAGAGAGCCGCGCACGGCGCCGCCGCCGAGCACGCGGTCCAGTTCGCCCAGTCCCGTGGTGAAGCGCAGCTCGTCGCTGCTGTGGATCTCGTCGAGCCGCTTGGGCGCGGGCGCGAGGATGCTGCTGCGCACCGCAGCCTTCGGAGAGGATGCGGCGGGCGGCGTGTATTCTTGCAAGGTGTTCCACATTCCGCAGGCCGGGCAGCGGCCCTGCCATTTGGGTGTCTCGTTTCCGCAGTTGGAACAGAGAAAAACCGTCTTAGACTTCATTTTGTGCCTCCAAATAGTCGATCACACTACAGCAGATCGCCGCAGCGAGCTTCTTCTGATACCCGGCCTCGCGCAGGAGTGCCTCCTCGCCGGGGTTGGAAAGGAACCCACATTCTACTAAAATCGCGGTGCAGTTCACATGCTTAAGCAGATAAATCTCCTGCGCGGCCTTGCATTCCCGGTGGTTGTTCGGGTCCACCTGTGCCGCAAGATACCGTTGCGTCTGCTCCGCCAGCTCCCGGCTGCCGTCCGTCTTGGCATAAAACACCTGCGCGCCGCGGTATTTTCCCTCCGGAAAGTTGTTCTGATGGATGCTGACGAGCAGCGCGCCGGGCGTTTCCTCCACCATACGGACACGGTTGTGGATGTCGGAAACCTTCTTTTCTGCGATCGTCCGCGCGCCCTCTGTGTAGACGGCGCAGTCCGTCGTGCGGATCATCCGGGTCTGCATCCCCAGAAAGTGCATCAGGTCGTTGACACGCAGCGCGATCTCCAGATTGATGCCGCTTTCCTGCACGCCGGTGCAGGAGCGGGCGCCGCCGTCCTCACCGCCGTGTCCGGCGTCGATCACCACCACCGGCGGAAGCTCCCGCGCTGCGGCGACTGTGCCCGCCGCCGTTCCGGCGTGGGACAGCAGCAGCGCGCCGCAAATGGCGGCCGCACAGACAAACACATAAAAACCGGCGTATTTTTTCCAGGATTTCATTACAAACACCCCCGATTTTACTTATGTCCGGGGGCGAAAAATATGTGTACCTTTATAGTATCACGCTTTTGTCCGGGTGTCAATCAGTCCTCGCCCACCGGCTTCGTCACACCCGTGCGGCGTTCCTTGGACAGGCCGCCGGCCAGAACGGTTTCCGCTCCGACAAAACGCGCGCGGCGGATGATCCCCTCGCCGTGTTTTTCCCGCAGGTCGTCGATCAGATTATCGAGCTTCGCCTTCTTCTCAAAATCAGCCGATTCCGCGATGTCAAACAGGCTGTACTGCCGCTGGCCGCGCTCTTCCAGTCTGGTTGCCTGCACGCCGAGCTGGCGCAGGGGCGTGACGCCGTCCCACGCCTCGTCAAAAATGCGGCAGGCACAGCGGAACAGTTCCTCCGTGCTGTCCGTCGCCGTGGGGAGCGTTTTCTGGTGGGAAAAGGTGTGAAAATCCCTGCTTCGCAGACTGACCGACAGGCAGCGCGCGGCCTGGTTATCCTGCCGCATCCGCATCCCGACCGTTTCGCACAGCGAAAGTAAAATTTTATGCGCCTGCGGCGCAGCCGTCACGTCCGCCGGAAGCGTCACGGAATTGCCGAAGCCCTTGTTCGGCTCCGGCTGGGCGCGCAGGACGTCGTTATAGCGACCGTTCGCGGATTGCCACAGACTGACGCCCGCTTTCCCGAAGCGCTGGCGGAGCATCTGCGGGTC
This sequence comes from uncultured Eubacteriales bacterium, assembly GCA_900544705.1. Lineage (GTDB taxonomy): Bacteria > Bacillota > Clostridia > Oscillospirales > Oscillospiraceae > JAZOXB01. The sequence continues at coordinate 3,152 of UQWH01000087.1, read as the reverse complement.
GGCTTTGGCCAACTCGCCAATGGTGTAGATCCCCATCAGATGCAGCTTTTTTTCCGTGGCGGGGCCGAGCATGAACAGTTCCCGCACCGGAAGCGGCCAGAGCTTCTTTTCCAGTTCCCACGGGAAAAGTGTGTGTACCTTGTTCGGCTTTTCAAAGTCCCCCGCCATCTTCGCCAGCAGCTTGTTGCTGGAAACGCCGATATTGACCGTAAAGCCCAATTCATCATAAATTTTCTGGCGGAGCATCTCCGCCGCCGCCACGGGAGAGCCGTACAGTCCCTCCGTACCGCTCATATCCACCCACGCCTCGTCTATGGAATACTGCTCCACCACAGGCGCAAACTGCTTCAGAAGCGCGATCAGATGGCGCGAGGCCTGCACATACAGCGCGTAATCCGGCGGCACAAGCACCAGTCCCGGGCATTTCTTCTGCGCCTGAAAGATGGGCTCCCCCGTTTTTACGCCGCACTTTTTTGCAGGCAGGCTTTTGGCCAGAATGATCCCGTGCCGGTTTTCCTTATCCCCTGCGACCGCCGACGGAATTTCGCGCAGGTCGAGCGTTTCGCCCAACACACGCATGCGATAGGCCGCCGTCCAGGACAGAAAAGCGCTGTTGACATCAATGTGAAAGATCACTTTTTCCATCAGTACACCACCCGGAACAGGCACCACGAATGACTGCGGATGGCATAGCGCAGCTCAAGGAGCTTTTCACGCCCCTGCACCTCCGCCTTGCAGAGATATTGGATCGCATCCACACCGGCGTACTGGATGCGGTTACTATAGACGACCTGCCGGATCGCCACGGTACAGAGCTGATGCTCTTCATTCTCCAGCCGGAAGCGCAGCGGCGTCAGGCTGCCGTCCACGCCGCAGACGGAGATCATTTCAATTTGTATATTGGACATCGCTGCTCTCCCCTTTCTACGCTTATTATATCAAACGTATGTTCAAAAATCAAGAGAAAGCCTCTGGAAAAGCGTTGCACTTCTGGAAAAAGTGTGATATGATACCTATAGAAACAGAAACCGGAGGTTTTCCCATGTCCGATGTCCGCTGCCTCGTGCTCGACCACGACGATACCGTCGTGCGCAGCGAGGAAACCGTCAACTTCCCCGCCTTTCAGGCGGTGCTGAAGCGGCTTCGTCCGGAGCGCACCGTCACGCTGGAGGAATTCTCCCGGCAGTGCTTCCGACTGGGATTTTTCGGGATGTGCAGCGAGATCTATGGCTTCACACCGGAGGAGCAGGAGGTGCAGCTCGCGTTCTGGACGCAATACGTCCGCACCCACGTTCCGCCTCCCTACGAGGGTCTGCTGCCGCTTCTGACGCGCTTCCGCGCGGCGGGCGGACGGATCTGCGTGTCCTCCCATTCGGGACGGGAAAACATCACGCGGGACTATCAGACGCACTTCGGCTTCCTGCCGGACCGCATCTATGGCTGGGACATCGGTCAGGACAGGATGAAGCCCGCGCCCTACGCGCTCGACGACATCATGGCTGCCTATTCCCTCCGCCCGGAGGAGCTTCTGGTCGTGGATGATCTCACCACCGGGCTGAAAATGGCGGAAAGCCGCGGCGTCCCTTTTGCCTGCGCCGGCTGGTCGCACCATACGCCGGAGATCGCGGCATACATGAAGCAGCACTGCAGGCGCTACCTGAATTCGCCGCAGGAGCTGGAGCCGCTTCTGTTTGAAACGGCAAAGATTGGATAAAACTGATAAAAGGAAGGTGATTTCCTTTGGATAAGGGTGTTAAAATTCTGGCAAAGAACAACAAAGCCTTTCACGAATACTTTGTAGAAGAACGCTTCGAGGCCGGAATTGAGCTGTTCGGCACGGAGGTCAAGTCGCTCCGTCAGGGCACGCTGAACCTCAAAGATGCGTGGTGCGCCGTCAAGGACGGCGAGGTATGGGTCCGTCAGATGCACATCAGCCCGTATGAAAAAGGCAATATCTACAATAAAGACCCCATGCGTCCGCGGCGGCTGCTGCTGCATAAGCGCGAGATTGCCCACCTGTTTGCAAAGGTCAAGATGGAGGGCTATTCGATCATTCCCCTCTCCGTCTATCTTAAAAACTCCCGCGTTAAGCTGGAGATTGCCCTGTGCAAGGGTAAAAAACTCTACGACAAGCGGCAGGACGCCGCGATCAAAGACGCGCGCCGTCAGATCGACCGCGCCATGAAAGAAAGGAATCACTGATATGGAAAATCCTGTTGTTACCATCGAAATGGAAAACGGCGGTGTCATCACCGCAGAGCTCTACCCTGACGTTGCCCCGCAGTCCGTGTATAATTTCATCTCCCTTGCGAATCAGGGGTTCTATGACGGACTGATCTTCCACCGCGTTATTCCCGGTTTTATGATCCAGGGCGGCTGCCCGGAGGGCACCGGCATGGGCGGCCCAGGCTACTGCATCAAGGGCGAGTTCCTCTTCAACGGGGTGGACAACAAGCTCAAGCACAAGCGCGGCGTACTGTCCATGGCGCGTGCCATGTCCCCCAACTCCGCCGGCTCGCAGTTCTTCATCATGCATCAGGACGCGCCGCATCTGGACAAGCAGTACGCCGCCTTCGGCAAGGTGCTCACCGGTATGGACGTCGTCGACGAGATCTGCAAGGTCAAGACCGACCGCAACGACCGTCCGGAGGTCGAGCAGAAGATGAAGTCCGTCCGCGTGGACACCAAGGGTGAAACCTATCCCGAGCCCAAGAAGCTCAAGGATCCCTACGGCAGAGGATAACTTGCATCTTCCGCGAAACTGTGCTATACTATCCGGGCAGGGATTCCTGCCCGCTTCATGGGGGCGTACCGGTTTCGACGGGGGCAGTGAGGCTGGAATAGCGGGTCGTGGCACCTGACCACGATAAAACGGGTAACTTTTTAAAAATTAACTGACAACAATCAGTACGCACTGGCTGCCTAATTAGGCGCCCATCCGCCCCGGAAGGTCCACGAGCCGGGCTCGGGTGTGATTTGAGTGGAGCACGTGCGCACGGTAAGCTTTGCCCGTGCCATGCATCATGAAGCTACCAAGACCGGCAGGGTGTCTGTTCCCGTCCGGCCGAGGGAAGGTAAATAACAGACTGCACCCGGAGAAGTTCCTGTCAAGTTGCTTTCGGACGGGGGTTCAACTCCCCCCGCCTCCACCA
>UQWH01000086.1 GCA_900544705.1 uncultured Eubacteriales bacterium | reverse complement strand
ACACTATTCTTCCCTCCGAAACTTTCGGCTGGATAGGTTTTTTGACAGTCTGAGCAAAAAGGGCCGCTTGCGCGGCTCTTTTTGCTATTCTTTTTTGTGCAGCTTTTCGTTCAGCTCCCGCACGCGTGCCCGCGCCGCAAAGAACTGCGAGGCCCAGATACCGGCATAAATGCCGAGGAAGATGCCGAAATAGAGGAGGATTCCGCGCACATTATGCGGCATCCAGTACATGAGGTAGGCAATGGGAAGCGCCGACAGGGAACAGGTCAGCAGGTGCGTGAGCGTTTGCCGCAGCAGGCTCCAGTCCGTTTCCCAGATCACGCTGGCCGCCGCCCACACCGCGCCGTAGAGAAGCGAAGCGGCGGTTTGCAGTGCGACGGCCGTCAGTTCTCCACCGCAGAGCGCAGTCAGCTCCGGGTGAACCGGGTAGAATTTTCCGTCACCGATGGAAACCGACACCAGAATGGTGATCACGACGCTGATTGTCAGCCCGATCGGCGCACCGGCCAGTGCCCGCAGAAATGCTTTTTTCTTCATTTTCATACCCCCAGTATTTGTTTGATTCTGCCGACATAGCGGCGGGAGACATAGGTGGTCGATCCGTCGCTCAGGCGCACGAGAATCGTCCCCGTGATGCTCAGATCGAAGTGCTCGACCTTTTTCAGATGAATGATCTCCGCGTTGGAGATACGCACAAATTTTCTGCCGTCCAGCGACGCTTCCAGTTCATACAGCCGCTGCCGCAGGACGTATTCGCCCTTTTCCGTGACGGCAAAGACCTTGCCGTCGGAAGCGTAGATGCGGTAGATGCTCTCTGGCTCCAGAATTTCCAGCCGTCCGTCCCGGCTGCCGGTCAGAAGCCGTGGCGCCTCCTGCGTCAGGCGGCGGACGATCTCGTCCACCTCCGGCGTGATTTCCTCCGTCTGCACGGTCACGAGCGGCTCCGTGCGGGCAGGGTCGAGTTTGATTTCCAGTTTCATGTCCTGCATCCCCCTTGTGACTACAGTATAGCGCAGAGCAGCGGGGGAGTCCACTGTTTTTCGATCATCGGTCGAAATTGGCACACAGACGGTCATCCCTCTGGAAAAACCGACGATTTTGTGCTATTATACTGAAAGAAACTGGCAAAGGAGCAAATGATGATTTCCATTCTTTTTGTGTGTCTTGGCAATATCTGCCGCAGCCCGATGGCAGAATTCGTGATGAAGGATCTGGTGCGGCGCAAAAATTTAGAGGGGGAGTTTTCCATCGCCTCGGCAGCGACCTCCGATGACGAGATTGGCAATCCCGTCTATCCGCCGGTGCGCCGACTGCTGGAGGCACGCGGTATTTCCTGCGCCGGCAAGACCGCACAGCGGCTTCAGCGCAGTGATTACGCGCTATATGACTATATCGTCGGCATGGATGAAGGAAACCGCCGGGATATGCTGCGGCTGTTCGGCGGCGACCCACAGGGCAAGGTGTCCCTGCTGCTGGACTTCACCGATCATCCGCGCGGCGTGGCAGACCCGTGGTATACCCGCGATTTCACCGCGGCCGAGCGGGACATCGACGCCGGCTGCGCCGCCCTGCTGGAACATATTCTGAATGAAAGAGCTTCTGACCGAGAAAACGGCTGCTTCATTCATCCCACGCGCGCTTGACTCCACGTGGACAAAATGTGGACAAATTGTCGCTTTGAGCGCGAAAACGGCGAAAAGAACCGCTCCTGACCATAACAATCAGGAGCGGTTTTTCTAACAATTTTATCTTATTCTCGCAGAAGGACGCACGAAATCAGAAAATTTCTTACTTCTTCAGCGCTTCTTCCACAGCAACCGCGACAGCGACGGTAGCGCCGACCATGGGGTTGTTGCCCATGCCCAGGAAGCCCATCATTTCCACGTGCGCCGGGACAGAGGAGGAGCCTGCGAACTGTGCATCGGAGTGCATACGGCCCATGGTGTCGGTCATGCCGTAGGAAGCGGGGCCTGCGGCCATGTTGTCCGGGTGCAGGGTGCGGCCCGTGCCGCCGCCGGAAGCGACGGAGAAATACTTCTTGCCCTGCTCGATGCACTCTTTCTTATAGGTGCCGGCGACAGGGTGCTGGAAGCGGGTCGGGTTGGTGGAGTTGCCGGTGATGGAAACATCGACACCCTCGTGGTGCATGATGGCAACGCCCTCGCGGACGTCGTCAGCGCCGTAGCAGCGGACGTCGGCGCGCTCGCCCTCGGAGTAGCGGATCTCGCGGACGATCTTCAGCTCGCCCGTGTAGTAGTCGAACTTGGTCTGCACATAAGTGAAGCCGTTGATACGGGAGATGATCTGCGCAGCGTCCTTGCCAAGGCCGTTCAGGATAACGCGCAGGGGGGTCTTGCGGGCCTTATTCGCATTGCGGACGATGCCGATGGCGCCTTCCGCAGCCGCAAAGGACTCGTGACCTGCCAGGAATGCGAAGCACTTGGACTCCTCGCTCAGCAGCATTGCGCCGAGGTTGCCGTGGCCGAGGCCGACCTTGCGGTCGTCGGCAACGGAGCCGTCGATGCAGAAGGCCTGAAGGCCTTCGCCGATCTTGCGGGAAGCCTCTGCGGCGGTGGTCACGCCGGACTTCAGCGCGATGGCGGCGCCGACGGTGTATGCCCAGCAGGCGTTCTCAAAGCAGATGGGCTGAATGCCCTTGACGATCTCGTAGGGGTCGAAGCCCTTCGCCTTGCAGATCTCACGGCATTCCTCAACGGAGCCGATGCCATACTGTGCGAGGACACCGTTGATTTTGTCGATTCTTCTTTCGTAACTTTCAAACAAAGCCATGTTGTGTTCCTCCTATCTTATTCCTGACGCGGGTCGATGTACTTGGCGGCGTTGTCGAACTGGCCGTAGTGACCCTTGGCCTTCTCCATCGCTTCGGCGGCGTCGATGCCCTTCTTGACGAAGTCCATCATCTTGCCGAGGTTGATGAATTCATAGCCGACGATCTCATCTTCCTTGTTCAGAGCCAGACGGGTGACATAGCCTTCTGCCATTTCCATGTAGCGCGGGCCCTTTTCCTTGGTGGCGAACATGGTGCCGACCTGAGAGCGCAGGCCCTTGCCGAGGTCTTCCATGGAAGCGCCGACGGACAGGCCGCCTTCGGAGAACGCGGACTGGGTGCGGCCATAGACGATCTGCAGGAACAGTTCGCGCATGGCGGTGTTGATGGCGTCGCAGACGAGGTCGGTGTTCAGAGCTTCCAGAATGGTCTTGCCGATCAGGATCTCAGAAGCCATTGCCGCGGAATGGGTCATGCCGGAGCAGCCGATCGTTTCGACCAGAGCTTCCTCAATGACGCCGTTCTTCACATTCAGGGTCAGCTTGCAGGCGCCCTGCTGCGGTGCGCACCAGCCTACGCCATGGGTGAAGCCGGAAATGTCGCCGATTTCCTTCGCCTGTACCCACTTGCCCTCTTCGGGGATGGGAGCCGGGCCATGGTATGCGCCCTTTGCGACGGGACACATATGCTGTACTTCTGTTGTGTAAATCATTGCAAAAATCCTTTCCGTTCTTTTCATTGCGCCCTGATGGGCTGCAAAAAAATAACCTGTTTCTCGTCCCATCGGCGCGCAAACCGCAATACCCGATTTTGACGATTTCTACTGGTATTATACAAAAACCTGCGCAGATTGTCAACGCGCGCGGCGCGGTTTTTTCAGGAAGTAAAAAACAGCGGCCGGGGTTCTCCGACCGCTGCCATGATTCTGTTCAGGATTCGCGTGTTCCGTAGACCCATGCGTTCGGCATCAGCCGGGAAACGATGGAGGTGTTGGAGCACTTCGTTACGTACTGTCCGTCATACCACAGCACGGCGCTGGTGCCGCCGTCGAGATTCATTGCCTGATAGCAGTCATGCTGCTGCAGGATCTTCACGCAGGCGGCCAGCTCGCAGCCGAGAGAACGGCCGATCATGCGGCCCTCAATGACGAGCATGAGAATCTCCTTCTTTGAGGACTGGCCGAGGCAGGCGCGCGGATTGATCGCGTACCAGCCGGAGTATTCGTCCACCAGCGCTTCGCCGTCGACGATCAGCGCGGGGGAAAACTCCACGGCGTCCGTGGTGTCCTTCGACACCGGCTGATCGGCGTCCATGACATAGAGCAGATTATCCTCGTGCAGTTCAATGCGCTTGTAGCCGCTGGGATAATGCTCGCCATAGGATTTGCCGCGGCACATGGCGTAGCCCGCGATTTCGCCGCCGTCGCCCATGCCCTCCGGATCCATGAAGCCGCTGCCGGTCACGGCCAGAAGCGCGTCATTTTCCTCCGCGATGGCGTGCAGCTGCTGACCGTAGGAGCCGATGTAGGCCGAGGGCGCAAGGCTGAGCTGAGATGGATCCTTGGCGATCGCCAGTGCGCCGATAAAGCCGGAGCCTTTCACGCGCACGATCAGGATCTTGTTTTTCGCGTCGATCGCGAGCACCTGCTCACCCATGGTGGTACGGATGCTGGTGCCGTCGTCGTCCAGACCTGACTCGTTGATCTTGATGTTGTTCCAGCCGTTTTCCAGCACGTCCGGATGCTGCATAACGTACTCTTCAAAGGTCGTGTTGTCCAGCTCCCAGAAGAGCTCAAAGAAGGCGGCACGCTCGGCGCGCTCCTTTTCCTGCGGGGTCGTTTCCGAAGGCTTTGTCGGGGCGGAAGCGTCCTTGTTGTCCCATTTGCTGATGATGCCGATCTGATCCTTTTGGGAATTGTCCATCCGGGAGACAACGCTTTGGACCATATAGTCCGGGAAGAACCATTCCGCCAGCCAGTGGTGGGACATGGTGGACATTGCCGTTTCGATGTAGGCCTCCCGCAGAGAGCGGATCGTCGGATTGTTCGTGAATACGACGAAGCAATAAAGACACTCCAGCAGCAGCGCGATGCCAAGGATCCACGCCGCGATCCGCAGCTTGCGGTAGGGCTTGGCCGGTTTCTTCTTTCGCTTCTTATTTGGCGCAGCCGCGGGCGTGAGCAGTTCATTGCCCTGCGCTGCGTTTGGTTTTTTTATCATAGGATGATCGTTCCTCCATGTGGTTTTCAAAATCCACGACATTATAGCACATTGAGAATTCTATGTAAATATGCCGGAGAAATTTCCTGCCGCGACCGGAATGCTCGCTTTTTTCCGGGCCGGGCTTGATTTCTGTGCGGCAAGCTGTTATAATAAATTGCGCAGTGTAAAAAGCAAACAGCCTCTCAACTGTGTTTAAGACGGCTGTCGCTCGGAATGGTTCCCATTTTTTGCATTTTTTGCCGGTGTTCGCGCTGCATATCCTATGGAGTGGTATCGAAGTGGTTATAACGGGACTGACTCGAAATCAGGTTTTTTTCGGTACGCTGCCGCAACAAAACTTAATATGGAGAGGTATCGAAGTGGTCATAACGGGGCTGACTCGAAATTTTTGGAAGCTCCGGCCGTTTCGTCCGCTGAAAATGTCCGCCG
>UQWH01000085.1 GCA_900544705.1 uncultured Eubacteriales bacterium | reverse complement strand
CCGGTGATGAAAAATGAATACCGCCTGTCTTTTTCCACAAAAACGAACGGCAATTCTCTGACAAAACGCCTAAAATCCGGCGATGCGGAACGCAATTCAGAGTTTTCCTTGCATAAATCGAAACGATACTGTATAATGAAAAGACAATCCTTGCACACCGGAGGGAAGACAATGGCAAAGTTATACTTCAAATACGGCTCGATGGGTTCCTCAAAGACCGCGCAGGCGCTCATCACCAAGTACAACTATGAGGAAAACGGGATGCGCGTGTGGCTGGTCAAGCCGGCGGCGGACAGCCGCGACGGAGAGATCGTGCTGCGCAGCCGCGTCGGGCTGGAAGCGATTGCCGAGGTCGTACCGCCGGAGGCGGATATCTGCGAGCTGTTCCGCGAAAGAGAGCACACGGACGTCATCATCGTCGACGAATGCCAGTTCATGACGGCGGCGCAGATCGACCAGCTCCGCGACATCGTGGACGTGGAGAACATTCCGGTCCTGTGCTTCGGTCTGCGGACGGACTTCCAGAGTAAGCTCTTTGACGGCAGCCGCCGCCTGTTCGAGGTGGCCGACACCATCACGGAGATCAAGGCGATCTGCGACTGCGGCGCGAAGGCCACGACCAACGCCCGCCTGGACGCGGACGGCTACGTCGTCACCGAGGGCGCACAGCTCCTGCTGGGCGGCAACGACCGCTACATCGCCATGTGCCACAAGTGCTGGATCCGCAATATCCGCGAGCATCGCAAGGTGAAATGACCCGCCCGGCGTCCCCGGCGGACGTTCAAAGCGACCCAACTATTATAATAAAGGAGAACCATTATGAATTATCCGACTCCCCACATCAAGGCGACTCCGGAGGACTTCGGCCAGACCGTGCTGATGCCCGGCGATCCTCTGCGTTCGCAGTACATCGCCGAGAATTTCCTTGAAAAGGCAAGGCTCGTCAATAATGTCCGCGGCGTCCAGGGCTACACCGGCTACTACAAGGGCGTGAAGGTTTCCGTCATGGCCTCCGGTATGGGCATTCCGTCCATCGGCATTTATTCCTATGAGCTGTACAATGCCTACGGCGTGCAGAACATCCTGCGCATCGGCTCTGCCGGTTCCATCAACCCCGACATCCATCTCCGCGACATCGTCATCGCGCAGGGCGCCTGCACGGATTCCAATTTCTGGCATCAGTACCATGTGGACGGCCACTTTGCGCCCATCGCATCGTATGATATGCTCCGCGCGGCGGTCGCTTCCTGCGAGGAAGCCGGCGCGACCTACCATGTCGGCAACATCCTGTCCACGGACAACTTCTACAACGACGACGAGGGAATGCCCGAGGTGCTCCAGACCGTCAACGCATGGCGCAAGTTCGGCGTGATGGCCTGCGAGATGGAAGCGGCGGGCCTGTATATGCAGGCGGCGCGCTGGGGCAAGCGTGCGCTGGCGATCTGCACGATCTCCGACCATATGCTCACAGGCGAGGCTCTGCCCGCCGAGGAGCGCCAGACCTCCTTCCGCGAGATGATGCAGGTCGCGCTGGAGACGGCGGTCAAGCTGGAAAAGTAAACAGTTTTATCAGGAAACGGCGCTGCCGTTTCCTGATTTATCCCCTGATGAAAGCAACATAAGGAGTGCGAAAACAATATGAAACGAGTCTTTCTGATCGTACTGGATTCCTGCGGCTGCGGCGAAGCGCCGGATGCCGCCAAGTTCGGCGACCACGGCGTCAACACCCTGAAAAGCTGCTCGACCTCTGCAAAGTTCCATGTCCCGCACATGATCTCCTGCGGCCTCGGCAACATCGACGGCGTGGACTATCTGGCAAAGGCCGATCCCCAGACCGGTGCCTGCGCGCGTCTGCACGAATCCTCCGCCGGCAAGGACACCACCATCGGCCACTGGGAGATCGCCGGCCTGATCTCTCCGAACCCCCTGCCTACTTATCCCAACGGCTTCCCCGAAGAGGTTCTCAAGCCCTTCCGCGAGGCGACCGGCCGTGGCGTGCTGGCCAACGCCCCCTGGTCCGGCACGGAGGTCATTCAGAAGTACGGCGCAGAGCACATGAAAACCGGCGACCTGATCGTCTACACCTCCGCCGACTCCGTGTTCCAGATCGCGGCGCACGAGGACGTCGTCCCGCTGGAGCAGCTCTATGAATACTGCCGCATCGCGCGCAGGATCCTGCGCGGCAAGAACGGCGTGGGCCGCGTGATCGCGCGCCCCTTCATCGGCGATCCGGAGCACGGCTTCACCCGCACCTCCAACCGCCACGACTTTTCCCTGGAGCCGCCGGCACCCACCATGCTCGACGCCATCAAGGCCGCCGGGCTGGACAGCCTCGCCATCGGCAAGATCTTCGACATCTTCGCCGGAGAGGGCATCACCGACCACGTCTACACCAAGGGCAACACCGACGGCATGGCCAAGACGCTGGAAGCTGCAGCGCGCGATTTCCACGGCCTGTGCTTCACCAATCTGGTCGACTTCGATATGCTCTACGGCCATCGCCGCAACATCGACGGCTACGCTGCCGCGCTGACGGAATTCGACGGCTGGCTGCCGCAGCTTCTGGAAAAGCTGGGCGAGGATGACATCGTGATGATCACCGCCGACCACGGCTGCGACCCGGCCTACACCGCCACCACCGACCACACCCGCGAGTATGTACCCTTGCTCATCGCGGGCAAGCGCGTGAGGCCCGTCAATCTCGGCACAAGAAAGACCTTCGCCGACATCGCTGCGACCGTAACGGAGCTGCTGGGCGTGCCCTATGAAACACCGGGCACCAGCTTCGCTTCCGAGATCCTGTAAGGAGGAAAGGCATATGACACCGCTGGAACTGGTCAACCGTGCGATCGAGGCGCGGGAACACGCTTATGTGCCCTACTCCCATTTCGCCGTCGGCGCAGCGCTGCTGACGAAGGACGGTAAGGTCTATCCCGGCTGCAATATTGAAAATTCCTCCTTCGGTGCGACCAACTGCGCCGAGCGGACGGCTTTCTTCTCCGCGGTGTACGCGGGCGAGCGGGAATTCGAGGCCATCGCCATCGTCGGCGGTCCGGAGGGCAAGCCCGTGCATGAGCTTTGCGCCCCCTGCGGCATCTGCCGGCAGGTCATGCGCGAATTCTGCAATTTGAAATTTAAGATCTATTTGAGTAAAGGTGACGGGACGTATTTTGCCTCATCACTGTCAGATATGCTGCCTTTCAGTTTCTCAAAAGAGGACTTAAACCAATAATTTTCAGCATTATGCACAAATCTTTAGGAACCACTTGATTTTTCCCGTGATTTGTGCCACAATATGTTAGCGGCATAGCCGCGAAAATATTTTGGAGGTTAAGAAAATGAAGAAACTCTTAGCGCTTCTCCTGGCTCTCGCCATGATCGCCTGCCTGTTTGTTGGCTGCGCCGGCGACACCGAGAAGCCCAGCGACGACAGCAAGGAACCCGCTTCCTCTTCCGACGAATCCAAGAGCGAAGAGCCCAGCTCTGAAGAGCCCACCGGCGAAACCTACAAGATCGCGATGATCACCGACTACGGCGACATCACCGACCAGTCCTTCAACCAGACTACTTACGAAGCCTGCAAGAAGTTCTCCGACGAGAACGGCGTTGAGTTCAAGTACTACAAGCCGACCGACAACACCACCGCTGCCCGTGTCGCTTCCATCGACCAGGCCATCGAAGAGGGCTACAACCTCATCGTTATGCCGGGCTATGCGTTCGGCGCTGCGATCGTTGAGGCCGCTCCCCAGAACCCCGAGGTTAAGTTCTTCGCACTGGACGTTGCAAAGGGCGACCTGCTTGAGACCGCCGTTGCCAACAAGGGCGAGGAGTACAACTGGGATCCCGACTCCTATGAGCTCGACAAGTACGTTGACATGAGCAACGTTTACTGCGTCGTCTATCAGGAAGAGCTCTGCGGCTACATGGCCGGCTACGCGGCTGTCAAGCTCGGCTACACCAAGCTCGGCTTCCTGGGCGGCATGGCTGTCCCCGCCGTTCAGCGTTACGGCCACGGCTTCGTGCAGGGCGTTGACGCTGCTGCGAAGGACTCCGACATCAAGGTCGAACTGAAGTACGTCTACGGCGGCCAGTTCAACGGCGACGCCGACATCACTGCTGTTATGGACACCTGGTATGCAGGCGGCACTGAGGTCGTCTTCGCTTGCGGCGGCGGCATCTTCACCTCCGCTGCGGAAGCTGCGAAGAAGGTTAATGCGAAGGTCATCGGTGTTGACGTTGACCAGGCCGGCATCATCGACGGCGGCTACGGCGAAGGCATGACGCTCACCTCTGCGATGAAGGGTCTTGCACCCGCTACCATCGACACCCTGACCGACATTGTCAAGAACGGCAACTGGAGCAAGTACGTTGGCAAGATCGCTACCCTGGGCCTCGTGTCCGGCGACGATCCCGAGCTCAACTACGTCCAGATCCCGATGGAATCCACGCAGTGGGAAGACGGCAAGTTCACGAAGGATGACTACAAGGCGCTTGTTAAGGATATGTTCGACGGCAAGATCACCGTCTCCAACGACACCTCCAAGCTGCCCGATGTCACCAACGTGACCATCGACGACCAGGGCAAGATCAAGGGCTAATTTCCCCTGATCCGAACCGCAACGAATAAAATAGAGGACGGGCTTGCCCCGTCCTCTTTTTTACCAGAACGCCACATCCCTTCTGTATTCCCGTGGGTGACGGCCTACGGCAGGCAAGAAATGTATATTTCTCCCGAAAATTTCCAAACCTCGTCGACACCTTTCACAGTTATTTGATGCGATTTTTGGTGAATACGCACAAAAAATGGACAGGAAGTATGCATTTCTTGCTTTTACATTTGAAATTGCAGGTGGGATAGTGTATACTATTATATAGTAACCTATAGGAGGAGGAATTAGATTGAGCAACGAGCCTTATGCGATTGAGATGCTGAATATCACCAAACGCTTCCCCGGCATCGTCGCAAATGATAACATCACGCTCCAGCTGAAGCACGGTGAGATTCACGCCCTGCTCGGCGAAAACGGCGCGGGAAAATCCACGCTCATGAGTGTGCTCTTCGGCCTGTATCAGCCGGAGGAAGGCACCATCAAGAAAGACGGCGTTGAGGTCAAGATCAACAACCCCAACGATGCAAATGCACTGGGCATCGGCATGGTGCACCAGCATTTCAAGCTCGTCGAGTGCTTCACGGTTCTCGACAATATCATCCTCGGCGTCGAGCCGAACAAGTGCGGCTTTTTGCAGAAGGTGGACGCGCGCAAGAAGGTGCTGGAGCTCTCCGAGCGCTACGGCCTGCACGTTGACCCCGATGCACTGATCGAGGACATCTCGGTCGGCATGCAGCAGCGCACCGAGATCCTCAAGATGCTCTATCGCGACAATGAGATCCTCATCTTCGACGAGCCGACGGCCGTTCTGACGCCGCAGGAGATCGAAGAGCTCCTCCAGATCATGAAGAATCTGGCGGCCGAGGGCAAATCCATCCTCTTCATTTCCCATAAGCTCAACGAGATCATGGCGGTTGCTGACCGCTGCTCCGTCCTGCGCAAGGGCAAGTACATCGGCACCGTCGAGGTTGCCAACACCGACAAGGCGGAGCTTTCCCGCATGATGGTCGGCCGCGATGTCGAATTCGTCGTGCACAAGGAAGAGGCCAAGCCCAACGACGTCATCCTTGAGGTCGAGGGTCTGACGGTCGCCTCCAAGGTCCATAAGAACAACGCGGTCAAGAA
>UQWH01000084.1 GCA_900544705.1 uncultured Eubacteriales bacterium | reverse complement strand
GCCGGATTACGGCCGATAATTTGAAGTTTTGCAGATAATCTGTCGGGAAAGCCTGCTTGGACTTTTCGATAAGAAGAGCAGAGCACCCTGTTTTCAGGGTGCTCTGCTGCCTTTTTCATAAAAAAGTCGTCGTGAACGAGTGAAGTTCACGACGACTTGGTGACCCGCTGGAGATTCGAACTCCAGACCCATTGCTTAAAAGGCAATTGCTCTGCCTGCTGAGCTAGCGGGTCATGGGGGGGACGCGACGCCGTCCTCTCAGAAGAAACACCGCCGCGGGCGCTGTCATGTCCGCGGCGGTTCTGGCTGGGATGGCAGGACTCGAACCTACGAATGCCAGAGTCAAAGTCTGGTGCCTTACCACTTGGCGACATCCCAATGTCCGGCAGTGTGGTCAAGCCTACATTCAGCCGCTCCCGCGGAGCATCTGAAATTGAAAAATGGGGTGAGTGAAGGGACTCGAACCCTCGGTCTTCAGAGCCACAATCTGACGCGTTAACCAACTACGCTACACCCACCATATTCTTCTGTGCCGATGCTGTTCCGGGGACACGCCCCGATTTCAAAAAGCGGATGCCTTCTGAAAATGGTACGCCAGAAGGGACTCGAACCCCCCACCTACTGCTTAGAAGGCAGTTGCTCTATCCGGATGAGCTACTGGCGCATATGGAGCGAGTGATGGGAATCGAACCCACGCCCACAGCTTGGAAGGCTGTTGTACTAGCCGTTATACTACACCCGCATGATCAGGCTGCTGCATCAGCCATAAAATAGTATCATAAACCTGACCGGATGTCAAGGTATAATTTCTCTTTTCTGTCGGTTTTCGAAAGGAAAAGTGGAATTCTCCCAAAGAAACCGCTTCCCCGGCCGGAGGCGGCCGGGGAAAGGGGGGTCAGTTGAACATGGATTTCAGCTTGTCAAAGAATTTTTTGCGTTTCGGCTGAGTGGAATCGGAGGAAAGCTCGTCGAAGCGCTTGAGCAGATCCTTCTGCTCGCGGGTCAGGCGGGTCGGCGTTTCCACTGTCACGGTGACATACTGATCGCCGCGGCCGCGGCCATTGAGGTTCGGGATGCCCTTGCCGCGCAGGCGGAAGGTCGTGCCGGTCTGTGTGCCCTCACCGATCGTGTAGCGCACCTTGCCGTCCAGCGTCGGGACCTCGACTTCGGCACCGCAGGCGGCCTGCCCGAAGGTGATCGGCATCTCGCAGTAGACGTCCTGCCCCTGACGGGTGAAGAGCGGGTGAGAACGGACGCTCACGGTGACCATCAGGTCGCCGGCGGGGCCGCCGTTGTAGCCCACGCTGCCTTCGCCGCGGACGCGGAGCGTCTGCCCGTCGTCTATACCGGCGGGGAACTTGACCGTGACCTTGTGGCTGCGGCGGATCTTGCCCTTGCCCTTGCAGCGGCTGCACGGAGTGCGGATGATCTTGCCGGTGCCGCGGCAGTCGGGGCAGGGGGCGGTGGACTGCATGGTCATGCCCATGAAGCTCTGCTGCGTGCGGACACTGCCCGTGCCCTTGCAGCGCTGGCAGGTTTCTGCACTCGTACCGGGTGCAGCGCCGGAGCCGCCGCACTGGTCGCAATTTTCGATGCGGCTCGCGGTGATCTCCTTTTCCGTGCCGAAGGCCGCTTCTTCAAATGTAACTTCCACGCGCGCACCCACGTCGTCGCCGCGGACGGGCGCATTGGCGCTGCGGCGGGTAGAACTTCTGCCGCCGCTGAAGAAGCTGCCGAACAGGTCGCCCAGATCGCCGAAATCTCCAAAGCCCGCGCCGCCGTCGCCGCCGAAGGGGTTACCGGCGTTCGGATTGAAATTGGGATCTACGCCCGCAAAGCCGAACTGGTCATAGCGCGCGCGCTTTTCCGCGTCGGACAGCACCTCGTTTGCCTCATTGATTTCCTTGAAGCGCTCGACGGCGTCCGGCTCATGGTTCACGTCCGGATGATATTTGGCGGCCAGCTTTCGGTACGCCTTCTTGATGTCGGCCTCGGTCGCATCCTTGGGGACGCCCAAGACCTCATAATAATCTCTCTTATTTTCATTTGCCATAACGTCACCTTCTTGGCTGGTGATATGGAAGCTCTGATAATCCCGCAAAACGGGCGGATGTGCTCCGCCCGTTTTTACCGGTTCAGATCATCAGTCGTTGACTTCCTCAAAGTCCGCGTCTACGACGCCGCCATCATTGCCGCCGTTGCTGCCGTTGCTGCCATTGCTGCCATTGCTGCCATTGCTGCCGCCGTCCGTAGGAGCACCCTCCTGCGGGGCTGCGTTCTTGTACAGCTTCTCGGAGATGGCGTAGAACGCCTTCTGCACCTTGTCGGTCGCGGCCTTGATCGCCTCAACGTCGCTGCCCTTGTTCTTTTCCGTCAGCTCTTCCAGAGCGGCCTGCACGTCGGTCTTCTCGGAAGCGGAGATCTTGTCACCCAGCTCGTTCAGGGTCTTTTCAGTCTGGTAGATGACCTGATCGGCTGCATTGTGCGTATCGACCTCTTCCTTGCGCGCCTTATCCTCGGCGGCAAACTGCTCGGCTTCCTTGACGGCCTTGTCGATGTCCTCCTTGGACAGGTTGGAAGAAGCGGTGATGGTGATGTTCTGCTCCTTGCCGGTGCCGAGATCCTTTGCGGAAACATTCACGATGCCGTTGGCGTCGATGTCAAAGCTGACCTCGATCTGCGGTACGCCGCGCGGTGCCGGAGCGATGCCGTCCAGATGGAACTTGCCCAGCGTCTTGTTGTAAGCCGCCATCTCACGTTCACCCTGCAGGACGTGCACCTCAACGGAGGTCTGGCCGTCGGCAGCGGTGGAGAAGATCTGACTCTTGTGGGTCGGAATGGTGGTGTTGCGGTCGATCAGACGGGTGAACACGCCGCCCATTGTTTCAATGCCGAGGGACAGCGGAGTCACGTCCAGCAGCAGCAGTCCCTTGACGTCGCCGCCAAGCACGCCGCCCTGGATCGCTGCGCCGACTGCGACGCACTCGTCGGGGTTGATGCCCTTGAAGCCTTCCTTACCGGTGATCGTCTTGACGGCTTCCTGCACGGCGGGGATTCTGGAAGAACCGCCGACCAGCAGGACCTTGGACAGGTCGGAAGCCTTGATGCCGGCGTCGGCCATGGCCTGACGGACAGGCTTCATGGTGGCCTCTACCAGATGTGCGGTCAGTTCATTGAACTTTGCACGGGTGAGGGTGACGTCCAGATGCTTCGGGCCGTTAGCGTCCGCAGTAATATACGGCAGGTTGATGTTGGAGGAGGTCACGCCGGACAGCTCGATCTTTGCCTTCTCGGCGGCTTCCTTCAGACGCTGCATGGCGACCTTGTCGCCGGACAGGTCTACGCCCTCGGACTTCTTGAATTCCGCAACGAGGTAGTCGATGATGCACTTATCAAAGTCGTCGCCGCCGAGGTGGGTGTTGCCGTTCGTGGCAAGCACTTCGATGACGCCGTCGCCGATGTCCAGAATGGACACGTCGAAGGTGCCGCCGCCGAGGTCATAGACCATGATCTTCTGCTCGGCTTCCTTATCGACACCGTAGGCCAGTGCAGCAGCCGTCGGCTCGTTGATGATACGCTTGACGTCCAGACCGGCGATCTTGCCGGCGTCCTTGGTCGCCTGACGCTGTGCGTCGTTGAAGTAAGCGGGAACGGTGATGACCGCTTCCGTGACGGGCTGGCCGAGGTAAGCCTCAGCGTCTTCCTTCAGCTTGCGCAGGATCATCGCGGAGATCTCCTGCGGGGTATACTTCTTACCGTCAATGTCTACCTTATAATCGGTGCCCATGTGACGCTTGATGGAAGATACGGTGCGGTCAGCGTTGGTAACGGCCTGACGCTTTGCGACCTGACCGACCATACGCTCGCCGGTCTTGGAGAACGCCACGACGGACGGAGTTGTGCGATTGCCTTCTGCGTTAGTAATGACGACGGGTTCGCCGCCCTCCATAACTGCTACGCAGGAATTTGTAGTACCAAGATCAATGCCAATGATTTTTCCCATAATTAATTTCCTCCTATATGAATCTGTTATTTACAAATTTAAATATATCAATGCGCGTTGCCGCAGCATTTTCAAGTGTTTCGGGTCAGTTCGCAACTTTGACCATCGCAAACCGGATGACCCGTTCGCCCATCAGAAAGCCGGTCTGGAAAACCTCCGCAACGACGTTTTCCGCGAGCGCCTCGTCTTCGACGTGCATCACGGCGTTGTACCGCTGTGGGTCGAAGATATCTCCGGCGATGCCGAAGGGCTTGACGTCCATGGCTTCGAGGATCTTTACCAGCTCCCGCATCGTCATTTCCACGCCCTTTTTGTAGGCTTCGTCGGCGGTTTCGTTTTTCATCGCGCGTTCCAGATTGTCGTAGACCGGAAGAAATTTCTTCACGGTTTCGGCTCTGGCATCCTGATAGATATTATCTTTTTCTTTTGCCGAACGCTTGCGGAAGTTGTCAAACTCCGCTGCAAGCCGCAGATACTGGTCATGCTCCTTTGCCTGTGCGGCAAGTGCCTTATCCAGCTCGGACGGATCTGCCTCCTTCGGCGTATCCGGCGCTTTTTCCTTCGCCGGTTCCTGAACGGTCTGCGGAGCTTCCTCCGCGGCCTTTTCCGGATCTTTCTTAATCTTAGCCAATGCCTATTCCTCCGTCTTTTCCCTTGCCTCCGGCAGTTCCGGCTTTCCAAACATCCGGCCCAGTCCTTCGGCGAAGTAACTTAGTCTCGCGGTGATCTTTGCATAATCCATTCGCTGCGGACCAACGACGCCGATCATGCCCTGCATGCCGTCGCCGATGTCGAAGCGGGTGACCACCACGGAGGTGTCTTTCAGTTCCTGAGCAACGTTTTCCGGTCCGACCAGAATCTGCACCGGGCTGTTGGGGTCGAGCTTGGCGGGAAGATTGGAGATCGTTTCCTCATCCAGCGCACCAAGAACCTCCTGCGCCTTTTCCAGATCCTGATATTCCGGCTGACCCAGCAGACGAGTCTGTCCGGTCAGGTAAACCTCTGCCTTGCGGCATTCGTCCAGCACATGGGTGGTGAAGTCCAACACGATAGGCACCAGACTGGCCGCCGCGCCCGCGCTGCGGGACACACGGCTGAGGACATCCGGCGTGAACTGCTCAATGGTCAGGTCCGTCAGGCTGGCGTTCAGCACGGCCGACAGCAGCTTCAGATCCTGCTCCGTCACCTCAATGGGGAGCTTGATGAGCTTGTTTTTCACGCTTTCGTCCGAGGTCATGACCACCAGAATGAAGCTGCCGTGATCGGCCATGAGAAGCTCGAAGCGCCGCACCGTTACGGTGTCGGTGTGGGAGGCGACGGCATAGGCCGGCAGATTCGTCAGCCGGGAAACCATTTTGCCCACCTGACTCATGGCCTTGTCGAACTCCTGCATCCGCAGCTCCATGGCCTCGTTCATGCTCTTCGTTTCGTCCACGCTGAGGCGGTAATCCTGCATCAGCCGGTCGATGTAGAAGCGGTAACCGAGGGGACTCGGGATCCGCCCGGCGGAGGTGTGCGGCTGCTCCAGATAGCCGAGGCTTGTCAGGTCGGCCATCTCGTTGCGGATGGTGGCGGAGGAGAAATTCATATCCGGCATCTCCGCGATGGTCTTGGAGCCGACTGGCTCAGCCGTGCGGATGTAAAGGTCAACGATCGCCTTGAGAATCTTCTGTTTTCTTTCAGAGAGCTCCATGACGCCGACCTCTTTCTACTGATTTAGCACTCTACATCCCTGAGTGCTAAACCCAATATACAACCCTTTCCCCGGTTTGTCAATAGGATTTCAGAAAAAAATTTTGAACGTTTTGTAACCAATTTTTGATAGAATATGCAGGCTGCCCCGACGTTAGTCGCAGGCGGGGAAAACGGTGTTTTGCACGCCCGTAGGGAACGGTCTTCTGCGCAGCCCTTGGCAGCTCTGCTGCCTTAGGGATGCGGCGTGCCCCTTG
>UQWH01000083.1 GCA_900544705.1 uncultured Eubacteriales bacterium | reverse complement strand
ACGCGGGCTGCGAATTCTTTGATTTTACGCGGCTCCACAGCATGGTGCAGCGGTACGAGGTCGGGCGGGAATTTCCGGAGCTGCTCATTGCCAACTACGACCTTTATGAGCGCGAAAAGGCCAAACCGGACCAACTGACGCTGTTTGAAGAAAAATCATGGAAGGAGCGAATTTTGACATGAAGCACACCGCACTGACCGTCCCGCCCGAAGTATTGGAGGAGTCGGGCATCGACCTTGAAGCCATTCTGCAATTTACGGCGGAGGACGGCAAAATCACCATCGAGCAGCTTGGCGCTGCGCCGCTGAGGCGGCTGTGAGGGCGGGCTATGGGATCGTCGGAGCTCGGCATGAAGCGCTCCCAGACGGCGGAGATCGGATTAAGCCGCCCCGCTCAGCCCTTGACCTGACAAACGCCCCTTGACCGAAGCAGAGCGCCCCTGAAAGGCGTGCCGGCTGCGGCCCTTTGGCCGACAAGCCAAGCGGTCATATCCTGCAAGGTCTGTTCGATCGGACGCGGACGATAGGCAAACCGCTCCGTTGCGGCGCTGTGGGAGAACCGCCCGTTTGAGCCGAGGACTGCAATGGAGTACGGCGTAAAGAAAAGCGGCTTCTTCTCCTTCAGGCAGCGGCGCTCATAGTACGGCGCTGCGAGCCTTGCAAGCCTTAACGGCAGACAGAGGGGGCGATAGATCAGCCGTGCCGCCTTTCCGATCCGGCGCAGCATTCCGGAAATGGTGATGTAATGCCCGGACAGAATGTAGCCCCTGCCCGGCTCGCCGCCCTCCGAGCAGGCGAGGATGCCCTTTGCCACATCCCGCACATCCACAAAATCATACCCGCCGCGCACGGCAAAGGGCAGCTTGCCGGAAAGAAAGGCCTGCGCCATCGAGGTAAAGCTTCCGCCCGCCACATCACCGGGGCCGATTATTCCGGAGGGGAAAACGACGCTGACGTTAAGCCCCCGCGCGGCTGCGTCAAAGGCCATTTCGGTCGCGGCCGCTTTGCTTTTGGCGTAATCGCCGTCTACAAGCCCCGGAGAAAACGTGCAAGCTTCCGTCATGACGCAGCTTTTCGGCTTTTCCGGTATGGCATGGACGGAGCTGACATAGATCAATTTTCCGATCTGATGCTCCAGGCATTGCCGGATGACCTTGCCGGTGCCGCCGACGTTGACCTGATAGAGCCTGGAACCGGCTCTGGACGCGACGGAGATCACACCGGCGCAGTGAATGACACAGGTGCCGCCGTCGGCGTCTGCAAAAAACCGCGCAAGCGAGTCCTCCTCGCATACATCGCCGATGACCGTATGAGCCTCCTTCGGGAGCAAAGCCGCACAGGGGTCATCAGGCAGCACCAATGCGTCTATCCGGGCACTGCGACGCACCAGCTCCTCAATAACTGCACGACCGAGAAATCCGGAAGCTCCGGTAATCAAATATCTGCTGTACATACAGAACACCTCCTAGAGATAGCCACACAAGTGTTGATTATCTTTCACATTTATAGTATACTGGATGAGAGAACGAAAAGCAATCGGCACTCGCAGCCCATCTGAAAGAAAGACAACATATCATTCAGATGTGTCGACAAACTTTGTAAACTTTTTTTGGAGGAATTATGAATGGAGAAAACGGACGCAAGAAAGCGGTATACACAGCTTGTGCTCAAGCAAGCCCTGCTGAAGCTGCTGAAGGAGAAGCCGGTCAATAAAATTACCGTAAAGGAGGTGTGCGAGCTGGCGCAGCTGAACCGGGCAACCTTCTACGCGCATTACAGGGATTGCTTTGCGCTGCTGGAGAGCATTGAAAATGAGCTTATCGACGCATTTGAACAGTCCCTGCGTTACATAAGCTCATTTGATGTTACGGCGCTGATTGAAGCCATATACGATATGATCGATCGCAATCAGGAGGCCTGCAGGGCCCTGATCCTCGGAAATACAAGCTCGACGGTTCTCAAGCGCATGATCGCGCTGGCCAAGAAGGACAGCATTGCCTACTGGCAAAAGGAGCTGCCCATGGCCGGGGAGGCGGAGCTTGAGATGATGTACATCCACCTGTCAAACGGCTTGATGCATGTTGTCGTGGAGGGCTACGACCGGTATGACAAGGAGGACATGATCCGCTTTGTCAGCCGGGTGGCGAAGGGCAGCCTTTCCCTGTTGGGGAGACCCTGAGCCGGGTTCAGGCGGGGGCTGTCCGCCCCCGCCTGTCGTGATTTTATCAGCCCTTGCTGTTTGCAATGGCCTGATCGATCAGCTTTTGCAGCGTCTGCGCCTGCTTCTCGGAGGTTATCGCACCGACGATCGGCTCGCCTACAATGTTGCCGTTCTTGTCAACAACATAGGTCGTGGGGTAGGAGAACAGCCCGGAGGTGAACGCTCCGGCGTCACTATTCGAATCAAACCAGACGTTTTTGTAGGACACGCCCTTTTTGGCCAGAATTTCCTTCGCCTCCGCGATCGCCGTTTCGTCGCCGTCCAGAGTAAACGAGTTGATCCCGACTACCGCGCCGCCTTTTTCGGCAAGCTGCTGGTTCAGCGCTTCAAGCTCGGCAATTCAAGGGTGAGCACAAATGCGAAACGCCGCATCTGAACGAGGAAACCATTAAAGCGCGGTTCGTGACCGCCCTCAACGCCATTATCGACAGCAAGGACGGCATCCTTGAGGACTGCCGTCTGATGCAAGCCACCCTGACAGACTGTACAGGCATTGATACAGAAATTGAGAGTCTGCTTGAGGAGATCGAAGTTGTAACCGAACTCACAAAACGCTGCATTGCAGAGAATTCGCAAACGGCGCAGAACCAGGAGGAGTACACCGCCCGGTACAATGGGTTTGTGGAGCGGTACGAAAAAGCCAAGGCACAGCTTGAGCAACTCCGCACCACAAAGGCTGAACGGGAAGCCCAGGCAGAAGCCATCGGAGCATTTATGTTCGAGGCGCAGGAATTGGATGCCCTCACCGAGTTTGACGAAAAGCTCTGGCTGACCATTATCGACACGGTAACCGTCCACGTCGACGGGCGAATGACCTTCAAATTCCAGGGCGGCACAGAAATCGAGGCGTAACTCCCTACAAACATGACAAGACCGCAGGTTTCACCGCCTGCGGTTTATTGCTGTCCCCACGGGTAGAGTAATGCACCCCCCTAAAGCCGTGGTTGCACCCCCCTAAAATCAAAAATGCACCCCCCTCTAAATCGAAGTTGCACCCCCTTGACGGGTTTCTATCATAATTACGGTTCTTTGCCATATCATGTGTACAAAAAAGATGCACGCGAAAAAGCCTTGCAGTTGCAAGGCTTTTTCGCGTTTTTCCATGCCGAAACGGTGAATGACCCGGTGGAGGGCTATCTGCTGCTCACCGTGTCGAATGGAAACCTGAAGTTCAAAAAGACCGCCGAGGACGGCAAGATCGCCGGAATTTCCTTTACAGTCACCGGCGACGATTTCAATGAAACCGTAACGACCGATGCAAACGGCGAGCTGCAACTGGAGAATCTTGTGCCCGGCGTGTACACCGTGACGGAGAATGCGGCAGCGTTCTATGAGCCGCAGCAACCGCAGACCGTCACGGTAAAGGCGGGCCAAACGGCCGAGGTGTCCTTCTCCAACCAGCTCAAGCGCGGCGCGCTGGAGGTGACCAAAACGGCGGAGGACGGCTTTGTGCAGGGCGTGACCTTCCGGCTGTCCGGCACGGCGGACTGCGGACAGCCCGTGGATGTGTGCGCTAAGACGGATGAAAACGGTCTTGCGGTGTTCGAGGATATTCCCGTTGGGTCAAATTACACGCTGGCAGAGATTGCTGTGCCGGAGCGGTATATCGTGCCTGTTCCTGTGTGTATAAAAATCGCTTGGAATGAGGTCACAAAACAGACGGTAGAAAACCGCCTCGTTCGCGGCGGCATTCGCGGAATCAAGGTGGATGAAACGGAAAAGCCGCTCCCCGGTGCGGTGTTTGGGCTGTTTGCAGAGGGAACGATGGAGTTTTTGGAGAATGCCGCCTTTGCGGTTGCAAAATCCTCCGAGGATGGCGGCTTCTCCTTTGAGAACACTCCCTACGGCGTGTGGCTTGTGCGGGAGCTGGAAGCTCCGGCGGGATATGTACTGTCGGACGAGATCTACGAAGTGCAGATCAATGAGAACGGCGCTGTAATCGAATTCGGAAATCTGGAAAACAAACCCGTCACCGGTGAGCTGGAGCTTACAAAGCTGGACATTTCTACCGGCAAGCCTCTGCCGAATGCGGGCTTCCGTATCAAGGATGCGGAGGACAATACCGTCGTCGAGGGCTACACGGACGAGCACGGCATTGCCCGGTTCACGCTCGGCTATGGCGAATACACCTACGAGGAATTCTCCGCGCCGGAGGACTATCTGCTCGACACGACGCCGCACGCCTTTGCAATCACCGAGGACGGACAACTCATCAAGGCTGAGATGGCGAACGAGAGAATTCCAGAAAAACCGGAAACGCCTAAAACAGGAGATGGGAGCAGCCTCACGCTTTGGCTTGGTCTGGGCGGCATTGCCCTCGGCGGCCTCGCCGCCTGCGGAATCCTGTACTTCAAACGCAAAAAGGATGAGAAATGAGAGGAAAGAACTATGAAAACAAAACTTTTCCGAACCGCAATCTGCCTCTGCATTCTGGTGTTCAGCCTCGCCGCCTTCGCCCTGCCCGTCCTCGCCGCAGGAGATGTGTCCGGCGCCATCGAAAGCACGTGGAACGAAGCAAAAACGCAGATTCAGAACGTCGTCAACCATGTCGTTTTTCCCGTCATTGATATGATTCTGGCGATTCTGTTTTTTGTCAAGGTCGCAACATGCTACTTTGAATATCGCAAGCACGGGCAGTTGGAGTTGGCCGCGCCCTGCATTTTGTTCGCCTGCCTCATTTTCACGCTGACCGCGCCGCTATATCTCTGGTCCATCCTGTGAGGTGCGCGGCATGTTCAGTTGGCTGGGTGACATCCTCGGAACGCTGGGCGAGAGCATCTCCAGCGTCATTTTTGACACCATGCTCCGCTGGTTCTACGACACAATTTACGGCGCGGCGGCTGCGTTTTTAGCACAGATCGGCAGCCTCGGCACCGAGATTTTCGACTTGGATTGGGTGCAGGCCTTCGTTCGGCTGTTCGGCCTGCTCGCGTGGGCGCTGTACGCCACCGGCGTAGTCGTGGCGGTGTTCGACGTGGCAATCGAGTACCAGACCGGCAGGGCGAACCTCAAAACGACCGCATTGAATGTCCTGAAGGGCTTCTTCGCCTGCTCTCTCATTGGAGAGCTGCCCATTGCGCTGTATAAATTCTGCATCACGCTGCAAGGCTCGTTCCTGAACGGCATTGTGCCGCTCTTTTCCGGCAGCGCTAGGGAAACGCTGGCCGAAACCGGCACGGGTGTGCTCGTCGGCAGCTTTTTCGCGGGGAACATTAGCTCGCAGATCGGGCTGGTGCATCTGCTGTGCCTGACCGCGTTCCTCTATTGTTTTGTCAAATTATTCTTTGCGAACATCAAGCGCGGCGGCATTTTATTGACGCAGATTGCAGTCGGCAGTCTGTATCTTTTCAGCGTGCCGCGCGGCTACACGGATGGGTTCAACCAGTGGATGCGGCAGGTCGTGGCGCTGTGTCTGACGGCGTTTTTGCAGACGACGCTGCTGTACGTCGGCCTGCTGACCTTCCGGGCGAACATGTTCCTCGGCCTCGGCATCATGCTGGCGGCAAGCGAGGTGCCGCGCATCGCGCAGCAGTTCGGGCTTGACACCTCGGTCAAGGTCAACATGATGTCCGTCGTCCACGCGACCACCACGGCGGTCAACCTGACCCGCAGCGTCGCCAAAGCGGCGGGAAAGTGAGGAAAAGAGAAAAGATGACACAATATTTATACCCGCAGAATCTCAAGGCCACGGCGAATCTGTGGCTCTGGGGGCTGCGGGATTTTGTGATTCTGG
>UQWH01000082.1 GCA_900544705.1 uncultured Eubacteriales bacterium | reverse complement strand
CCTTATGCTTTGAGCCGCTTGTGGTAGCTGTTGCCGGGGTGTCGATAATCCATTCACCGGCGGTATGCGCCGCCTTGCTGTCCTCGATGATCACGCCGCAGCCGACAACGGTGCACTCTTTCCAGTGATCGGTATTATCGGACTTCCAGTCGGAAGCGCTATGACCTGTTGCCGCAAGGATTACGCTTGTCTTGTCGGTAATTTCGGATGCACCGGTTGCATCCTCAAACCACTTGTCACAGCCGTCGCAGGTGTAATATGCTGTGTTGCCTTTCTCCGTGCAAGTAGGAGCCTTTGCGGGAACGAGGGTCAGGTTGTGCGTATGCGGTACGGTCTTGTCATATCCGCAGGTATCGCAGATGTTGTCCTCGCCGTAATCGTGCGCCGCATTATCTTTTTTCTCGTGGCAGCGACTGCACTCCTTCCAGTGATTGTCTGCGTCCTTATTCCAATCAGTTGCCCAATCGTGTCCGAGAGCAGTATCCGCAGCTGTAAAGGTTTCTGTTGTGCTGATTTCGCCGCAGGCGCAGCTCTTGTAATACACTGCGTCGTTTGTGCAATCGGCAGCCGATTTGAGTGCTTCATCCTTTATGGTTTCCTGATCGAAAGTATGGGTATGCGGAGCGCCCTTATAAGTCGCCTTCACGCTTACTGCTTCCGCAGGCATTATGAAAGTAGTGGTTTCACTGTTCGCATCTTCAAGAGCAGCGCTGCCGCTTTCTACTACCCACTTATCAAACACCTTACCGTCAGGAGCCGCATTTGCGGTCAGAGTAATGGTTGTACCTTGCGCCGCTTTACTGATTTCGCTTCCTGCACCGATTGTCGCTTTGCCGTCCGCTACGATGATGGGATACTCTTTACTCTCCCAGATTGCATAGAAGGTAGTATCCAAGCTTACTTCATAGGTCGTGCCGGAAATAACCGAACCGTCGGCACTGGTTGACCAGCCCTTGAATTGCTTGCCTTCCGGTTCAGTAAAACCGCAGGCGGGCAGGGTGTAGCTGCCAGAAATACCGGTGACATCTGCCATTGTGCCGCCGCCACCGTTGGCATTGAATCTGACGGTATACTCGGTAGGTGCAGGCGGCGCGTCCTCCCACAGCGCCTTGACTGTGATGTCCGCGGTGACGGTCACGGAATCGTTCACAGCATATTCCGAATCACCGATTTGCCACGCCTTGAACTGCTTTCCTTCGGGCGCAATAAACTCGCACTCGGGTAGACAATATTCGCTGCCGTGCAATACCTTCTTGGCGGGCATTGCGGTGGTGACATCCTCGGGCAGCTCCTCAGGCTCGAAGCCGCCGTTAGCGTCAAAAGTGACGGTATGCTCGTTGCGCATTTCAAACGCTGCGGTGATGGTAACATCTCCCTCCGGCTGGGTGAAGGTATAGGTATCGTCCCCAACCGCAACGGCGGCAGGGTTGCCATTGACGGACAGCGTGCTTAGCATATAGCCCTCGTCGGGGTCAATGGAGAGCATGACAAGCTCGCCCTTAAAGAACAGTGGCGTGCCGTCCTCGGCGGTTCCCGCAGCGTTCACCACCTTGACTCTGCCGTTTTCGCAATCCTGCACCGTCACCTTATACTGCGGGTCGCCCTCCACGGTCACCTGCACCGAGATGTTCTTCTTCCATTCCTCTCCCGGACGCGGGACAACATCGAGTCCTGATGGGCAGCGTGCTCCGGTGCCTTCCAGAACCACCGTGCCGAGGACGGTAAAGGTCTGCTCCCGACGGGACTGCGGATCATAATCGTCTGGGATCTTCCACGAAACATCGACAGGTATCCAACCGTTGGTGTCAGCTGCAAAAAACCCGATATTGATATTGGAGAGCGCCTCTTGCAGATTCTGCCCCTTGGAAATACGAATCGGCTGCGCAGGCGGCGCATCCCAATGGTCCTTCTCCCGCACATTGATCAGGTAGTTCCAGCAAACCTTGAACGACTTGTAGGAGGTCGTATTTCCGCAGGCGTCTTCGATGACAAGCATGTGTTGGGTGCTGCCGTCATACTCTGCCGAGATCGTATAAACGCCCTTTTCATCCGGCGTCAAAAGTTCAGCGGTCCCACCCGGGGATGTATAGTGACGAACCGTGACGGGCGATGAGTCCTCTACCGTGAACCGCAGGTCTCCCCAGTATTTTCCGTTGCTTACCAGTTCCTTGCCGGTCGAAAAATCAATGGCTTTCGGGTTCTCGACGTCAATGATCATCTTCGGCGTAGAGACATAGGTCGTTCCCGTCGGGTTCGTGGCTTTGGCGTAGACATACCAACCGCCGTTTTCTTCATACGCCGCAGCGTCTATTGTGATTAAGATAAATGGCAGCACGATCGATCCCGGCGTGGCTTCCGCTATCTTGTATTCCTTCCAGAGGGACTCGTCAAGCGCTGCCAGCTCTTCCTGCGTGTAGCGCTCCGGAGAGCTGAGGTAATAGCCTGGCTTCGCGTCCGTGTCGACCCACATGCCTATCTGATAGGAATTCTCATCCATGGACGCGCCTTTGAGATAATACGGTTCGTCCGAATCCGCGTTATATCCCGTGAAGTACTGACCCGTCCCCAAGCGAAGCTCGACCTTTGGATGCTTCGTCGAATAGTTCAGCACGAGCGTCCGGTTTTTGGTGATCAGACCTGCCCGGAACTCTCCCTTTTCCTTGTCATATGGGATTTTCGTCCCGTCTGCCTCATCGGTCAGCGTTGCCGACACGCCCGCCGGCAGCCTGATCTGGAGCACCAGATATTCATTGTGCGGCAGCATCAGATCGGCGTAGGTCTTTTTGCCGTCCGGGCTGATGACCTTCACATGGTGCCGCCTGTAGGTTCTGACTGTGGCCGTAGTCTCGTTTCCCGCGTTGTCAGTCGCAACCACGGTATATTCCGCTCCCGCGTCATTGTTGCCGCCATCCGGCGCGGGGAGACGATAGGTGGGGCCGGCTTGCGGCTCGCCGTTGATGGTCACCGACTTGATGCCGGAGGACGCTTCACCATTCAGCGCCGGGTCGCTGACGGTGAAGGTGTACGCGCCGGGATTTCCATTGATGTTATCCTCGACGGTGTAGCTCTCGCCGTCCTTCAGCACCTCCAGCACCGGCGCCTTCGTGTCCGTTCCCATCACATGGCCGCACACAGTGCAGAGCTGCTTCTGATTGCTCCAGTCGCCGGGGATGTGCTTTCCGTTTTGCTTGGACATCTCCGCCACCGGGTCACGCGCCTGACATTTCATATTCCGGCATGCCCAGACGTGGCACGACTGCCGGTCGACCCAGCCGAAGTCGTGCTTCCCGTTGCAGGGGTCGTCGATCAGCTCCATCTCCATCGCTTCGATCGCCCAGCCGTAGTTCTTCACGTACGGCAGCGTCAGCAGCTGCACGTCGATACGCCCGTTTTCATTGGGAATCAGAATATCATAGAGATTCCAGAAGAGGGCGAACTCGTCGTCGCGGTTGATGGCTTGCGCCTCAACCTTCAGCTTCACCAGCTTTCCATGGTATGAGCCTATTTTGATGGACTTGTAGTCTTCGGGCAGGGGGTTTCTGACAAGATCTCCTATATATCTTTTCCCTACGTCGATATCGTATACCTTTTCCAAGTATACACGATCGCCGTAGCCCATAGCTGCCGCCTCGTCCGAGATGTATCGAGAGTATCCTGTCGTCAGCTTCAGCTTCGCGTCCGTCACGGTGATGTTCTGACCGTGACACCAGCGTCCGCCGCCGATGGCCGCGCCGTGCGTACCGTGCGCCGTGATCTCGCCGCCGGTGATGGTGATATCGCGCGCCGGGACGTACTGACCGCCGCCGATGCCCGCGCCGTTGTATCCGCCGCAGGCGTATATCTTGCCGCCGTAAATGTTGATATTATAGGCTGCGGTGTCGCCATCCATGTCCTGCAACGATTTCCAGCAGCCCCCGCCGATACCGGCTCCTCCATCGCCGCCCTTGGCGGAAATATCGCCGCCGTAGATGTAGATATCGCGGCCGCGGCCCTTGAAGCTGCCGCCGATGCCGGAGGCCGCTTCGCCGCCCTTCGCCTCGATTTTACCTGAGTAGAAATACAGCTTCTCGCCGCTGCCGTTTCTGCCGCCGCCAATGCCGGCTCCTCCATCGCCGCCCTTGGCGATGATGGTGCCGCTCCAGAGCGATGGGTTCGTCTGAGAGCCGAAGTGCATATTTGCGCCGTGACCGTACATATCCAGGTTGAACAGACTTTCTGCGATATTGCGGGTCGCCCAGCTTCCTCCTATGCCCGCCGCTTTATAGCCACCCTGACACGTCACCGTGGTGCCCTCCATCACCTGCACGCACAGCTGCCCCTCGCTGCGGTTTTTCTGAATGGCCGCCCGTCCGGTGGCCCCCGTCAGCTTACTGTCCCGGTTGATAAAGTACAGATACGCCGACGCCTTTCCGTGCAGCTCGATGGCCGGTGTCTTGGCGTCCTTCTTCACCTGAATATTCACATTATCCAGAAAGATGTGCGGTGCCGCCTTCTTCCCGTTGATCTGGATCTTCTTTGTCCAGACAAAGTCCGGATCGCTTGAGGACGAATAGATATAGTATGTCTTGCTGTCCTTGATGTTGATGTCGCTCGTTCTGCCGCACAGATCGATCTCTACATCAAATTTTGCGGGGATATTATCCATCGCGCCGGTCTCCGCTGCAAACGCTGTTGTCGGCAGCAGCGTCAGCACCATGCAGCATAGGAGCAGGATACTGAGTATTCGTTTCTTCATTGGCTTTTCTCCTCCTGTTCGTGTCGGTTCGGCTTATCCGTCCCGTCTTTTCTCCGGTTTTCCTTGCTTCTGAGCCGGAAGCACAGCGCGGTGATGACCACCGCCGCTGCAAAGGAGACGACGGCCACCAGCACATAGCCCCCCGCGTCCTCCCGCAGCAGCATCGCGCCGAATACGCCCCATGCGGCAGGTTGTCCCTGCCCGACAACCGTGCCCGCTGTCTGCATCAGCACCACGAACAGCAGCATACACGCTGCGGAGAGGCTTATTGCCTCGCGCCGCTGCCTCCGGCGGGTGTTTTCCCGCACCCGCTGCTTGACGAGTGCGACCCGTCTTGCGGTATCGTACATTTCGTTTGAACCTCCTTTCCGGTTTGTCTGAAACTGTGGTCTAAAAACCCCTTCACTTATATAGGTACAAAAAATCGAAAAAACTCTCACCCAAAACGCAAAATTTTTCAAAAAAATTTGAGAGCCGCCAAAAAGCAGCTCTCAGAGAGTGGATATTCGGTTATTGCTTCCGCGATAATCGGAAAGTGGACAGCCTTCCCGCCGCCACCAGCAGCACCGGCAGGGCGTAGGCGATGTGCTGTGCCGCGCCGCCGTAGGCGATGAGCAGATTGTAGATGGCGTGGAGGGTGATGGCCGCGCCCAGCAGTCCGCAGGTGCCGGCAATTTTCAGCCACGTCCGCCGCCATGTGTAGGCAAGCCCGCCTCCCACGATCAGGCCGCAGAGGACGTGCATGGCTCCCGTGCCGAAGCCACGGAAGAAGATGAAGGAGAAGCGGTCCGCGCCGTTCTGGATGAGATAGCACACGTTTTCAAAGGTGGCGAAGGCGAGAGCGACCGTTATTGCCGAAGCCTTGATTTTATCCCCCTCCGGCTCGAACACCAGAAGATAGAACACCAGCGGCAGCAGCTTCATGATTTCCTCCACCACCGGCGCGATCTCCGCCGTGGCGGCAAGGGCGTCCGCCTGACACACCGCCGCAAGGAAGGTATTGATATAAGCCGAAAGCAGGCACACCCCCATCCCGGCCATGCAGAACAGGAAGAAGCGGAGCTGCCGCCTGCCCATGCACAGGGCGGCCACCAGCAGGGGGGAGACCATGCAGAGGAAGATGTTTTCGATGTAGGTCATGCTTCCACCGCCTTTCTCGTGGCGGGCAGCAGCCCCAGAATCGCAAGCGTCAGCAGCATATCGCACCAGAAGGTGGGGCTGGCCGGAGAGGTGTTGGGCCAGAAGCAGCCCACCGTCCACAGCAGATATTCCGCAAACACAAAGCACAGTACCCCTATGTGGAAATACCGCATATTCCGCGCCGTATCCGTCTGCTCGTTGGCGTAGACCAGCCCCCGAATGGCGCAGAAGGAGAGCCATATCATCATGCCGCACCAGATCAGGTTGGAGAGGATGTCCCCGAAGGTGCAGTAGAACGCCAGCAGCGGCACACCGAACACAGGCGCAAGCCATGCCCTGCGGCAGCGGAAGCTGCGCTCGTCTGTTCCGGCCAGCGTGGCCTGCAAAATGTGCAGGAAAATTACGCTGGCCACCCAGCCGAACTCCGAGACATAAAAGACCCGGGG
>UQWH01000081.1 GCA_900544705.1 uncultured Eubacteriales bacterium | reverse complement strand
GGAGCATCCATCATAATTCCAAACTCGTGTTTTGCCATGTAGATCACCTCCACAACTTCCGATTTCTCAGTTTCAAAAGCCGAAATTTATATATTCTCACAATTTCCTTTTGTGTTCCTGACACAAATATTTAAAATCAGGATATACGCTTATTCATCCACAGTTCAATTCTATGATAATTATTTCCGGTCGATTGTTAATTCGCACTGGAATAATACTGTTTCCTATACCTCTGCTCACAATCATAGTTGTTCCATTCTCTGTATAGATGCCTGCGTCATATTTCGGGAAAAGTCCTTGATTAGGAGCAATAACTCCTCCCAAAAATGGCAATCGAAATTGTCCGCCGTGGGCGTGTCCCGACAATACTAAGTCAATATTTTTATTTTGATAGACATTAAAATGCTCGGGTCTATGCGACAAAAGTATAGTAAATCCATTGCTAATATTTACCTGCGAAAGTTTTGTTTCCAAAATACTTTCTGATAAAAAACTGTCTCGTTCTGAAAAATCAGGGTCATTTAAGCCTATTAGCTGAATACACTCATCACCATAGTTCAATTCAATGGCTTCATCTTGAAGAACGGTAACTCCTGCATTTTCTAATGATGTCTTTAATTCTTCATATTGTGGGCCGACCCATGCTTCGTGATTGCCTGTAACAAAATAGCAAGGAGCGATTTTTACGGCTTGCTGAGCAAAAGATAATGCAACTTCAAGATTTGTATGGTTGGAATCTATCAAATCCCCAGTAATAGCGATTATATTTGGGCTTTCTGCCTTTAATATATCAATTAACTTTTCATTATTCTTCCCGTATTCTGCATTATGCAAATCCGAAATATGGGCAATAGAAAAATTGTCAAACGCTTCAGGCAAGTCTTTAGATGTTACTGTTAATTTATTTGTTTCTACCGACAGATTTCCCCAAATTAACCAACTGACCATAATTAAAATCAGAAGCACCACAAGTATAATTATTTTTCGCTTTCTTATATTTTTCACGATATTATACCTCGCCATTATAAATCCTATCCCCACAAATTCCGATTTGTTGCTCAATTTTTGTATTCAAATTATACCATAAAACTTGTGAACAATTCTACCGTAACTTTGGAATATATGAGAAAAGTCCGAACAGTTTTCTGCCCGGACTTCCTCACTCAATCGTAAATCAATTCCGCTTTCACGACTTCCTCTGCCTGTGCCTTGCAAGCGTTCATCTGCCGTACCCATTCCATTTGGTGTCGGCTTTCGGTTTCTCGGTCACGCCGTTTCGCTTCGCCAGCTCCGGCACGATCAGCTCCATGCTGTTTCGTGCCGCTTCGTCAATCTTAGCGCAATACTGTCTTACGTACACCCAGCTATGGCTGCGGGTGTTTTATTCCTTATTTCGCCGCCGGTGCGGGTGTTTCTTCCTTCGGATGGATCTCTCCGGCCTTGGTCAGCGCGATCTTGGTCAGCATCGGGCCGACCAGCTCATAGATCAACACGGAGAACAGGACGATGCTGCGGATGATCGCGCCCTCCGCGCCCAGCTCCGCCACCGTGATCGACATTCCCAGCGCAACGCCGGCCTGCGGCAGCAAGGTCAGACCCAGCCATTTCTGCACGACAGGCTCGCACTTCATGAACTTCGAGCTGATGCCGGCGCCGGTGATCTTGCCCAAGGAGCGGAACAGGATGTACACAAGGCCGATCAGCACACAGGTCACGTCGTTGAACACGGACAGATCCAGCTCCGCGCCGCTGATGACGAAGAACAGCACGAACAGCGGGGCCGTCCAGCGGTCGGTCTTGGCCATGAGTTCCTCCGAGCTGGGGCAGATGTTGCAGAAGATCGTGCCGAGCATCATGCACACGAGCAGGGACGAGAAGCCCACTTCAATCTCCGTGCCGGGAATGGTGAACTCCATCATGGACAGCGACACCGCCAGGATCACGAAGGTAATCGCCACACACAGCCGCTTGCTGCGCGAATGGAAAAAGCGTTCCACATAAGTATAGACCAGCCCGAGAAACGAACCGAGCGCCAGCGAGGCGATGACCTCAAGCAGCGGGTTGACCAGCACGCTGACCACGCTCAGAGCGGCACCACTGGAGAAGGTCTTGGCCATGCCAAATGAAACCGCAAACACGATCAGGCCGACCGCATCGTCCAGTGCGACGATGGGCAGCAGCAGATCGACCACCGGGCCCTTGGCCTTGTACTGGTTGACGACCATCAGCGTCGCGGCAGGCGCCGTTGCCGTTGCGATCGCACCAAGGGTGATCGCAACAGGAACGCTGATCTTATCCGGCATGATCAGATGCAGGATCAGCAGGCTCACGTCGACCAGCACAGTCGCGGAAAGCGCCTGAAAAACTGCGACCACGCTCGCCTTTTTGCCGATCACACGAAGCTGGCTCAGGCGGAATTCATTGCCGATGGCGAAGGCGATAAAGCCCAGCGCGACCTCGCTGAAGGGCTTGAGGTGCTCGACCTCGTCCAGCGTGCGGAAGCCCAGCCCCGGAGCGCCGAGCCTGCCCAGCACGAAGGGGCCGATCAACAGTCCCGCGATCAGATAACCGGTCACCGCCGGCAGTTTTACAAGCTTCACAACTCGTGACATCATCAGTCCCGCAAACATCGCAACTGCGATGGAACACAACACTGTCATTCTGAAATCCTCTTTTCTTTGGAATGCACAATGTTGTATTATAGCACTTTTCTTGACCGGCGCAAGTGTTATTTTTGCTAAATTTCATCGTCTGCACGGGGCAAATTCCAGTGAAAATAGGCAGATAGCAGCCGGAGGATCAGCACCATCAGAACGCCGGCCAGCATTGCCGCATAATTTGGCACATAGCGCCACAGGAGCGTGCAGGTCACCGCCCCCAGCAGAGAGGCGCAGGCATAAACATGCTTGACAAAGATGTAGGGCGTGTTTCCCGCGAGAATGTCGCGCAGAACACCGCCGCCGACGCCGGTCATCACGCCGACAAACACCAGAAGAAACGTGCTGCGCTCCGGAGAAAAATCCAGCGCATTCCAGATCCCCATGACGGTGAAAATTCCGAGGCCGACGGAATCCATCACAAGCAGCACCGCATCAAAGAGCCTCTGATTGTGCATCAGCCCCCGCCGCACACACGGGAAGAAGAGAATCACCGAAACCGCAATGGCCACCATCACCGCCAGCGGGTCGCGGAAGGCAAGCGGCGGCGTGATGCCCAGCAGGATGTCCCGGATGATGCCGCCGCCGACCGCCGTTGTGACGCCGAGGACGATCACCCCCAGCAGATCCATCTTTTTGTGCATGGCGGTCAACGCGCCGGAGACGGCAAAGGCGACCGTGCCGATCATCTGAAATATGGTGATAAACAGATCCATTTCACACCTCGAAAAAAGCACACCCGATGTCGCTTCGGATGTGCTTTTATTTTCTTATACGACCGCCGGGATCGGACGGTGATCCGGCGTTTCGATCCGGCGAATGGAGGCGCCAAGCGCTTCCAGCTTGCCGATCAGGTTCTCATAGCCGCGCTCAATATACTGAACGTCCTCGACCACCGTGACCTGATCCGCCGCGAGTCCGGCAATGACCATCGCTGCGCCCGCACGGAGGTCGCAGGCGCGCACGGTGCAGCCATGCAGCTTTTCCATGCCCGTGATCACGGCGACCTTGGTGTTGACCTTGATGGACGCCCCCATGCGGTTGAGCTCCGCACAGTAGCCGAAGCGGGTATCATAGACGCTCTCGGTAATGATACTCACGCCGGAGGCCAGCGCCATGCACACCGCGATCTGCGGCTGCATATCCGTCGGGAAGCCGGGATAGGGCAGCGTCTTGACATTCGCACAGCGCAGGATGCCGGTACGCTGCACGCGAAGGGCATCGTCATATTCCGTGATCTTTACGCCCATCTCGCGCAGCTTGGCAGAGATGCAGTCCATGTGCTTGGGAATGACGTTCTGGATCATCACGTCACCGCCCGCCGCGGCAACGGCAGCCATATAGGTGCCGGCTTCGATCTGATCGGGAATGATGGAATATGCACCGCCGGTCAGCGCGCGCACGCCGCGCACCTTAATCACGTCGGTGCCCGCGCCGGAAACCTTTGCGCCCATGGCGTTCAGGAAGTTTGCAAGGTCAACGATATGCGGCTCCTTCGCCGCATTTTCGATGATCGTCGTGCCGTTGGCCAGCACCGCGCCGATCATGATGTTCATCGTCGCGCCGACGGAAACCACGTCCAGATTGACGCGGCCGCCGATGAGCCCGCCCGCAGGCGCATCCGCGCAGACGCAGCCGTTTTGCAGCCGGACGTCCGCACCCATGGCCTCAAAGCCCTTGATATGCTGATCAATGGGCCGCGGTCCGAAGTTGCAGCCGCCGGGCAGCGCGACCTTCGCATGACCGAAGCGGCCGAGCTGCGCGCCGATCAGATAATAGGACGCCCGGATGCGGCGCACCAGCGCGTCGTCCGGCTCGGAATCGCGCACGCGGGAGCAGTCGATCTCCAGCGTGTTCGGGCTCAGGCGGCGGATCTCCGCACCCATCTCATCCAGAATTTCAAGCAGCAGGCGGACATCGGAAATGTCCGGAACATTTTCAACGCGGCAGACGCCTCTGACCAGAAGCGTCGCGGGAAGGATTGCGACTGCGGCGTTTTTCGCGCCGCTGATCGTGACAACACCGGAAAGCGGCGTGCCGCCGTGGATCATGTATTTTTTCATGTTATACCCTCTCGGTTAGAGTATATGCAATATGTAGCCTTTCAGCAAAGCCAAATTCTGCACAAAAAGGAAGACGCTGAAACCGGCGCAGGCGCCTGAAATTTCCAACGTTTTGCGCTAAAAGTATAGCATAGTTTTGGTATTATGTAAAGGGCAAATACAAACAAAGTCAGAGAAATATACAAAACGGAGCGTCGAAACGGTCAGTTTTTGCGCCGCAGACCCTTCGGATAATGGTTTTTCAGAATGCCGCCCGCGCCGTAGCCCCAGCCAAGGGCGCAGCCTTCCGTCCGCACCAGCGTCCAGCCGGTACAGGCGCAGGGCAGCGTTTCCCCGCGCAGATAGGCCGCAAGCTCCCGGCTCCCGGCTGCAAGCTCCGCCGTCTGCGGAAAATCCTCCAGCCACAGGGCCAGCGCGTGCGCCGGGAGAAAACGCCCCTTGCGCACCTCTCCCAGCTCCAGTCCCGCGCGCAGCACGTGCAGCCCGCGAAGCATCGGAAGCGCCCGCGGCGCCCAGAACCACGTCTCCCCAAAGGGCAGCGCGATCCCCTCCGGCAGAACGATTTCGTGCTCCCGCAGGAAATCCCGGACAGGTGCAGGCAGCGCCGCACCGGACTGCGGCTCCAAGTGCTCCGCGTCCCCCGCCGCGTTATTTTCAAGCACGGCGGCAAAATGTCCCTCTCCGCGCAGCTTGTGCGGCCAGAGGCGGAACGTGCGCTCCACGCCCTCCGCCGGTTCCGCGATCCAGTCCGGTCGGCCGGGCGCAAACCACGGCGCGTCCACGCGCGCCACGGAAAAATCCGGATGTTCTTTCAAAAAACGGCTGATCACGCCCTCGTTTTCCTCCGGGGAAAACGTGCAGGTGGAATATACCAGCCGTCCGCCGGGACGGAGCATCTGCGCTGCCGTCGCGAGAATCTCCGTCTGACGCGCCGCGCACATCGCGACAGTCTCCTCGCTCCAGTCGGTCACGGCGGCCTCTTCCTTGCGGAACATTCCCTCGCCGGAGCAGGGCGCATCCACTAAGATCCGGTCGAAGCAGCGCGGAAAACGCAGCCGCGCGGGGTGCTCGTTGAGCACCAGCGCATTGCTCACGCCCATGCGCTCAATGTTGGAGGCGAGCACGCGCGCCCGCTTCGGATGGATCTCATTGCAGACAAGAAGGCCCCTGCCCTGCATCGCCGCGGCGATCTGCGTCGATTTTCCGCCCGGCGCGGCACAGAGATCCAGCACCAGCTCTCCCGGCTGTGCATCCAGCAGAGCGGCCGGTGCCATGGCGCTCGGCTCCTGCAAATAGTACGCGCCCGCATCATGCAGGGGCGACAGGCCGGGGCGCTCCTCCGGCGGATAATAATAGCCGTTTTCCGCCCATGGCACCCGCTCGGTGCAGTATTCCGGCGGCAGCGCCGCCTTGCGTGGGTTCATCCGCAGGCCGACGCTCCGCGGACGCTCGTAGGAGGCCAGAAACGCCGCATATTCGTCCCCCAGCAGCCGGGACATCCGTTCAGAAAAACTCTTTGGAAGCATAAGATCCTCCGTTGGTGCATGAGATTGCTAACGTCACTTGACAAGTGCACATATGCCCGCAAGGCGCACCAACACGTCTTTCGCGGCGTTATCGTCCTTGCCATACGCCGGTATGCCTGCGTCCTCTGCCTT
>UQWH01000080.1 GCA_900544705.1 uncultured Eubacteriales bacterium | reverse complement strand
GGCAGCGAAGCTGCCGGCGCACCTATTTTATAATCCAAGCGATTCCTCGTGGTAAACCTCCCCGGACAGCGTCTTCCAGAGCGCCTTTTCGCCCTCCAGAAGCAGATAGCCGTTCGGGCTCCCGGCCTTGGGAATGGAAATCGAGCCGGGGTTCAGATACAGGTTGTTCTGCCCGAAGCGCTCCCACGCCGGGATGTGTGTATGCCCGTGCAGAAGCACGTCGCCCGGCTGCAGGGGCGGCAGGGCGCTCAGGTTGTAGTTGTGACCGTGCGTGGCGTAGATCAGGCGGTTTCCGACCGTCAGCAGGCAGTAATCCGCCAGGATCGGGAATTCCAGCACCATCTGGTCGACCTCCGTGTCGCAGTTGCCGCGCACGCAGAAAAGCTGCGTTTTTCTCTCGTTCAGCATGGCCAGCACCTGCTTGGGCGCGTAGCACTGCGGCAGGTCGTTTCTGGGGCCGTGGTAGAGAATATCGCCCAGAAGCAGCAGTCGCTCCGCCCCCTCGCGGGAAAAGGCCTCCAGCAGCTGCCTGCAATAATAAGCCGAACCGTGGATGTCCGACGCGATCATCAGTTTCATATTATTTCCCTCCTGTTTTTGATGTTTCTTGAGGCTCGTCCCGGAGCAGCATTTTCTCCATTTCCTGCGCGGCAAGGCTCAAAGGCTGCCCCGTGCGCTTGACGGCGCAGATCTCGCGTGCAGGCAGCGGAGAGGTCAATTCAAGGACATGCAGCCCCGGTGCATTTTGCAGAAAATCCTCGGTCACAAAGCCGATGCCCAGTCCTGCCTCGACCAGAGGGAGGATCTGATCTGCCGTCGCGGCCTCAATGTCCGGAAAAAAGCGCAGGCCGTGCGTGGCAAAGAAGCCGGCGTAGAGCTGATAAGAAGTGCTCTGCGTGCCGAGCGACACGATGGGATAGCGCAGCAGCTCCTCCGGCGCCACCGGCCTGCCGCAAAGCTCCGGGAACCCGGCGCAGACGGCGCGTTCCCGCACGCTCCGCAGGGCATGGATGCTGAGGCCGTCCTCCGGCGTCAGGGGCGTCGTGACGACCGCGATGTCCACGAGGCCGCTTCTCAGCGCCTCGATCGCCTGCGGCGTAGTATGATTGCTGATCTTCAGGGTAATGTCCGGATGCAGGCGGCGGAATTCCTGCAAAACCGGCAGAAGCATACTGCGCAGGGCGATCTCGCTGGCTGCGATCGTGACCGAGCCGCGCCGCAGCTCGCGCAGCTCCTGCAATTCTGTTTCCCCTCGCTCGATCTGCTGGAAGGCGACGCGGATATGCGCAAACAGGCGCTCGCCCTCCGGTGTCAGCTTCATGCCGCGGTTTGTCCGCAGAAACAGCGCACAGCCCAACTCCGTTTCCAGATTTTTAATCGCGCGGGTCAGGTTCGGCTGGTTGTTCCGCAGCTCCGCCGCCGCCCGCGAAACGCTCCCGCAGGAAGCGACATAGTAGAAAATCCGATAGTAATCATAGCTGATATACATGGCAGGCTCCTGTTATATCAATTTTGAATTCCAAATATATGAAATAAATATTTTACATATAGCAACACCATGATTATAATCAATCCGCATGGAAAATCAA
The DNA here is from genome assembly GCA_900544705.1 of uncultured Eubacteriales bacterium. Lineage (GTDB taxonomy): Bacteria > Bacillota > Clostridia > Oscillospirales > Oscillospiraceae > JAZOXB01. Next base: position 5,124 of record UQWH01000080.1, on the reverse strand, counting down.
GGAGAAAATCAAGGGAGAAAGATAGAATGGAACTGATTTGCAGAATTATCATGATGCTCTGCTTCGATCTGGCCGCGCTGGCACTGGTGCTGCGGCTGGCAAAAGGCGGACGCGAGCGCGGCGCGCGCTGTCTGTCTGCGTGTCTGGCACTCGGCTTCCTCTGCGGCGGCATCGCCCGCTGCCTGACGGGCATGAATGTGCTGATTTCGCTGGAGGCCGCGGGCTTTTTGCTGTCTGACATCGCCTTCCTTCTGACCTTTCAGGACAAGAGAGCGGAGGTGACGGCATGAACCACGATCTGACGAGCGGCAAGCCCGGCCGTGTTTTGTGGCAGTTCTGCCTGCCGCTGTTCGGCAGCATCATTTTCCAGCAGCTTTATAACATCGCCGACAGCTTCGTCGCGGGCAAATTCATCGGCGACAACGCCCTCGCCGCCGTCGGCAACAGCTACGAGATCACGCTGATTTTCATCGCCTTCGCCTTCGGCTGCAACATCGGCGCATCCGTCCTGACGGCGCAGCTCTTCGGTGCGAAGAAGTATGGTGAGATGAAAACCGCCGTGCTGACCTCGCTGATCGCAAGCTGCGTGACCTGCATCCTTCTGATGGCCGCCGGCATGATCTTCTGCGACGGCCTGCTGCGCCTGATCAAGACGCCGGAGGAGGTCTTTGCAGACTCCAAGCTCTATCTGGACATTTACATCTACGGTCTGCCCGCCGTGTTCCTTTACAATGTGGCAACCGGCATTTTCTCCGCGTTGGGCGACTCCAGAACCCCCTTCCTCTTCCTCGTCTGCTCCTCTCTGTCGAACATCGCGGTGGATATTCTCTTCGTTACCGCGTTCCGGATGGGCGTTGCAGGCGTTGCGTGGGCGACCTTCCTCTGCCAGAGCGTGAGCTGCGTGCTGGCGCTGGTATTTCTGCTCCTGCGCTTCCGCAAGATCGAGTCGACCGGAAAGATCCGCGTGTTCTCCTGGCAACTTCTGCGGCGCTTTGCCGTCGTAGCGGTTCCGAGCATCTTGCAGCAGAGCTTTATTTCCGTCGGCAATATCGTGATCCAGAGCGTCATCAACGGCTTCGGCACGGCAGTCATGGCGGGCTACTCCGCCTCCGTCAAGCTCAATAACATGGTCGTCACCTCGCTGACGACGCTGGGCAACGGCATCTCCAACTTCACCGCGCAGAACCTCGGCGCGGGCAAGCACGAGCGCATCCATCAGGGCTTCAAGGCCGGGCTCAAGCTCGTATGGCTGATCTGCATCCCGATCGTCATTCTGTATTTCGCAGCCGGACGCTGGCTGGTCTATCTCTTCCTCGACAGCCCGACCGGCGCGGCAATGGACACCGGCGTGATGTTCCTGCGCATCCTTGCACCGTTCTATTTTGTCGTGTCGGCCAAGCTTGTGTCCGACGGTGTGCTGCGCGGTGCCGGCCGGATGGGCCGCTTCATGATTGCGACCTTCACGGACCTGCTGCTGCGCGTGGCGCTGGCCGAGATCCTCTCCCGCACGGGTCTGGAAACGATGGGCATCTGGATCTCGTGGCCGATCGGCTGGGCCGTTTCCATGGTGCTTTCCATCGCGCTCTATGCCGCGATCCGGTGGATTCCGGAAAAGACGCCGGAGTTCGAGCTGCTCGGTCAGGAGCCGGCAGGCGAAACGATCGAGGACGTCGAAAGCCCGAGCGAATACCTCTGATCTCTCCTTGTTTTACATTATAAAAGGGACTGCCCAGAGTTGCGCAAGCAGCTCTGGGCAGTCTGTTTGTTCTGTGGGGTGATTTTCCAAATGTATTAGACAGTATTTCAATCCACGCCCTCTGCCGAAGCAGAGATGCGACCGCTCATACTATAGCATATTGAACGCACTTTTGCAAATTTTTTATGTTTAATTTATTATACAGTGAAAAAACATATTGACAAACATGGCAGCCCGTGGTACGCTATGAATTGAAATAGAGATTGTTAGAGGTTGATTGAATAATGAAAATTGTTATATCTATTTACTAATCAAAAAGAAGGATTCTTATGAAACAATTATCAATCATTCCAGACGCTGGGTTCGTAATCGTCGCCAGAGAACGTTCCCAGCAGAAGTCGGAGCATATCGGGATAGACAACGCCGGGTGTGTGACCCTCAGCAGGCAGGTGGCAAAAAGGTTCTGGAAGATGCCGGTCTTGCTTATATTCAAACGCGGTTTTACAGATATTTGCCTTTTCCCCGCACCGGAAGGTGCAGACGCCGCCATTGTCTTTCCGAAGAGCGGAAGGAAATCAAACCTAGTCATTGATGGGAGCGAAATGCTCTTGCCCGCGGCAGATTTTTACGGGAGCTTCTCCAAAGAAACGGGCTGCTGGATAGGGAAACGGCTGGAAAACCCTACCGCAGCGTCCTCCGCCTCTACCCGCAGAGCCAAGCGCTCCTCAACGCGCTCCCGGGGAAATACCTCGAAGTGATCCCGCACTTTGAGTATCGGCCCGGCATCCGGAATCAGATGCCGGCCGCTTTTTGCGCATCGTGGTTTTTTTACGCTGTTCTTCAATTTTCTTCCACCTGCAAAATTCGCATAAATCCCCATTGTTTGCAGACAATAGCAATGTGATATTGAGAACGCACAGAGTGGAGGAAAAAATAAATGAAAGCAACTGGAATCGTGCGCCGGATCGACGATCTGGGAAGAATTGTCATTCCGAAAGAGATCCGTCGCACTCTGCGTATCCGCGAGGGCGACCCGTTGGAGATCTACACCGAGAAGGACGGCGAGGTGATCTTCAAAAAATACTCCCCCATGGGGGATCTGCAGGATTTCGCGGCGCAGATGTGCGAATCCATCGGGAAGAACACCGGGCATATTGCCGCCGTGGCTGACCGCGACGCCATCATTGCCGTGGCCGGCGCGCCGAAACGAGAGCTGCTGGAAAAGCGCAACTCCGCCGAGCTGGAGCAGCTCATGGAGCAGCGCAAAAGCTACCGCTACCGCAGCGGCGACACCCGTCTGCGCGCGGCGGAGGCGGTCGAGCGGTATCATCTGGGCGTCGCCGCACCCATCATTGCCGAGGGCGACCTGATGGGCTGCGTGATGCTGCTGATGAACGACAACGACATAGCCCCCACGGAAGCGGAACAGAAGCTGGCACAGACCGTCGCCTGCTTCCTCGGCCGCCAGATGGAGAACTAAAAAAATGCTGCCGTGAAACACACGGCAGCATTTTCTTGGATTTTACAAGAATTTTACAAAACCCCGGTGACGGATTTGACGTTCCTCTGCTATAAAAGAAATAGTATAGGTGAAAAAGGGGATAACTGATGGATATTTTCAATCTGCTTACCATGATCGGCGGGCTGTGCCTGTTCCTGTTCGGCATGAACCTGATGGGTCAGGCGCTGGAGCGCCGCGCCGGCGGCAGCCTGCGCACCGTCCTCGGCAAGATGACCGGCAAGGTCATGACGGGCTTTCTGACCGGCCTCGGCGTCACGGCGATCATTCAGAGCTCCTCGGCGACCACGGTCATGGTCGTTGGCTTCGTCAATTCCGGCCTGATGACGCTGCGGCAGGCCATCAACGTCATCATGGGCGCAAATGTCGGCACGACCGTGACGGCCTGGCTGCTGAGCCTCGGCGGCATCGACAGCGGCAGCGTCTGGGTGAATCTGCTCAAGCCCTCCTCCTTCACGCCGGTGCTGGCGCTGATCGGTATCGTTCTCTACCTTTTCTGCAAGAAGGCAAAGCAAAAGGATACCGGCACAATCCTGCTCGGCTTTGCGACGCTGATGTTCGGCATGGAAACCATGAGCGGCGCCGTGGCGGGTCTGAAAGATGTCCCCGCCTTTACCAACCTCTTCCTCGCGTTCAAGAATCCCGTGCTTGGCGTACTGGCCGGTGCCGTGCTGACCGGCATCATCCAGTCCAGCTCGGCCTCCGTCGGCATTTTGCAGGCACTCACCGTGACCGGCAGCGTCAGCTATGCCGCGGCGATCCCCATCATTATGGGGCAGAATATCGGCACCTGCGTCACGGCGATGATCTCCTCCGTTGGCACGAACAAAAACGCCAAGCGCGCGGCCGTCGTGCATCTGATGTTCAACGTCATCGGCGTGGCCGTCCTGCTCACCGTGTTCTGCATTGTAAAGGCCGTCTTCCATCCCGTACTCTTTGACGAGCCGGCGACGATGTACGGTATTGCCGTGGCTCATTCGGCCTTCAACATTCTCTGCACTGCGATGCTGCTGCCCGCGGGGGGCCTTCTTGAAAAGCTGGCAACCCGGATGGTGGCGGACGGCAAGCAGCGGGAAAAGACCGTGGAGCTGGACGAGCGTCTGCTCGCCACGCCCTCGTTGGCGCTGGAGCGCAGCCGCTCCGTCGCGGTCGAAATGGCGGATCGCTCCGTCCGGGCGCTGAAAAACGCGCTTCTGTGCGTGGAAAAGTACTCCCCCGCTCTGGCGCAGAGCATTCAGGAGGATGAAAGCTCCTGCGACCACTATGAGGATGTCCTCGGCACCTATCTGGTCAGGCTCAGCGCACAGAAGCTGGGCGAAAATGAGAGCGAGGAGGCGACGGAGCTCCTGAAAACCATAGGCGATTTTGAACGCATTTCCGACCATGCGGTAAATCTGCTGGAATCCGCGGAGGAGATGCGGGAGAAGAAGCTCACCTTCAGTCCGGCCGCACGGGCGGAATTCGGGACGCTGTCGGCTGCGATCGACGAGATTCTGGAGCTTTCCCTCGACGCCTTTGCCTCCGGCGACGTTGCGCTGGCCGCGCGGGTCGAGCCACTGGAGCAGGTCATCGACACGCTGAAGGAGCAGATGCGCACGCGCCACATCCTGCGGATGCAGCAGGGCAATTGCAGCATTGAGGCCGGTTTTGTCTGGTCCGACCTGCTGACGAATCTGGAGCGCACCTCCGACCACTGCTCCAACATCGCCGGCTGCGTAATCGATACCGCGCAGCACAACCTGAACCTGCATGAAACGCTGAAGGCCGTCAAGCGCGGCGACCCGCGTTTTCAGGACAGCTTCCGCGTCTACGCGGAAAAATACCGTCTGCCCGCATAGGCAAAAGCCCCGGCTGCATAGCTGGGTGTACGTAAGACAGTATTGCGCTAAGATTGACGAAGCGGCACGAA
>UQWH01000079.1 GCA_900544705.1 uncultured Eubacteriales bacterium | reverse complement strand
TGACCGGCGGCGGTTCCTTTATGCCCGTAGCGGCGCGGTTCGAGCGCCGCCTAGGGCAGCGGACGGCAAGCGGGGCCGAACGCCGCGCAGCGCGAAGCTGGGCGCGGCGCTGGCCCTGACGCAGCCGCCCGCCGTGTCGGGCTTTCCTTGCGGGATGAGCGAGCGCAGCGAGCGGCCTTTCTTCTACTTGATAATAGGACATTATTCCGTCATTCGCGGAGCGGATGAGCAAGAATGTCGGCGAATTTTCACACAACGCAGTTGTGTATACCTATCCTGACGGCAGTCAGGATGTTGTCTGTGCGTCAGCACAGATGTTCCGGGAACCGGGCTGGGAACTGTCCGATAAATGGGACAGCGACAAGGCGAAGCCCGTCCGCGAAGCGGGCGTAAAGTCCGAAGGTGAAAATATGCTGCGGTCGATGCGTCGGGCGCGGGCGAAGCTGCGGCGGCTGGCGCTGGCGAATGATTTCCAATATTTCGTAACGCTTACCCTCGACGCATCGAAGATTGACCGGTACGACGGTCAAGCCGTCGTGATAGCGCTGTCGCGCTGGGCTGACAATATGGTCAGGCGCTGCGGCCTGCGCTATATTCTGGTGCCGGAGCTACACAAGGACGGCGCTTTCCATTTCCACGGCTTTCTTTCCGGGGATGGTCTGAAAGTTGTGGATTCTTGGGTAAAATGGGATAATAGGACGGTTTTCAATCTTCCGCAGTGGGGTTTTGGCTTCTCGACGGCGCAGGAGCTTTATGGTGATTATCACGCCGCCGTCGGCTATTGCTGCAAGTATATCGGCAAGCAGGACGGGCAGCGCCCGCTTGGTCGGTGGTATTATTCCGGCGGGCGGCTGCGGGAGCCAGATAAGGTCTATGCTGACTTAGATTATCGCTCTGTTGATAACGCTGTGGAATTTGTCATTCCCGGCGCAAAAATTAAGATTTCTAGGTTTAAGGAGGAAAAACAGCTATGATTGATACCGAAAAGTTAGACGAAACCCTGTTGGAGCTGGGGCATGACGATTTTGTCAGGGGGACGGCGCTGCTCCGCGAGGCGGTGCGGCGCTGGGATGTGCGAGAGCATCCGTACATGACTAAGGAGCTTTACCCGGCGTTGGCGCGGGAGTTTGGCTCCACGCCGTCAAGGGTGGAGCGGAGTATGCGTCACACGATTGAAAAGGCGTGGCTGCGCGGGGATGCGCGGTTGCAGAAGCGTATTTTTGGCGCGGCCTATAGCGCGGAACGGGGGAAGCCGACGAACGGCGGCTATATCGCCGGACTGGCGCGGTATTGTGAGGTGGGCCGGTGACAACCGAATATCTGCTACAGAGAGAGGTCGAGAACGTTCTCGACCTCTTGACGTATGAGAACCGGCTCGTTGTGCGGCTGCTGCTGCATACCGGACTCCGCATCTCTGACGCGCTGGCGCTGCGGCCGGAGCAGTTGAAACCGAATTTCTGGATTACCGAGCAGAAAACAGGGAAGCGGCGGCAAGTGGGAATCCCTCAACCGCTGCTGTATGACCTACTGGAAAATTCTGGAAAATGTTGGGTTTTCGAGGGGGAACGGCAGGGAAAGCCCAGAACGAGACAGGCGGTGTGGAAGGATGTCAAGCGGGCGGCGGCTGCGTGCCGGTTAACTCAGAACGTCGCGCCGCACAGCTTCCGCAAGGTTTACGCCGTGGGGCTGCTGGAAAAGTATGGCGATATTGAGCGCGTGCGGCGGGCGCTGAATCATGGCGGGTTGACGGTTACGTTGATTTATGCCATGGCAGACAAGCGCCTGACGGCGCGCGGGAGATACCGCCGCGCGGGCGCGGGGAGAAAAAAGGCTTGACAACGCCGCCCGCATTTGGTAGATTATTGTCGAAGGGGGGGCGGCGAAAAGCCGAACGAAACAACAACGGCTATTTTGTGGGCCAATTGGCCCGGATGCGTTCATTGCGCGAGTATGGCGCGGTGATTCTTTTTTGCGGTGCAATGAACGCAACAAAATAAAAATTTTGTTGCGTTTGACGCTTGAAATTTACAGAAAGCTGTGCTACAATCGTATATACATGATTACACAAGCATGATCGGCTGAAACGCTGCGACAATACTGTCGCGGCATGGACTTTGCCGCACTTTCGTTTCGGAAAACGCGATCAGAATGCAGCGCTGTGTATTCCTGCAACGCTCAGTCGAGCAGATACACCGACGGTTCCGCTGCATGTGCTGCACCAGATGATTTCTGCAATTCTCACACACGCTGTGACACTTTTTTATTTCCCGGAAAGGAGCCTTTCCCAAATGGAACGCTACACGGATTGTCCGCAGATCCTCCGCGAATTTCTGTCCTACCATGAAACGATCAAGGGCCAATCCCAAAAGACGATTCAGGAATATTATCTTGATCTGCGGATGTTTCTGCGGTTTATGGTGCTGGTGAAAAACGAGATGCCTTATACGACGCCGTTGGAAGACATCTCCATCCGCAATGTCGATCTTGATTTTATAAAAACGATAACGATTACTGATATTTTTGATTTCCTTTCCTATCTCGCAAATGACCGTCAATCGGCGGAGTCCATAAATCCCGGCATCGGCTCTGCCGCGCGTGCGCGCAAGCTCTCCGCAGTCAAATCCTTCTATAAATATCTGACGGTTCGGACGAAGCAGCTCACGGAAAACCCCGTCAAGGACGTTGAATATCCCAAAATCCGCAAGTCCCTCCCCAAATACCTGACACTGGAGGAATCCAAGCGCCTTCTCTCCTCCGTTCAGGGGCCGAATGCCAAGCGCGACTACGCGATCCTGATGCTGTTCCTGAACTGCGGTATCCGGCGTTCCGAGCTGGTCGGGCTGAATCTGAACGACGTGTATGATGACAGAATTCGCGTCGTCGGCAAGGGAAATAAGGAGCGCATCGTCTATTTCGGCTCTGCCTGCAAGCTGGCAATTGACGATTACCTCCTCGAACGCAACAAAAAAGTTCTCTCTGATAACCGGGCGCTTTTTGGCTCGCGCGATAATAACCGCATCAGCGTGACCGCCGTCCACCGGTTGGTCAAGAAGCATATGCTGGAGGCCGGGCTCGACCCGGAGCAATATTCCGCCCACAAGCTGCGTCACACCGCAGCGACCCTGATGATCTCCAACGGCGTGGACATCAAGACCGTGCAGGAGGTGCTCGGCCACGAGCATCTGAACACGACGGAGATCTACACCCACATTGAAAACACCGAACTGAAAATCGCTGCGGAGGCCAATCCCCTCTCGCACCTCAATTTGAAGGAGAATTCTCATGAAAACGACACTGATTTTTGATTTGGACGGCACGCTGCTTGATACGCTGGAAGACCTGAAGGACAGCACGAACTATGCTTTACAAGCCTTCGGGTTCCCCACAAGGACACTGGACGAGGTCCGCGCCTTTGTCGGAAACGGGCTACGGATGCTCATCCGCCGCGCCGTGCCGGCACAGACGGATGAAGCGATGGTCGACACCGTCCTTGCCGAAATGAAGCGGTATTATTCCAAGAATTATCACAACAAAACGAAGCCATATGTCGGAATTCCTGAAATTCTGCAACGTTTTCAGGAGGAAGGCTATCCCATGGCCATCGTTTCCAACAAGGCAGGCAGCGTCGTTACCCTGCTGCGCGAGCTGTATTTCGACAAGCTCATTCCCGTCGCCGTCGGCGAAATGCCGGGCGTTGCCCGCAAGCCCGCGCCGGACATGGTCTACGAGGGCATGAAGCGCCTCGGCGTCGGCCGGGAAAACGCGGTCTACATCGGAGATTCCGAGGTCGATCTGCAAACGGCGCGCAACGCCGGACTTCCCTGCCTCAGCGTGACGTGGGGCTTCCGCGCAGAGGTGAAGCTGATCGAGGCCGGCGCGCAGAAGCTGTGCCATACGCCGGAGGAATTGTACGAGGCCGTCCGTGCCCTGGGTGAAATACCTATTGACACGACGCCTTCTATCTGATAAGATCGAATTAGAGATTTGAATAGAAGGAGGCTAGAAAATGTCCGTCAAACGTTTCATTCCCCTGTTCCTGCTTTTGCTCCTGCTTCTATCCGCCTGCCAGAACCGTGAATCTGCACTTTTCCGCGAAAATTTTGCCGATGCGCCTGCAAGGGTCAGCGGCGCTCCGGATAATGTCCCTCCGTCGCTTGACGAAGGACACCTGCCGGAGATCATTGCCGCCTGCAAGCAGTCCGGCATCGGCTCTCCGCGTTTCCTTTCCGACGATGCGCCCCCGGCTGACGGCGCGCTGCTCCAGAGAAGCGCTTATCTCAAGCTGGAAAACGGCAGGGAGCTCCGCTGCACGTATTTCCTCTATGCGGGAAAGGACGAGGTCTACAGCCGCTGGATCGAGGCCGCCGAGAGCGGCAGCGATTTGGTTTCCATCTTCCCTGCCGGCACAACGCAGGAAAACATTTTGAAAGAATTTCAATAAGGAAAAGCCGCTGAGATGATCATCTCAGCGGCTTTTTGCAGTCCAAAATTTCGGAAGGAAGAAAAGAGTGAAAGGAAACCATCAGGGTTTCCTTTCGCGTTCAATAACCCGCCGCAGCGACAAAATTGCAAAAAACATTTTGCAATTTTTCCCGTCGCGTATAAAAAGTCGAAAGACTTTTTATACGCGACGGATGATGCCCATCGGCGTCTGCTGATCATCCTGGCCCAGCGGATTGTCCTTGAGCACTCTGGCGTAGAGCTTCTTATCCAGCTTCTTGGAGGAAGTGCCGAGAATCTGGCCTTCCAAATCGTTGATGTCCACGATGCAGACCTCGTGACCGACGCGCTCCTTGATCTGTGCGGCGACCTGATCGGGCTTCAGCGGCCCAAGCACGACATAGTGGTTGTAGGGCGGAATGGTGTTATGGCAGGGACCGTCGATGGAACGTGCGCGGTAGCCCGCAACGGCGTAGAACCAGCCCTTCTTGCGGAAGATCTTCTTACCGATGACGGAGATCGCGGCGGCGAAGAGGATGCGGAGCGTACCGACCTCGCGCAGCGCGCACTCCATGGTTTCAGGCATACCGAGGCCGATACCGTGCGGCGTCTTGGTGACGTGCTTGCTCAGCCATGTCGCGAGCTTGCGCGGCTTGATGTCCTCGAGCGGGATGGCGCGCTTCTGCGTGCAGGCGACGCACTTTTCGGAGATGAAAAGAATATCATCCGGCTCGGTCAGCACGGGAGAGCCGTACTTTTCCGCGACGTCAAGGATATTGTCCTTGTCCGTGATCAGATGCGTGCGGATCGGCAGGCGCTGATAGCTGACGCCGTCCACAACGATAATGTCATTTTTACCAACATTCGGCTTGAGTTCTTCCATGATTCTCCCTCTATTTCTTCAGATTCAGTATTTTTTTATAGTAAGGCCACAGTCCCTGCTTTTCAGGATAATGCGGCGCAAGCTGGCACAGGTCGGTGCCGGGATAGTCGTTGCCTTCGATCAGCACGGGGCCGTCCGGTGTGATGGCGACGTCCCAGCCCACGTGGCGGATCTCCGGCACGACGAACGCGGCCTTCTTTGCAAAGGCGATCGCCTCGTTCACCATCGGAAGCTGATAGCCATTGAAGCGGATGCCGGTGTCCGGGTGGGTTTCATAGACGTTGAAATAATCGTCCGTCGCGACGGAGCAGATCCTGCCCGTTTCCGTGTCGACGCGGCAGATCACGCCGCCCTGACCGGAATTGTCGCAGAAGCCGTCGCCGCGGCCGATCTTGACGACAATGTAGGCGATGTATACGGTGTCGCCCACGCGGTCGGTGACGATGCGCAGGGTGTTGACCGACTGCGGATGCAGGCGCGCCATTTCCTCGTGCTGCGTGAGCGGCTCTTCCAGAACATTCAGGTGCTTTTCGGAAAGATAGGCCGCGCAGGCCTCCGCCGAGGCAAAGTCCGCAGCACTCAGCTTCTCAATGCCGTTTCCGCAGGTGCCGCGGTTCGGTTTGGCAAAAAACACCGGGTGCCGGCCTAGAAAAGCGGCCAGCTCCTGCGTTGTTGCGGTCTCCGCGTTCAGCGTTTCGCGGTGCAGGAAATCGGCAAAGCGGACGTTGAAGCGGAGCTTGTCGTCGAACTCGTCGGAAAAACCGGGCTGATTCATCAGCTCGCAGACTTTTTTATTGCGGACGCGCGTCAGATAGGTGTCGCGCTGTCTGCCGTTCATGTCGTAAAAGCCGAACATGACATAATCATAGTAGCCCGCGCCATAGCGCAGCGCGCACCAGACGATGTCGCAGAAGGTTCTGGCCTTGCCGTGGCCGGACTTCCGCTTGACCACGTCCATCATCTGATTGAGCTTCTGAAAGCGCATCCCGCGGATGACTCTGGTAAGGTATCGTATGCCGGGCATGATTTGCTCCTCCAAGAGAGATACAGAGAGATACAGTTGGATTATCGTCCAAATCTCTCATATGATACAACAAATTGCCGAGAAAATCCACTACTATTTTCAAAAATCAGAAAACGACCGCCATTGCCTCGCGGATATTGCGCACCCGCAGCAGCTCCAGCCCCTCCGGCGCGCGCAGTTCGCGGCTGCTGCGCGGTACAAGGCAGCGCGTGAAGCCCAGCCGGTGGATCTCGCTCAGCCGCTGGGAAAGCTGGCTGACCGCGCGGATCTCTCCGGTCAGGCCCACCTCCCCGATCGCCGCAAGCTGATCGGAGACCGGCTTGTCCGCCGCCGCAGAGGCCACCGCGATCGCAACGGCGAGGTCTGCCGCAGGCTCGTCCAGCCGCAGGCCGCCGATGACGTTCAGATAGACGTCGGCATTGCCGAAGCGCATCCCACCGCGCTTTTCCAGCACCGCCAGCAGCATCGCAGCGCGGTTGAAATCGAAGCCGTTGCTGGTGCGCCGCGGCATGTTGAAGCTGGTAGGCGCAACCAACGCCTGCACCTCAGCAAGAATGGGCCGAGTTCCTTCCATCACGCAGGCGACACAGGTGCCGGGTGTGCCCAGAGGACGTCCGGAGAGCAGCATTTCCGAGGGATTTGGCACTTCGCGAAGACCGCTGTCGTCCATTTCAAAAACACCGATCTCGTTGGTCGAGCCGAAGCGGTTCT
>UQWH01000078.1 GCA_900544705.1 uncultured Eubacteriales bacterium | reverse complement strand
TCCTGATCCTCGACGAGCCGACGACCGGCCTCGATCCGCAGACGCGCAAGCTGCTGTGGGACGTCGTGCAGGAACTCCGCCGCCGGGAGAATCTGACCGTATTTCTGACCACGCATTACATGGAGGAAGCCGCGGACGCGGACTATGTCGTCATTCTCGACAGCGGCGCGATCGCCGCCGAGGGAACGCCGCTGGATCTTAAAAACGCCTACACCGGCGACTTCATCACCCTCTACGGCGCGGACGCGGAAGCGCTGCGGCCGCTCGGCCTGCCCTGTGAGGTGCTCCGCGGCGCGGTGCGCGTTGCCGTGCCGGACACCGCCGCGGCGACAAAGCTCATCGTGGAGCACCCGGAACTGTTCACGGACTACGAGATCACCAAGGGCAAAATGGATGATGTCTTCCTCGCCGTAACGGGCAAAAAGCTGACGGGAGGTACGGAAAAATGACAGGACTTGCAAATCTGATCCGGCGCGACCGCCGGCTGTTCTTCAAGGATAAGGGGATGCTGATCTCCTCGCTGATCACGCCGGTCGTGCTGCTGGTGCTCTACGCCACGTTCCTTGCGAGCGTATACCGCGACAGCTTTGTCAGCGCATTGCCGCAGGGGTTTCCGGTCGCTGACGCGCTCATTGATGCAACGGTCGGCGGGGAGCTGATCTCCTCGCTGCTGGCGGTGAGCTGCGTGACGGTCGCCTTCTGCTCCAACCTGATGATGGTACAGGATAAGGTTTCGGGCGCGCTGCGCGACCTCACGGTCAGCCCGGTGCGCCGCTCCACCGTCGCGCTCGCCTACTTCATCGCCTCGGCTCTCGTCACGCTGATCGTGACCTTCGTGGCCTTCGGCGCAAGCCTTCTGTACTTATGGCGCATGGGCTGGTATCTGACCTTCGGCGACGTAGCGCGCATCGCGCTGGACGTATTCCTGCTGACGCTCTTCGGCGTAGCGCTGTCCTCCTGCGTGAATTTCCCCCTGTCCACCAACGGGCAGGCCTCGGCGGTCGGCACGATCGTCAGCGCGGGCTACGGCTTCATCTGCGGGGCGTATATGCCCATTTCCAACTTCTCCGAGGGACTCCAGAAGGTCCTGTCCTTCCTGCCGGGTACCTACGGCACCAGTCTGCTGCGCAATCACTGTCTTGCCGGGGTCTATCGCGAGATGGAGCGCGCGGGTTTCCCGGCGGAGGTCATCGAAAAAATACGTGACGGCATCGACTGCAACGTCTACTTCTTCGGGGAAAAGGTCGGCGTGCCCGCGATGTACGGCATCCTCTGCGGCGCGATCGTTCTTCTTCTCGGCCTGTATGTGCTGATGAACATTCTGCGCGGCAGAAACAAGAGATAAGGAGAGCTTTTCATGCTGAGAATTGAACATCTGACCAAGACTTATGGGGAGAAAAAAGCCGTGGACGACCTCTCCCTGCATATTGCGCCGGGCGAGATCTACGGCTTCATCGGCCACAACGGCGCGGGCAAGACGACCACCCTGCGCTCGGTCGCCGGGATTCTGCAATTCGACACCGGCGAGATCACCATCGGCGGCGTGTCCGTGCGGGAGGATCCTCTCGCCTGCAAAAAGCAGATCGCCTACATCCCGGACAACCCCGATCTTTATGACTATATGTCCGGCATCCAGTATCTGAACTTCATCGCGGACGTGTTCGCCGTCCCCGCCGCGGCGCGCAAGGAGCGCATTGCAAAATATGCCGCCACCTTCGAGCTGACGGACGATCTGGCGCAGCCTATCTCCGCCTATTCACACGGCATGAAACAGAAGCTCGCGATCATCTCCGCATGGCTGCACGCGCCAAAGCTCATTTTAATGGATGAGCCTTTCGTCGGCCTCGACCCTAAGGCCTCGCACCTGCTCAAGGGCATGATGCGCGAGCTGTGCGATGCAGGCGGCGCGATCTTCTTCTCCACCCACGTGCTGGAGGTCGCGGAGAAGCTCTGCGACAAGGTCGCCATCATCAAGGGCGGCCGCCTCATCCGCTCCGGCACGATGGAGGAGGTCAAGGGCGACGACTCCCTGGAGGAGGTCTTCCTTGAACTGGAGGGAGAACAATGCTGAAAATTCTTCTGAAAAAGCAGCTGCTGGAGATCAACCGCGGCTTCTTCTATGACCAGAAGAAGGGCAAACGCCGCTCCCGCGCCTCCTCCACTGCCATGATCATCGCCTACCTTCTGCTGATGGTCGGCATTCTCGGCGGAATGTTCACTTTCCTCGCCAGCCAACTCTGCACTCCGCTGGTACAGGCAGGAATGGGCTGGCTGTACTTCACGCTGTGCAGTCTGGTCGCCGTGGCGCTGGGCGTGTTCGGCAGTGTGTTCAACACCTATGCCGGACTGTATCTGGCCAAGGACAACGATCTTCTGCTGTCGCTGCCCATCCCGGTGCGGCTTGTCCTCGCCGCGCGGATGCTGGGCGTGTACCTGATGGGACTGATGTACTCCGGCGTCGTGCTGATCCCGGCGATCGCCGTGTATTTCTGCACCGTGGCGCAGACGGCTGCGTCCGTCCTCGGCTGCGTGCTGCTTTTGGTCCTGATAACGATCTTCGTGCTGTTTCTCTCCTGCCTGCTGGGCTGGGTCGTGGCGAAGATCAGCCTGAAGCTCAAAAACCGCAGCTTTGCCGCCGTTTTCCTGTCGCTTGTCCTCTTCGGCGCATACTACTTTGTCGGCTTCAAGGCGCAGACGTGGATCCGCGAGCTGGTTGAAAATGCCGCGGTCTACGGCGCGGCGATCCGCGGCAGGGTCTATCCTCTCTACCTGCTCGGCCGCGTCGGCGAGGGCGACGGCTTTGCCATGCTGGTCGTTTCGGCCGTCGTTCTGGGGCTGTTCGCGCTGACCTGCATTGTGCTGGCGCGCAGCTTCCTGCGCATCGCCACCGCCAGCGGCAAGACCGCGAAGGCCGTCTACCGCGAAAAGGCCGCGCGCGTGCGCCCGCTGTCCCGCGCGCTGCTGTACAAGGAGCTCAGGCGCTTCACCTCCAACCCGAACTATATGCTCAACTGCGGCTTCGGCCTTCTGCTCCTGCCGGTCGCGGCAGTCCTTCTGCTTCTGCGCGGGAGCGTCTTTCTTTCCGTCCTGACGGAACTGTTTGCAGAGCATCCAGCCGCCGTGCCGGTGCTGCTCTGCGCCGTGGTCTGCCTGCTGTCCACCATGAACAACATGGCCGCGCCCACTGTCTCGCTGGAGGGAAAAGCGCTGTGGCTTCTCCAGTCGCTCCCCGTCCGCCCGTGGCAGATTCTGCGGGCGAAGCTCACCATGCAGCTCCTGCTGACCGAAATTCCCGTCGCCTTGTGTGCCCTCTGCGCGGCTGCAATCTCGTCCGGCTCGCCCGCCGAGCGGCTGCTTCTGGTTGGAAACTGCCTGCTGTTCGTGCTGATGATGGCCTTGTTCGACCTGTCGGCCGGTACGAAATGGGCCAATGTCACCTGGACAAGCGAGATCACCCCCATCAAGCAGAGTCTCAGCGTCATGCTGTCGCTGTTCGGCGGCTGGATTCTCGCCGCTGCCATCGCGGCCGGTTATCTGCTGGGCGGCTGGCATCTGGGAGGCGCCGCCTATCTGGCGGTGTGCGCCGCAGTAATGCTGGTGTTTTCCCTTCTCCTCTATCGCTGGCTGCGCCGGAAGGGAACCAAAATCATCGCGGAATTATAAAAATAAGCGATCGGCGAAAGCGGAGTCCGAATAAGAAAACATAGAGGATTCCCCGCAGACTTTGTCTGCGGGGAATCCCTGCTTACAGCCATTCGCCGAAGGATTTTTTGTTGGAACAAGGCGTTTTTCCGCGGCGCTGCTTTGTGTAACGCAAGGGAAAACGCCGCAGTTCCGGCGGAAAAGACTCGGCGAAGGGGCTGTGGTTTCTTATGAGGACGCAGCAAAAGCCGATCGCTTATTTTATCCCCAGACGGCGGCGCAGGACCTCGTGCATGGAGCAGTCATAATGAACATAATAGGCAAGACAGATCACCGTTTCCCGCGGGGAATAGGGCGCGAGAACCTTACGCCCCAAAATAGTCTGCAAAAGCTCCGGATCGCCGTCGCTCCAGCAGCGCGCCGTCAGGCGCTCCACGCTTCTGGAGATCGCCGTCACAGGCTTTCCGAGCTGCTTTGCCACCGCCGGATAGACGCGCTTGGTGATACGCACATCGTCCAGCTGCATTTCCTCCACAAAAAGCAAGCCGGCCACATAATCCACCACCGCCGCCAGCGGGCGGATGTCCTCGCGCACCGGCCCCAAAAGCGCCCGAAGCAGGGTTTCTGTCTTTGTCATAATGCTCTCCTTTGAAATTCTGATGTTACATCATTATAAGACACCATCGGACATTTCCGGAAAAAACGACAGAATACGACAGAAGTCTGTTTCGTTTTACACTTGATATGTGATGAAAATATGCAAACGCAGAATATCTCATACTAGAATCTGTTAAAAAGCTTGAAATGCTTTTTATAGCGCCGAAGGCGCGTCAGATTCTGCATGAGACGGCGCAGCGTGCATTCGCACGATGCGAGTGTGCGTAGCACACGGGATTCTTGATTAAATTTTTTAATCAAGAATCAGTATCAAATCAACGGGATATTCCTCCTGTAACGCAAAAAAAGGAATTTCCACATTCTTGTGAAAATCCCTTTTACATAAAAGTTTATAAAAGCGCCACCGTGCAGTCCGGCTTCCGCATCACGCGGAAGGACGTGCGCCACTCGACCGACGCTTCCTGCGGCGCAAAATGCGGCGAGGAAAAGGCCGAGTGGATTCTTTCTTCCTCCGAGTGGCAGCCGATGAAGATCGCCGTCGGCCCGTCGGCACCGCCGATGATGCCCCCGCCCCTCCTTCGCGCGGGATCGGCGGGCACGGTATCGCACAGCCGCAGCGCATCTCCCGGCAGCTCTGGGCTGAGGGTGTAGTCCATGCGCACCAGATGCCGCGGGAATTCCGGTCCCTGTGGCGGAAGCTCCAGCGTTTCCGCTTCGATACTCTGCGGCGTCAGCGTATAAACCGCGCCGGTCGCGGGATGCGTGAGCACAACAGGATTTCCCGCCTCCGCCGTGAAGTGCGGGCCGGGCAGCCACTCCGGCTGCGCCGCAAGATGCAGCGACAGCGTTTGAATCTTCCGGCGCTTCTGCGGGAAAAACAGCCGGTGGATGGCCCAGCAGCAGTCCATATCGAAGCCGTAATGCGCCAGAAGCCGCAGCGCGGGTTTGTCCTCCGCCAGCTTCGGTACATAGCTTACGGCGCAGGACCTGCCGTAGGGAATCGGGCTGCCGTTGAGCGTCAGCCCTGCGGAAAAATCCTGACTCAGGGGATTCTCCCGGTCGATCGTCTCTACCTCCTCCTCGGAAAACTCCTCGCAGCCGCGCTCCGGCGTGAGGCTCCATTTCTCCGCGAAGGCGGCGAAGCGCTCCTGCGGCACGCGCAGCAGCAGATCGAGCACCACGCCCTGCGTGCAGACGTAGGCGGCGGGGACATACCAGTCCTCGCCGCACCAGTCAAATCGTCTTTCGATCGGAAGCGCCCGCCCGGCGTGGTCGCGCCCGCAGTGTCTCCAGAAATCGGCCTGATAAAAGACCTTCCAGTCGTTTTTCATACTTTTCCTCTATTTGTGGTATTTCGTCCCGGCGAGGATGTTCTGCGCGCGGTAGAGCTGCTCGAGCGCCATCACGCGCATCAGGTGATGCGGGAAGGTCATCGGCCCGAAGGACAGGCGAAAATCCGCCAGCTTCTTGACCTCCGGCGCGATGCCGTAGGACGAGCCGATCAGAAAGCACACCGCACCGCGGCCGGAGAGCTTGACCGCCTCCAGCTTTTTGGCAAGCTGCTCGGAGGAAAGCTCCGTTCCCTCCGGCGTCAGGACGCAGAACCACGCGCCCTTCGGGATCTTCTGCACGATCAGCCCGGCCTCCTTCGCCAGCCCGGCGGCGATCTCCGCGGGCGCGGGGTCGTCGGGCAGGCGCGTTTCCGGCAGCTCGATCAGGGAAAAATCGCAGTAGCTTTTCAGGCGCTTCTGATATTCCTCCACCGCGGCAAGGTAGAATTTCTCCTTGAGCTTGCCGACGGTAAGCAGCGTAACGCGCAGCATCAGCGGAGGAACCCTTCGAGGATCTTCTCCTCAGCCTGCTGCGCGCTGAGGCCCAGCGTCATGAGCTTGAGGATCTGATCTCCCGCGATGCGGCCGATGGCCGCCTCATGGATCAGGCTGGCATCCACATGGTTGCAGGTGATCTCCGGGATGGCGCGCACCTTGGCGCCGCCCATCAGGATGGCGTCGCACTGCACATGGCCGAAGCAGAGGTTGTTGCCCTGCACGCGCGGATAGAAGATCTGCGAGGAATGATCCTGCGCCACGGAGCGGGAAATGACCTGCGTCTTGGTATTCTTGCCGTTGAGAAACACGTCCATCTCGCTGACCGCGTGCTGCTCGCCGTGGGTCAGGAGCTTCTCGCGGATGACGATTTCGCTGTTTTCGCCGTTGCACTCGGCCTTGGTGTAACGCTTGGTATCGTCCACGCCGCGGATCTGGCTGGTTTCCAGCGTCACCGACGCGCCCTCCTCCAGATAGAGGATGGTCTGCGGGTTGAGGATGCGCTTGCCGCTTCCCTCGCCCTCGCCGTAGTGCTTTTCAATATATTTGACCTTCGCGTTTTTGCCGACATAGAAGGTGTGGATGCCGTCATGTTGGCTGTCGCAGTCGCCGCAGTTGTGGATACCGCAGCCCGCGACGATGGTCACGTCCGCGCCTTCACCGACAAAGAAGTCGTTATAGACCATGTCGGAAAAGCCGGACTTCGTCAGGATGACCGGGATGTGCACGGACTCGTTCTTCGTGAACGGCGCGATGCGGATGTCGATGCCGTCCTTGTCGGTCTTGGACTCGATGACGATATGCTCGGTATTGCGGCGGAAGGCCTTCTGCCCGTCGGAGCGGATGTTGACCGCGCCCTCGCCGGTGCCCTTCATGTCCGCGACAATCTCCAGAATCTTCTCTTGAATCTCGTTCAGCATGGATTGTTCCCTCCCAGACGGTTGCAGCCGGTGACGGTGTCGGCCATGATCTTCGGATAGACCTCGTCCACGCTGCCGCGCGCGGC
>UQWH01000077.1 GCA_900544705.1 uncultured Eubacteriales bacterium | reverse complement strand
TCGGCAAAATCGACTGACCTTTCTTTTTTACCCAACAATATCTTTAATTAAGGGAGACGGGGCTCAACCGCCCGGACGCGGATATTCTCGCCGCCGTCTGCGTCGCGCTGGATGTATCGCCCAGCCTTCTGCTTGGAATTCGGGTCACCGGCGACGATCTGACCGAGCAGGAGCGCCGGGTACTGAAGGCCTACCGTGAAAAGGACGACGTCCGTCAGGCGGTGCATATTCTCTTGGGGATTTCGGAGAACGCACAGGAATAAAAGGCACTCCCCGATTTGCTCCGCAAATTCGTCCTGAGAACCATTATGACAGCTTGAACAAAGCAGCAAAAAAGTGTTGAGGAACAGGGAAAACTGTGCTATATTAGTTCTTAGTCTGTGGCTTAGCCGCCGCATTGTGCATCAGAAAAGCTCAAGGAGAGGTAAAGATATATGAAATTAGGTATCGTCGGGCTGCCGAACGTCGGCAAATCCACCCTTTTCAACGCCATCACCAACGCCGGAATCCCGGCGGACAACTACGCTTTCTGCACCATCGACCCGAATGTCGGCGTCGTGCAGGTGCCGGACGAGCGTCTGGAGTGGCTGCGCGATCTGTACCACCCAAAAAAGTTCACCCCCGCCGTCATTGAGTTCGTCGACATCGCCGGCCTTGTCAAGGGCGCGTCCAAGGGCGAGGGTCTGGGCAACAAGTTTCTTTCCAACATCCGCACGACCGATGCGATCATCCATGTCGTGCGCTGCTTTGACGACAGCAACGTCACCCACGTGGAAGGCAGCACCGACCCCCTGCGCGACATCGACATCATCAATCTGGAGCTGATCCTCGCAGACGCGGAAATGTGCGAACGCCGCGTGGACAAGGCGCAGAAGGCCGCCAAGGGCGGCGACAAGCGCTTTCTGCGGGAGGCGGAGGTCTTTACCGCGCTGCTGGAGCATTTGAACGAGGGCAAGCTGGCGCGCACCTTTGAGTGCTCCGATGACGACCGCGCACTGATCGCCACCTCCGATCTTCTGACGCTCAAAAAGACGATTTATGCCGCGAACATCTCCGAAAATGACGTGAACGACCCGGAGAGCGTTCCCTACTTCCAGCAGGTCAAGCAGCTTGCGGACGCCGAGGGCTCGCTGGTGCTTCCCATCTGCGCCAAGCTGGAGGCGGACATCGCGGAACTGGATGACCCGGAGGAAAAGACAATGTTCATGGAAGAGCTTGGCCTGAAGCAGTCCGGCCTTGACCGCCTGATCAAGTGCAGCTATGATCTTCTGGGTCTGATCTCCTTCCTGACCGCCGGCAGCGACGAATGCCGCGCCTGGACGATCAAAAAGGGCACCCGCGCACCGCAGGCCGCCGGCAAGATCCACAGTGACTTTGAGCGCGGCTTCATCCGCGCGGAGGTCATCGCCTTTGAGGATATGAAAGCCTGCGGCACCATGGCCGCAGCCAAGGCCAAGGGTCTGGTGCGCAGCGAGGGCAAGGAATACGTCATGAAGGACGGCGACATCGTCAACTTCCTGTTCAATGTGTAAATAGCCAAACCGGGGCGTGGTTCTCACGCCTCGGTTTTTTGTGACCTTTCATATTCAAGCACCGGCCGGACCTCCCGCCTGCCGCGCCAGACGATAAGCCAGCAGGCCGTCATTGCGACCGCGCCGCAGATCGTCACGCACAGCCGGTAATCCAACACCTCGCCCAGCGCGCCCACCAGCAGGGACAGCACGCTCGTCGCCAGCGTCAGCTCCATGTCGAAGAAGGAATTCACGCGCGAGCGCATTTCCTCCGGAATGTACTGCTGTACCGCCGCCTGCCGCATGGTCGCGCTGTTCGTGCCGAGAAAGCCGCAGATCGCGCGGTTGACCAGCATCAGGGGATACGGCAGCCACAGCAGGCACATATCCATCGTTTCGTAGACCTGATACACCCCAAAGATCATCGCAAAGCGCCGCTTGGCCGGAATCTTCACCGTGTATTGCAGCAATCCCGCGACCGTCCGTCCGGCAAATTCCGCAACGGAGAAAAAGGAATACAGCACCATGCTCAAGCCGGGCGCCGTCCGGAAAAACGCGGTGATCACCGGCCCATAGCCATAGGAGACGCCGTTCGTCACCGCCATATAGGCGTAAATGCTGCGCAGCCCCTTTTCCTTCCTGAAATACCGCCCCACCTCGCGGATATCCTGCCACCACAGACGGATCGTATAGCGCTTCTCCGTCAGACGTTTTTCCTCGTGGATACTGATGCGGCTTTCGATGAGCGCAGCCAGCAGTGACAGTGTTCCCTGCCCGATGAGCAGCAGCCCAACCCCAAAAAGCTCATACAGCGCCGCTGCGACCGGCATGATGAGCACTTGAATGACAGGATAGAGCATGGAGGACACCGCGTAGCCCTTTTGTTCCATCCCCACCGGAATCAGCTTGGGGTAGATGCTGTTGTAAGCAAGCTGATCAAAGGACGACAGCGTCGCCAGCAGCAGAGAAAAGCACAGATAACCAACGTAGGAGAATCGGAACAGCAGCAGGTACACCCCCGCCCCGGCATACAAAACGCCGTTCAGTACGTCCCCGCCCACCAGGAAGGGCTTGCGCGGCATCCGGTCCATCCACGGAGCCAGAAGGAGCGGCATCAAAAAGCCCGGCACGATCTGGATCGCCAGCACGATGGCAGAGGCCAGCGTGCTTCTGGTTTCGTCGAACACCAGAAGCGACAGTGCGTACCCACCCGCGATTCCTCCGATGCAGCCGAGCGTTGTCGCCGTCATCAGGAGCGTGTAGTTTCTCGTCCAGAGTCTGTTTTTCATCTGATCACCTCAGCTATATTCTAGCAGAGGATTCAGAGAATAAAAAGCAGGTATATGTGGGAAAAGCATCCCTCATATACCTGCTTTAAGTCTATACGATCAGCGTTTTGGGGAAAGTCCGCAGGAGCTCATATGCCAGCTTGTACTGCCGCGCAGCCGTGTACCATTCCAGCACCCACGGCAGATGGAAGGAAGCATATCCGATCGGCAGGCGCTCCCGGCATTCGGCGAACACCGCCAGCAGTGCCTCTCCGTAGGCCGGATCGTGCAGATACTCCGGATTTTCCAGCCGCATCCGCACCAGCGCGCAAAGACGGCGGGCCGTCGACGTGTCCGGCGAGAAGCTCTCCATCTGCTCCGCACGGTCGAGCGCAGCCAGTGCCTCCTCACGCCTGCCGAGTTTTTCGCAGCAGATCGCCAGCTTGTGCAGCGTCATCACCGACGGCTGTGCGCACCCGGCGTAGTAAGCGTAGGCTTCGGCATACTCGCCCGTTTCCAGTCGGACCGCCGCTGTATTGTAACGGATGGTCTCCAATATTTCCTCGTCGCCCAGCGCTTTTGCCAGCCGCTGCGCCACCTCATACTGCGCGAGCATATTCGGTACATCAAGCATATTGCAGTAGCAGTTTCCCGCCAGTGCGCGGCAGAAGAGCATCAGATGGGCGCTGCCCTCCTTGGCCGCAAGCTCAAAGCCGGTCTGAAACAGCTCCAGCGCCGCCGGATAATCTCTGCCGTGCTCCGAGGCGGCGTCCCCGGCGAGGTAGTAGAAATACGCCCGCGGATAGAGCGCGATGGCTTCCGAAAACCGGTTTTGCAGCGCACGCTGGAGCGCAAGCTGACGCGCATCCATGCAGGCCTCCAGCTCCTGCGGCAGAGCTTCGTGCGGCTGCTGTGACAGAGCTGTCAGCAGCATCGCGTCCAATGCAAACGGGCTGTAGCGCAGAAGCGCCTCCTGCGGCTCCAGTGCCTTCACGCTTCCCTGAAATTCTTCCATTCGGAAGGAAAACAGCGCATCATAGGCCGCTTCCACCTGCGCGCGCAGGGGCGCAAGCGTCTGCGGCGCGCCCTGCCATGTGATCCCTATCCGCGCAAAAAGCTGCCGCACGATCTCCTCGGAGGCCGCAGCGCGTCCTTGCTCGATCTTGGAGAGGTACGACACCGCACAGATCCCTTTGCATAAACCTTCCTGACTCCAGCCGAGGTGCAGCCGCTCCCGGCGGAGCAAAATTCCTTCCACAGACACATTGCATCCCTCCGTTTTTACTATAACAGCAAAA
The DNA here is from genome assembly GCA_900544705.1 of uncultured Eubacteriales bacterium. Classification (GTDB taxonomy): domain Bacteria; phylum Bacillota; class Clostridia; order Oscillospirales; family Oscillospiraceae; genus JAZOXB01. The sequence continues at coordinate 3,249 of UQWH01000077.1, read as the reverse complement.
TTTCGGAAAGGCAAGACAATTTCTTTTCCCGCATCTTGTATTTCGACAAATTCTTCGCACAATATATGGTATTTTGTCTTTAGTAAGCATGGGGACGCAGAGAAAGCACCACCGCCGTCATATCATCTATCGCCGCAGCGCCTGCAATCAGCAACGCCGCCAGTTCCCGCGGTGAGTCCCCGCTGAAGCCAGCGATGATCCCCTCCGTTTCCTCCCCTCCTGCCCCATCGCTCAAAAGAATCAGCATTTCTCCGTTCCTCAGGGACAGCTTGTACTGCTCCGGCGCGTGGCCCCCTCCCACACCCACGCCCGGCGGCAGTGCGGCTGCCCCCATTTTTTTGACCAGCCGTTCGTTTTCACGGAGATAAGAGGGCGCGCCGCCCCATTTCAGAAGCTCCGCTTCGCCGCTTGCCAGATCGACGCGCACCAGATCGACCGTTGCAAAGCAGCCGTTTCCGCGCAGGAGAAAGGCGCCGTTGAGAACCTGCAAGGCATTCTCCGGCCCCATCCCGGCATAGAGCAGCTTTTTCAGGAAATGCACCGTTTCGCTGCTGAGCGCCGCGGCTTCGCGCCCGCTGCCCATGCCGTCACAGAGCAGCACATAGTAGTCCGCGCGCGGCCCGGCAAAGCACACTCCACGGTCGCCATTGGCAAGGTTTCCGCGTTTGCGCGCCGTGCTGACACCCGTTACGGGCGCGTAAGCCCCCCGGCCGTGTTCCGGCTCGTGGATCTCCTCCTGGCGATCTCGCAGGAATTCCGCAACGCAGGAAAACTCCTGCGACACCACCTGCTGCGCCTCCTGCATCTGCATCCGATAGCGGCGGCGGTAGAGCATTCCCTCCAGTTCCTGATTGACCGCAGTGAGAAACCCGTCCAGATGGCAGCAGCTTTCCCGGAAGCTCTCCGGAAAATCCTCCGGTGTCGCTACGCCGCGCTCCAGGATCGTCTTTGCTGCGCCGGTCAGTGCATAGTAGGTCTGATCCGCTGCGTGTTCCCAGCAGCGGTGAAATTTGGGACAGCACCGGCACACGCGGTCGGCCGCACCGTCGTAGACGCTGTCGGCCTCGCTCTGCGCTAGGTGCGGCTGACCGCTCGCATCCATCTGGCCACGCAGCGCGTCTATGACCTCCGCCGCGTCGCCCAGAGAATGTGCTGCGCTCTCCCTTGCCGTCGCCGCAAAGGATGGGCTTGGCAGCCCCGTCCGAATCAGAAGCCACCCGACCGCATAGCCCAGCGCGATTCCCAGCAGATTTGCCGTGCTGCCCGCGCCGCAGAGCGCCGTCACCGCACCGGTGAGGAGAATTCCTGTTCCGGCGCGTAAAGCAGGCCTACGCAGCCGCGTAAAGCGCCAGACCGCCGCCGGAAGAAGCAGCGCTGCGCAGGCGCAGCCGCTTCCGCTCAGGTCGAGCGCCAGACCAAAAGCCGTAACTGCCGTCAGTTCCGGTACACAGAGCGTCAGAGCAGCCGCGCCGAGCAGCCCGGCATTTACGGGCAGCGGCAGCCCGCCAAGGCCGGCCAGCAGAGCCGAGGCGAAGAGCAGCTTCCCTCGCCGGTCGCCCTGCATCGCGCTCCGCAGCGTCAGCGTGCCGATGGCCGTGACTGATGTCTTGAGTGCCCATGTACACAGCTCCTCCGTCCCCGGGTCGCTCAAAAAAAAGACCGCACCCAGAACGGCGGCCACAGCGCCGCCGATGACCGGGAAAAACCATCTCCGTGCCGGAAGCTCCGTGCCCTGAAAGACCGCTGTGGAGGCCAGCATCAGAACCGTCATCGCCACAAGCTCCGCGCTGGCCGCGCCCTCTCCGAACAGGAGATAACCGCCCGCCGCCCCGACTGCCGCGAACAGCGTCCGAAAGCCCGCCGGCAGCGCGGCGGCAAGGCAGGCCGCGAGCGGGATCAGACGCCCGGCAATGCGCGCGCCGGAGAGCAGAAAGCCTGCCAGACAGAACAGAACGCAGTCGCGCAGCAGCGCGCCCCAGCCAGCCAGAAAAAAGCTGGCGGTCCGCCGCTTCGGCAGGAGTCTGGGTGCCCCATTTTCCTTCATGCGATTCACCTCATCGTATCTGTATTGTACATGTACCATCTTAGCACGGAGCATTGGGGTAAATCTGTCGAGAAACCGCTCTTCGCGCGGAAATTGCAACGGAACCTCTGAAGAAATTCTCTGCACAGAAGAAAGCCGGTTGACGCGCCGGAACGACAATGATATGATTGTGGTATCATTTGACTGGAGGAAGCAATGGGACAGGAACTGGAATTCAAGCTGGCGGTCCGGGATCCGGCGCAGCTTGCAGAAATTTTGGCAGACCATGAAGTCGCGGCGCTCTGCGGCCCATGGAGAGAAATCAAAATGGAAACGACGTATTACGACACCCCCTCCCGCGCGCTCTCCACTCGTAAATGGATGCTGCGCCGCCGCTGCGAGAACGGGAGCAGTGTCGTCTGCGTGAAAGTCCCGCTGGAGGATCATTTGCGCGGCGAATGGGAAATTGCCGCAGCCTGCATGAATCGCGAAGCAGTGCAAGCACTGGTAAGATCCGGCGCGCCCGCGGAACTCCCCTCGCTCTGTGCCGCAGGACTGGTTCCCGTCTGCGGGGCGGCGTTCCTGCGCCGTGCGGCACTGCTGCGTTTCCCGGACGGCAGTAGTGCCGAACTGGCCGGAGACCACGGCGTCCTGCGCGGAAGCATGCAGGAGCTGCCTTTCACCGAGGTAGAGCTGGAGCTCTGCGGCGGTTCCCCTGCCGCGATGCAGGTCCTTGCCGAAGCGCTCTGCCGCCGCTACGGCCTGCACGAGGAGCCCCTGAGCAAATTTGCCCGGGCAAGGCAACTGAAATAAAATCACCCCCGCCGGTTGAGGCGGCGTCCGTGAGACAATTAAAAATGCAGCCGGCGTGACTGAAAAGGTCACGCCGGCTAATTTAACCCGTGTAAGGAAATCAACTCTCGCTTGGAACGCGGTGACATAAAGCGCCGAATTCAGGCGGCCGGACGGCTCGCTTTGTGGCACATACATACGCACGCCCAAAGCACATCGGAAGGCGTATTCGGCAGGCCGGAAGCGATCGGGTCACATAAGCAATACAGGCGGATTCCATCGTCAGCAAAATTCGATTTTCAAGGTTCGTGAGGTTTGTGCCCTCACTAACCAATTGGGAAATTTTTTTGATTTTGGCAAAGTGAATTTCAGATTTTTCGGTAGTGTCAAGGTTTATGCGCAAATTTGATTCTGGTATCTGGCAGAAGTCTATT
>UQWH01000076.1 GCA_900544705.1 uncultured Eubacteriales bacterium | reverse complement strand
CAGCGAGAAGCAGACCGTGACCATCACCGCCGAGGACAACAGCGGTCTGGATGTCACGATTGAGTACTACGTCGATGAGAACCCGACAAAGGCACTCATTCAGCAGGAGCTGGAAGGCAAGGAACTCACCGCTTACACCGAGGCCTTTGAGATCAAGCCCGACGGCGAATTCGTCATCTACGCGAAACTGACCGATCAGGCCGGCAACGTGACCTGGATCTCCTCCGACGGCATCGTTCTGGATGCGACCGCACCCGTGATCGTCGGCGCAGAAGATGGCAAGACCTACTGCGAAGCGGTCGATGTCACGATCAACGAGCGCTACCTCAAGAGCGTCACGCTGAACGGCAAGCCCGTCCGGCTTGACAACAACAACGGTCTGAAGATTAACCCGGCAGACGGCGAGCAGACGCTTGAAGTCATCGACGAGGCCGACAACAAGACAACTATCACTCTCACCGTCAATGACGGCCACACGCCCGAGGAAGACGACGGCGACTGCACCACCGCGATCCACTGCAAGTTCTGCGACGAGATCACGACGGCTGCCAAGGAGCATGACTTCACCGGCGAGTGGAAGCATGACGCAGAAGGCCATTGGCACGAGTGCAAGAACGACGGCTGCACCAAGCGCAGTGAGAAGGAAAAGCACACCTTCGAGTGGGTCACCGACGTGGAGGCAACCTCCAAGAAGGCTGGCGCGAAGCACGAGGAGTGCAAGACCTGCGGACTGAAGCAGAATGAAAACACCGTCATTCCTGCAACCAAGACCCCGAAGACCGGCGACGAGAGCAACCTGATGCTCTGGATCTCCCTGATGATCCTCAGCGCCGGCACTGTCCTTGCAGTCATCTTCGGCAAGAAGAAGTCCAAGGCAAGCAAGTAATTCCATAACACAGAGGCGGCTGCTCCGGCAGCCGCCTCATCTTGTCAAAAAAGTCCAAAAGGACTTTTTTGACAAGATGAGGCGAAAAATTACAAAATACAATTTCGCAGTTTTATTTTGCAATTTTGGACGCTGCGGCGGGTGATTGAACGCGAAAGGAAACCCTGACGGTTTCCTTTCACTCTTTTCTTCCCTCCGAGTACTTTGGCTGGATAGGTTTTTTGACAGTCTGAGGCGGCTGCTCCGGCAGCCGCCTTCGTTTTTCTATTTTCTATTCTTTCCCTCTCTTGACTTTTTTCGTCTTCATGGTATAATTAGTTATACAAGTTATACTGGTGCTGCAAGGCGGTGATTTTATGAGCGCAGCTCCCTTCCCTCCCGGCAAATTCATGTCCGTCGTCAAGGTAGGCCCCAAGGGGCAGATCGTCATTCCCGCAGAAGTGCGGGAGATGTTCGGCATCGCGCCGGGCAGCTCTCTGCTCCTGCTGGCGGACGTCGCGCAGGGCATTGCCATTCCCCCGGCAAGCGAAGCGCAGAAAATTATGGAGACCATCACATCTTACATGAATCCGGAGGCGAAATCGGAATGAACGCGATCCAAACGAAAGAACTGACCAAGCGTTACGGCGAGAAAACCGCCGTGGATGCGCTTGACCTGACCGTAAAGCAGGGTGAGCTTTTTGCCCTGCTGGGCGTCAACGGCGCGGGCAAAACCACGACGGTCAAGATGCTCTCCGGTCTGCTCGCGCCTACATCCGGCGACGCGGAGATTCTCGGCTATTCTCTGGTTTCCCAGACACAGGAGGTCAAAAGCCGCATCAATCTCTCCCCGCAGGAAACCGCCGTCGCGCCCAAGCTCACTGCGCGCGAAAATCTGGAGCTGATTGCCGGGATTTACGGCAGCACGCGGAAAGAAGCGAAGGAAAAAGCAGCGGCTATGCTGGAAGAATTCCATATGCAGGAGGTCGCCGGGCAAAGGGCCGGGACACTCTCCGGCGGTTGGCAGCGACGTCTGTCCATTGCCATGGCGCTGATCTCCCAGCCGCAGATTCTCTTCTTCGATGAGCCGACGCTGGGGCTGGACGTCCTCGCGCGCCGCGAGCTCTGGAACATCATCGAAAAGCTCAAAGGCCGCGTGACGGTCATCCTGACCACGCACTATATGGAGGAAGCCGCCTCCCTCGCCGACCGCGTAGCAATTCTGGCGCACGGCCGCCTGCGCCTCTGCGGAACCGTGCAGGAAATCTTGGACGCCGCCGGGGAAACCGACTTTGAAAACGCCTTTATCAAGCTGGCAGGAGGGACGGAAGCATGAGAAGAATGTTCTTTTTTGCATCGCGCAATCGCAAGGAAATGCTGCGCGACCCGTTGAGCCTGATTTTCGGCGTCGGCTTCCCCGTGGTTCTGCTGATTCTGCTGCACATCATCCAGTCCAATATCCCGCAGGAAGCCAACATGAACCTCTTTGATCTTACAAACCTGACGCCCGGCATCGGCGTTTTCGGGCTGAGCTTCATTGCGCTCTTTGCCGCGATGCTCATCTCTAAGGATCGCACGACTTCCCTGATGCTGCGGCTGTTCGCCTCTCCCCTGCGCGGCTGGCAGTTCATTCTAGGCTATCTCCTGCCGCTGGTTCCCATGTCCGTTGCGCAGCTTCTGGTCTGCTTCGCCGCGGCGCTGGCGCTCGGCATGGGCTTCACGTGGAATATTTTCCTCTGCATCCTCGTCTGCATCCCGATCGCCGTGCTCCATATGGCACTGGGCTTCCTCTGCGGCAGCCTGCTGAGCGACAAGGCCGTCGGCGGTGTCTGCGGGGCCCTGCTGACCAACTTCTCCGCATGGCTGTCCGGCACCTGGTTTTCGCTTGATCTCGTCGGCGGCGCTTTCAAAAAGATCGCATACATTCTTCCCTTTGCCAACGCGGTGGATGCCGGGCGCGCCGCGCTCGCAGGCGAGATGTCGTCCATCTTCCCCAAGCTCTGGATCGTGATTGCATGGGCCGTTGGGACTCTGCTGATTTCCATTCTCGTTTTCCGGCATAAGATGAAGCTGAAGTGAATATTTTTTACACAGGCAGCCGCTTGCTGCCTGTGTTTTTTCTTGACTGGAAGCGCCTGGCATGATATGATTTTCCCGAAAGTTATTCTACGCTAACTTTGAGGTGAACTTATGACATTAAAAGAACTTGGCGTCGGCAAAAGCGGCGTCATCACCGCCGTGGGCGGCGAAGGCGTGCTGCGCTGCCGCCTGCTGGATATGGGGCTGATCCCAAATACCAAGGTCACCGTGCAGAAGATCGCGCCCATGGGCGACCCCATGGAGATCCGGCTGCGCGGCTATGAGCTGACCCTGCGTCTGGACGACGCCGCAAAGATCGAAATTCTTCCGGAGGTGAGCGGCTGATGGTATTTGCACTGGCCGGCAACCAGAACTGCGGCAAAACGACGCTGTTTAACCAGCTCACCGGCTCCAACCAGCACGTTGGCAACTTTCCCGGCGTGACCGTCGACAGCAAATCCGGTGAGCTGCGCGGCGCGAAGGGTTGCTCCGTCGTCGATCTTCCGGGCATTTATTCCATGCGCCCCTACACCGGCGAGGAGATCGTCACGCGCGATTTCATCCTGAACGAAAAGCCGGACGGCATCATCAACATTGTCGACGCGACCAACATTGAGCGCAACCTCTACCTGACGCTCCAGCTCCTGGAGTTGAAAATTCCCATGGTGCTGGCGCTCAATATGATGGACGAGGTGCGCGGCAACGGCGGCACCATCGACGTCGCCGCCATGAGCGAGGAACTCGGCATCGACGTCGTCCCTATCTCGGCCGCGAAGAACGAGGGCATTGACGAGCTGATTCGCGTGGCCGTGCAGACCGTCAAGGAGCACCGCGTGCCGAAGCGCGTGGACTTCTGCGACGAAGGCCCGGTGCACCGCTGCATCCACGCCGTTTCCCACCTGATCGAGGATCACGCGCAGGCTGCCGGGATCGCCCGGCGCTTCGCCGCGACCAAGATCATCGAGGGCGACGAGGACATCATCCGGCGGCTGGAACTGAACCAGAACGAACGGGAAATGTTGGAGCACAGCATCGTAGAGATGGAGGACGAGGGAAAACTCGACCGCAACGCGGCCATTGCCTCCATGCGCTACGATTATATTGAGCGCCTCTGCGCGAAAACCGTCGTAAAATGTCAGGAAAGCAAGGAGCACCTGCGCAGCGTGCGCATCGACCGCGTCCTGACGCACAAATATTTTGCCATTCCCATTTTCATCGGCGTGATGCTGCTGATCTTCTGGCTGACCTTTGACGTGGTCGGCGCGGCGCTTCAGGACCTGCTGGCGCTGGGCATCGGCAGGCTGAGTGAGCTTGTGGACGCCGGGCTGACCGCCTACGGCATCAACCCCGTGGTGCACAGTCTGATCATCGACGGCGTTTTCGCCGGCGTGGGAAGCGTCGTGAGTTTCCTGCCCATCATCGTGGTCATGTTCTTCTTCCTCTCCATTCTGGAGGACACCGGCTACATGGCGCGCGTCGCCTTCGTCATGGACAAGCTGCTGCGCAAGCTCGGCCTGTCCGGCCGCAGCTTCGTGCCTATGCTCATCGGCTTCGGCTGCACCGTCCCCGCGGTCATGGCGACCCGGACGCTGCCGTCTGCACGTGACCGCCGCATGACCATTCTGCTCACACCCTACATGAGCTGCTCGGCTAAAATTCCGATCTATGCGGTCTTTTCCGCAGCCTTCTTCCCCAACTATGCTGCGCTGACCATGGTGCTGCTCTACTGCGGCGGCATCCTTGTGGGCATTCTCGCAGCGCTTGTATTCAATAAAACCGCTTTCCGCGGCAATCCCGTTCCCTTTGTCATGGAGCTGCCGAACTACCGTCTGCCCTCGGCAAAGAGCGTTGCCATGCTGCTGTGGGACAAGGCCAGAGACTTTTTGCAGCGCGCGTTTACCGTCATTTTCGTCGCGACGCTGGTCATCTGGTTCCTGGAATCCTTTGACGCGCGGCTGAACTTTGTGACGGACAGTACATACAGCCTGCTGGCCGCCGTCGGCAAGTTTCTCTCGCCGCTCTTCCGGCCGCTGGGCTTCGAGGACTGGCAGATCTCCACCGCGCTCATCACCGGTTTTACGGCGAAGGAAGCCGTGGTCAGCACGCTGGGAATTCTGACCGGCCGCGGTGTGGACGCGCTCTCGGCAACGCTGCCCGCCCTGTTCACCACCACCTCCGCCATCAGCTTCCTGACCTTCACGCTGCTCTACACACCCTGCGTCGCAGCCATCTCCGCCATCGGGCGGGAGCTGGGCGGACGTTTCCGCGGCGCGCTGGTGTCCGTGATGCAGTGCCTCGTTGCGTGGGGCGTCGCTGCGGTTTTGTATCAGTTCCTGCAGCTCTTTGCCTGAGGAAGCGCTATGGGCTGGTTGGACATTCTTCTGCTGCTGCCGATCGCCGCATGGCTGATCTACGTGCTCGTCCGCAGCAGGAAAAAGCACGGCGGCTGTTGCGGCTGCTGCGCAGACTGCGCCGCACACTGCGGCAAATGCAAAAAGTAAAAATACGGGCCTGTCAGAAGACGGGCCCGTATTTTCTATTTCAATAGTGGAATTTCTTTCGTTTTGTGATCAGGAACATGGAAGAGAGCAGCCCTGCGGCGATCTCGGCCACGACAACCGAATACCAGATGCCGTCCAACTCCCAGATCCTCGGCAGCAGAAGCACCGCACCGGCCTGAAACACCAGTGTGCGCAGGAAGGAGATCAGCGCGGAGGTCAGGCCGTCATTGAGTGCGGTAAAGAAGCCGGAGTTGAAGATGGCAAAGCCCATAAACGGGAAAGACACCGCGAAAATGCGGAAGCCATGGACGGTCATCTCCATCAGCGGCGCGCTGTAGCTGACGAAGATCTTCGCCAGCGGCTCGGCAAGAAGCTCCGCCGAGGCAAGCATCAGCGCCCCGCAGACGCAGAGCATGATCAGGCTCTTCCGCAGGATCCCCCGCAGCTCTCTGTGATTCCCCGCACCGTTGTGGAAGCCGATGACCGGCGCCGTTCCGATGGAATAGCCGATAAACGCAGCGGAGAAGATCATGCTGACATACATCATCACGCCGTAAGCCGCGATGCCGTCGTCCCCGGCGTATTTCAGAAGCTCGATGTTATAGAGCATCCCGACGATGCTCATCGAAACATTGCTCATAAACTCCGAGGAGCCGTTGCCGCAGGCGCGCAGGATGATTTTCCCTTCAAATTTTGTCTTTCCGAGCCGGAGCAAACTGCTGTTTTTGCGGAAGAAATAGACCAACGGCACCGCGCCTCCGACAAACTGGCTGAAAGCCGTCGCCAGCGCCGCGCCCGCCAGCTTTTCGTCCTGCGGCAGCAGCGACACCAGCACCGCGTCGAGCACCATATTCGTCACGCCCGCCGCAATGATGACAAACAGCCCCAGCTTGGGCTTCTCCGCCGCCACAAAAAAGCTCTGGAACAGATATTGCAGCACCTGAAACGGCAGCGCGCACAGGACGATCCGCCCATAGAGCACGCAGTTTTCCAAGATCGCACCCTCCGCGCCCAGCAGCTCTGCGATCGGCCGCAGGAATACGATCGCCAGCACGGCGAACACCATGCCGAGCGCAAAGGTCACATAGACAAAGAGGGAAAAATAGCGGTTCGCCCGCGCCTTATCTCCTTCTCCCATGGTATATGCCACGATGGCCGTGCCGCCCGTGCCGAACATGAAGCCGACCGTCGCCACGATCATCAGGAAGGGCATGATCAGATTGACCGCCTTGAAGGGAATGTCCCCCGCGAAGTTGGACACAAAAAAGCCGTCCACGATGCCATAAATCGATGTAAAGATCATCATCGCGATGGGCGGCAGCGTAAAACGCAGAAGCTTGTCGTAGGTAAAGTGATCCGAAAGCTGAATTTTCATTGTTTCCTCCAAACAACTCCGATTATAATTGTTCGATCTGTGCACGCAGTCCTGCGACATATTTTTCCATCAGGCAGATATACTCGTTGATCTCCTCCGTCGGCCACGCGTCCAGAGCGCGCACTTCGGCCGCAAAGAGCCTGCCCGCCGTCTGCGCGGCATATTCACGCCCCACTTCGGTAAGCACGACCTTCTTGGCGCGCCCCTTGTACTGCTGGAGCGCGAGGATGCCCTTTCCCTCCAGCCCGCGCAGCGCGGAGTTGACCGTCTGCTTGCTGATGCCGGATTTTTTATAAATTTCACTGAGCAGGCAGCTACCTCCCGCGTCGTAGATCGTGTAAAGAATGAGGGAAACGCTGTCCGAGATACCGAGCTTCAGGGAAGCCCGATGGTACACCGCGTCCATCTCCGAGGTCAGGTAGTTGATTCTATGAATAAACTCTTCCCGCTGCTTCATCCCGTTTCCTCCATGTACGAAATCATACCTGCGCATTATAGTACGATTTCGTACATTTGTCAAGCGTTTTCTATTTTGACAAGCGGTGCTATTTATGCTATACTGATGCATAAGCTATCCGCAGAAGGGAGTTATGTTATGGCTTTTCTGGACTGGCTGAAAATCATCTTTCTTGGTATCGTCGAGGGCATCACAGAGTGGCTGCCGATCAGCAGCACCGGCCACCTGATCCTGGTGGATGCCCTCTGGAAAACGGAGAATCACCCCGTGCTGACCGAGGCGTTCATGACGAA
>UQWH01000075.1 GCA_900544705.1 uncultured Eubacteriales bacterium | reverse complement strand
CAGCAACATTTTCGTACTCTCCGCCCCAGTTGCGGCGCAGGTAGATGCCGTCCACATAGACGTATGGATAGTGCCCGCCCTGTAAGGGGCGGTTGCGCCAATCCTCGATGTGGACGTAGGCTTTCTTGTTCAGTTCGCTGATTGTGGCGGGCGAAACCTTGCTGCCCCACAACGCCTCCGTGATGTCCTCCACCCGGCGCACGGAGACGCCTGCCAGGTACATTTCGATCAGAGCCTCCTCCACGCTGCTCTCCCGGCGGCGATACCGCTCGATGATGGCGGTCTCAAAGGACACGCCCTTGAGCCGGGGCATATGGAGCGTGACGTCGCCGGAGGTCGTGGAAAGATTCCGGTCATAGTGGCCGCTGCGGTAGCCATGACGGGCCTCGCTGCGCTCGTAGCGCGCCGCCTGCGTCAGGGACTCTGCCTCCTTCTCCAGCAGCTCGTTCAGAGTTTCCTCCACGCTGCCACGGACCAATTCTTTTAATTCGCTCTTGATAATTTCCTCGTTCAGCTGTACAATTTTCTCGGACATAGTTTGCTGCCTCCTTTCGAATGTTCGTGTGGTAACTTCATTCTACCAGAGCCTGCAAGCTATGCCTCCTTTTTTGCTCTTTTCAATTTGCGCAACTTATTGTACCTTATCAACGGTCATTACCGTCGGGATCTGAACTTCGCACCGAATAAAAAGCAAGCATTATCGGCGCTATTGAGGGAAGAAAAGGAAAAGCCAGCGTAGAGATAAAAGAATACGGTGAGGATGACGAGCATCCTCACCGTACATACGATAGGTCTATTCAGTTTTCCACTGACGGGACGATAGCCTACTTTTGTTTAATAGCAGCCTGTGCAGTATAGATAGTGTGGATGATTTTTTCTCCTTTAACTGAGAAATTGTAATCACATCACCGGTATGTAAAGGGGGCTTATCACCCCCGCTGTCGAAAGTAACCACCGCATTGCTCTTTCGACCTTCTGTTACTACATCAAGCGAAGTCGTATCGTGTCCATCAAGGTTCATATACCACCGGAAATGGTTTTTCCCATCAGGCACAATCTTTGAAACGAATTTGCGGATCAGGTCCGGGTTGACCTGTGGCTGAGAAAAATCAAGAACTTGAGTAAGGGTTTCTTTGATTTCATCCCAGCGCAAATCCGGAACTCGAATTTCTTGCTCTGATTGTATCGGTATTCGTCACGTTGGCAAAGATCCAAGCTGAACGCTTTGACACAATCTGGTAGGTCACGGTCACTTCCGAGACATAGACGGGCGTCTTCTCGAAGCTCTCGCCCCAGATCTGCGACTTGATCACCGTATCCTGCTGCTTGTTGTTGACGAGCTTGATGTTCTGTGCAAAGGGAATTTTCAGATTGAAGCCCTGCGGAACGATCTGATTTGAGATCTGTCCGAAGGTTGTCCGGACGCCGGTATAACCCGTCGGAACGATTTCAAAGGAAAAGCCGAATACGAATAGCATAAGGCCGATCAGTGTCGCCGCCCACCAGCTTTTTACGGTGCGTCACCAGCGTAGCGACTACGCCGCCAATAACCGCAAGAAGGCCAAAAATCACAAAGACAACATTCATTTTTTCTTCTCTTTTTCCGGTTTTTTCTGCTGGGATTATACCATGCCGGAAAGGAAAAGTAAATATGACCGGAAAAAACCGACAGGAGAACATTAAAAACACGGTTGCCCGTGGGAGCTTCTGCATCTACACAATCGTTTGGATCGTGCTGTAGAACCCCGCCTGATATTCGAGCATAGCCCGTTCGGAGGTATACAAAAAAATTAAATAATCCCCGCGGATACGATCTCACTCCACGGATTGAACCATTCCGGCGTATGAGAAAGCGTCTCCCCGTTTCCCTTCAAATCGAGCAGGGGCTGCTCCAGTTCCTCGATTCTGCTGCATTCTCCCGCCGCATACTTTTCCAGCATTTCGCGGCAATGCCGCACGCGGCGCATCAATCCGCCGAGACGCACGTCCTGCACCTCAAAGCCAAAGGGCTTGTTCTCCCAATCCCACTGGACGCAGAACGCCTGATAGAACACCTCCAGACGTGCTTCCAGCTCCCGGTAATCGCGCAGCACCGCTTGCAGCGGTTCGCCGCTGGTTTTATAAGCGCACCGTGTCTTTTCGCAAAGCTCGGCCTTGATTGCAAGCACATCGCACAAGGCGACCATCGTTTCAAACAGCGGAGCAAATTCACCGCGTGACGTTACGCCGCGCAGCCGCTCTGCGCAGGCAGCATAGCGGGCATTCTCGCCACCGTCGCGCAAAGACTCGCACAGGCCAAAGAAGGGATCCTGATAAAGCAGGTATTTTTCGGCATTCGTAAAGTCATTGTCATTCGCCGTTCCCGGCAGGTCTAGCAGCATAAAATCTTCCCATTTCACGCCGAAGTGCTCGAAGAACTTGCCGGAAATAGCGCTTTCTTCCGTCTCGCCGTTCATCACCTGCGAAGCATAGAACATTGCCGGAAGCAGTGCAAAGCGCGAGCATTCACCGCCGTTATCGCCCCAAAGCGTCAGGAAAATATTCTTGATTTCCGCCTCCCTGCACGATGCAAGCGCAGCCCTGGTCACACGGATACTGAACGCGTTGTGCGGCGCAAAGCCCGTCCATGTCCACAGCCCTCCGGCAAACCACGTTCCGCTTTTCAGTGTTTCGTGTGCAGTAAACATGGCATCATAGTGGCTCTTTTCGCTATGGTAATAGTCCCAATAAACAAGCTCGATATTTTCCGGAATCAGGGCGCTGACAGACCTGTCGATTTGCGCGTCTTTCGCATAGTACTCTCCGCCGCAGGCAAGCCGGAAGAACATATCCGACCACATACACAGCCGGACGCCATGCTTTTTTCCTATCTCGGCAACGCGGTTCAGATGCTCCAGCAGCACCTGTGCGCGGTCTGCATCGCCGTGCTGATCATAATACCGGCCGCGACACATATGGTGCGCTTCGTCCATGCCGATATGCACTGTGCGGGTACGGAAGCAGGCCGTCACGGTATCAAACATCTTCTCGATCAGTGCATAGACCGCTTCATCACCGGCCAGCAGAACGTCGTCGATGTCAAAATGCGGCTCGTAGGCAGGCCAGCGCTTCAAGGTATTCAGATGTGCAAGCGTCTGAATACACGGAATCAGCTCCACACCGTGCGCTGCCGCGTAGTCGTCCAGCTCTCGAACCTCCTGCACGCTGTAACGTCCGCGACCGTAGCCAAAATACGGTTCACCGGGAATTTCATAAGTGTCCTCGGTATAGAGCATCAGCGCGTCATAACCCATTGCAGCAGAAAGATCGATCCAAAGTTTCACCGTCTCCGGCCGCATGACTGCATTTCGGGAACAATCGATCATTGTTCCCTTACAAAGTATGCTCATCGTTATTCCTCCGTCACGCTGTCAGCCTTTCACGCTGGCCAGCGCTTCCTCGTCCGCGACGAGGGTGAAGTCCGGGTGGAGCTGCAAGATCGAAGCCGGAATCTGCGGCGTGACCGGACCCCAGAAGGCGTCCCTCACAATCGCGGCCTTGCTGCTGCCCGAGGCAATCATGACAACGCGGCGCGCCTGCATAATGTCTAAGATTCCCATGGTGTAAGCCGTTTTCGGTACGAGGTCGACACTCCCGAAGAAGCGTGCGTTGGCCTCGCGCGTGTCCTGCGTCAGCTCGACGCAGTGCGTGCCCTTGACGAATTCGCCGCAAGGCTCGTTGAAGCCGATGTGACCGTCGCGGCCGATGCCGAGGAGCTGCAAGTCCACGCCGCCGAGCGAACGGATCAGCGCATTATACTTTTTGCCCTGTCCTTCTGCGTCCGGATCGAGGCCATCGGGCAAATGTACGTTTTCGGGTTTGATATTGATGTGGTCAAAGAAGTTGTGGTGCATGAAATAGGCGTAGCTCTGCTCGTGCGAAGGCGCAAGGCCGACATACTCGTCCAGATTCACGCTGCGCACTCTGGAAAAGTCCACGTCGCCCTTGTTGTACCACTCAATGAGCTGCCGGTACGCGCCGATGGGCGAACTGCCCGTGGCCAGACCCAGTACGGAATCCGGCCTGAGGATCACCTGCGCCGAAATGATGTTGGCGACCTGACGACTCGCCTCCTGATAGTCTTTTGCTTTGATTAATCTCATGGATTCTACACCTCACTCTATATTCCACTGGAGCTTGAGCCAGCGGCAGCTTTCTTCTACCCAGCGCTGCGCGTGACGCATCCCCGGCGTGATCTCGCCGTCCAGCGTTTCGCGCGTGCAGGTGGACATACCGTGATAGCCGTAGGGGAAAATGTGCAGCTCAAATGGCACATGATGCTCCGCCAGCGCGGCGGCATAGCGCAGGCTGTTCTGCACCGGCACGCAGTCATCCTCGGAGGTATGCCAGAGAAAGGCGGGCGGCGTTGTGTCGCGCACCAGACGGTCGCAGGAGAAGCGCTCGACCTCCTCTGGTATCAAAGGCTTATGCCCTAGGAGCGCTTCAAAGCTGCCCATATGCGCAACCGCCGGGTCGGCAGAGATCACGGGATAGCATAGAACGGACGCCTGCACGGGCTTGCTCTCCGGAAATACCTCGCGTACCTCCGGCCAGTCGTACGCATTGGAATACAGCGCAGCCAAATGCCCGCCGGCGGAGAAGCCGAGAATCGCCACGCGGCTTTCATCGCAATTCCACGCCTCGGCATTGCGGTGGATCAGCTCGACTGCGGCAGCCGCCTCGCGCAGAGGCTGCGGAAAACGCTGAGGTGCGACGGAATACCACAGGACAAAGACGTTATACCCCTCCTTGAGGTATTGCAGCGCGACCGGCTCCGCCTCGCGCTGCGAGCACATAACGTACCCGCCGCCCGGACAGATCAGGACAGACGGACGCCTTTGATTCTCGCGGCACATTTCCGTCATGTTATAAGGAAGATAGGCATTCAGAGCCGCTTCACTTTCCTTCAGAAATGCAAATTGCTCCTGCAACCGCACGGTAAAACAGCGCATAATTTTCCCCTCTACTTTCTATTTTTCGACATCGCGATTGTGCGGCATCGGTGACGCGCGGAATTCAAAATCGATCGTCTTTTCGTCCAGCCGGTACTTCTCCGCCAGCTCCGGGCCGCAAGAGGCCGAGCCGACGCCGGAAACCTTATAGTCCACGCGCAAATGCGTCTTGCCATCGGAAACCAGTTCATCGGTGTGCGCGGCGTGCTCGACAGCTTCCGTGCTGTACTGAGAAACACAACATTCAAATGGTGCAGCGCTCTCAAAGCGCAGACCGGAAATCTCCAGGAGGCGAACATCCGTGTGGTTGCCGTGCTCCTGCGGGCGGACATAGGGGACGTATTCGTCCTGCGCGCAGCTCTCGTAGAAATTGACGCTGCCCGCGTGCCGCTCGTCGCAATAGCTCTCTGTCGGGCCGCAGCCGAAGTAGCGGAAGGGTAGATTTTCACCCTCGAGTACAAATTCAAAGCCCAGACGCGGGAGATACACCGCGTTTTCACGCACGGTTCCATGCAGCCGGAAGGAAATTTCCCCAGCCAAGCCAACATTGCATTCCAGGGAAAAGCGCAGATAGGGTGCACGGGAAACGCCCGCAAGCGCACCCTCGAGGCGTATGCCACCGTCCGAAACGGTGCAGGAATAGACCTTCTGGAACTGCTTGTCCAGCCGCTCTCCGCGCCATGCATCGTAGCTGCCCCAGTAGATTTTTATCTTCTTGTCGTTATCCGTGGGCGCGCGCCACGCGGTCAGGCGCACCGGTGCGGCCAGCAGCTCTTTGCCGCCGAGCTGTAGGGAGGTAAACGCCCCGCAGCGTTTAGAAAAGACATACCGGAAGCCTTCGCCGGAGAAAATGACATCGCTCCCCTGTTCCTGCACCACAGCCTTGCCCGCAGGTGTGACAGGCTGCGCCACGACGCCCAGCTCGTGCTGCGTCATGGCAAGCTGTTCGCCATCCTTCAGGAGCCTACAGGTCAGAAACAGGCCGTACTGGTATACGGGCAGGTCAAATTGTATCGGCAGCTCCGCCGTTTCGTGCGGTGCAAGGGAAAGATGCAATGAATTCTGCAAAATGGGCTTGCCGTCGGCCTCGACCGCGTATTGCAGCTCGCATTTGGAAAGATCGGTAAAATCAAAGCGGTTTGTCACGCGCAGCACGCCGTTTTCATACGCCGTGCGCATGGGCTGATAAGCTGCCTTGACCTCCAGAGAACCGGAACGCAGACTGCGGTTCGAGAAAACCATGCCATCGCAGCAGAAATTGCCGTCGTTTGTCAGCTCGCCGGGAAAATCGCCGCCGTATTTCTGCACGCCGTTCTGCACGATCGTGTGGTCGGCCCATTCCCAGACGCAGCCGCCGATGAGATTCGGCAGGCTGTCGAAGGCTTCGCAGTAGTCCCAGACATCACCGGGGCCGTTGCCCATCGCGTGCGCATATTCGCAGAGGAAGATGGGAAGCCGAATCTCCGGGTCGCGCGCCATCTGCAAGAGATCCGGAATACTCGTATACATATGCGACACCACATCCACATCGTTCCGATCCCCGGCGCGCGAGGCATCCTCGCAGTGGCGCAGGCGTCCGTCATCCAGCGTTTTCAGCCAGCGCAGCATGGCTCGCTGATTGTCGCCGTAGCCGCATTCGTTTCCGGTCGACCAGAAAATGATGCTGCAATGGTTTCTGTCGCGCAGGACGGCACGCTGCATCCGCTCCAGAAACTCTGCCTTCCATTCAGGTTTTGTACACGGCCAGTCACCGGTGCCCGTGTCGTATATGTAAGGTGCCTCCGGAAAGCGCGTGATCGCGCCGTGCGTTTCGATGTCCGTTTCCAGCACGACATAGAAGCCCAGCTCGTCGCACAGCTCCAGAAACACCGGCGAGGGCGGATAGTGCGAGGTGCGCACACAGTTGACATTGAGTTTTTTCATGAGAAGCAGATCTGCGCGCAGCTCGGCCGTGGACTGACACCAGCCGCGTGCGGGATTCGTGTCATGGTGGTTGACGCCATGCAGCTTGACAGGTACGCCGTTGATCAGTAATTCGCGCTTGTCCGAAACCGCTATTGTCCGCAGGCCGATGCTCTGGAAGATGATTTCGCCGCAGCGTTCAAAGCGCACCGTATAAAGATATGGCTTTTCCGCGTTCCAGAGAATCGGCTGCTCAATGGCAAAGGCCGCCTGCGTTCCGTGCGCTGTGCCGAGGCAGTTGCCCTCGCGGTCGAGGACGGAAATGTCCGCGGGTGCGTCGGCCTTGACCAGAATCGCGCTGCCCTTCGTGCGCACATCCACGTCGCGCAGGTGTCCCTGCGGGCGCTGCAAAAGATAGCAGTCGCGGAAAATGCCGTTCATGCGCAGGAAGTCCTGATCCTCCAGATAGCTGCCGCAGCACCATTTGAGCACCTTGATGCGCAGACGGTTCATCCCGCGCCTGACATAGTCCGTCAGGTCGAACTCGGCCTGCAAATGACTTCCCTGCGTGAAGCCGACGGACTGCCCGTTGACCTGTACAAAGGCGCAGGAGGACACACCCTCTAAAACAAGGTAGACTCGCCCCCATACCTCCTCCAGCTCAAATTTCCGCTCGTAGATGCCGCAGGGGTTCACGTCCGGCACATAGGGCGGGTCGTAAGGATAGGGATAGTTGGTATTGGTGTAGTTCGGCGTGTCATAGCCCTC
>UQWH01000074.1 GCA_900544705.1 uncultured Eubacteriales bacterium | reverse complement strand
TGATTCAGGGCGGCACCACCGTGCTCTATGTATCGCACTCTCTGGAGTCGATCAAGAAGCTCTGCGACCGCGTCGTCTGGCTGGATCACGGAAAGGTGAAAGAAATAGGCGAAACATCGCCCGTCTGCCAGGATTACTATAACGCGATCATTTGAAAACCATGGAGGAAGCTGCAATGAAGGTACTGTCCATCATCGTCCCTGTGTATAATACAGAAAAGTACCTGCGCCGCTGTCTGGATTCCGTTCTGGTGCAGGAAGCACTGCCCTATCTTGAGCTGATTGCCGTGAATGACGGCAGCAAGGATCATTCCATTGATATTCTTCGGGAATATCAGGCCAGATTTCCTGAAAACGTTGTGTTGATCGACAAGGAAAACGGCGGCCACGGCTCCACGATCAACGCCGGGCTGAAGGCCGCCACCGGAAAGTATCTGCGTGTGCTGGACAGCGACGACTGGTTTGACTCCGCCAACTTCATCCGCTATCTTGAAAAGCTCCGGGACTGCGACGAGGATCTTGTCGTAACTCCTTATACGCAGGAATACACCTACACCGGCGGCACTTTCGCGATAGACTATTCTTTTTTTGAGCATGACCATGTCTATCACGCGGCTGATCTGGTCTTTGACGACTCAATGATGTACTACACCATGGCCTCATCCAGCTATAAAACTTCGCTGCTGCGCAAATGTGGCCTGGAGCTCTTTGAAAAGACGTTCTATGTCGATATGCAGTACAACATTTATCCCATTCCCTATCTGGATACCGTGCGCTTTCTGGATTATGGGGTCTATCGGTACTTTATCGGTCGGCCGAACCAGAGCATGAGTCAGGCAAGCCTACAGCGGAATTATCCGAACCACGAAAAGGTTCTCCGCTTACTGATCGACTACTATGCCTCCTTCCGTGGGAAGCTCAGTCAGAATCAGCTGGATTATATGGGGCTGATCATTTATCTCATGTACTACACCAATATGGATCTCGTCTGCATGAAGCTAAAAAACCGCCGCGATGCTTACCGCCACTTCAAGGAGCTTGACTTGCATCTGAAGCAGGCTGTACCGGAGCTCTATCAGCGCACCAACGACTTTGCTTATCTCCGTGCCAGTCGCAAGCTAGGCTATCTGAATATTCGGTTTTTCAATAAACCCTTCTGTGTAATGCTTAATCTGTGCCGGAAGCTGAAGAAAGGATGATCGCGCGATGAAACGAATTTTGGTCATCAGCTGGTTCTATCCGCCCGTAAACTCTTCAGAGGGGCTGGTCACCTTCAAACTCCTGAACAATTCAAAGTATGACTATGATGTCTATACCCAGAATTCCAGCACCGACTGGTCCTATGGCAGAAATGTTGCCTTTGAGAATCACGGCAACGTCCGTTCCGTCTATGCCAAAAGCAAGAGCATTGCCGACTGGAAGGAAGAAGCCTATCAGTATTTCAAGGCGCACCGGGAAGAATATGACTGCATCATGACCCGGTCAATGCCGCAGGAGTCACACGAGGTCGGCCTGCGCATCAAGAAGGAATTCCCACAGGTCAAGTGGATCGCCTCCTTTGGCGACCCCGTCAAGACAAACCCCTATCAGCATATCAATTGCAGTCTTCATTCTCTGCACGGAATGGACAATCTGGTCAACCGCAACCGGGCAAAACGTTATCGTTATTCCCCAAAGCGCATCCTGCACAGCGCCTATTGGCGGATCCGCCACCGCGATGCGGTAAGAATTCGCAAGGAACTCGCCCGTATTGAGGACGAAACGCTGCGCATGGCCGACCGGATCGTTTTGAACAACGAATCGCAGAAGCGATTTATGATGCCGGTCGCGCTGATGGAAAAGGCCGTCGTTATCCACCACAGCTACGATCCCGCTTTTTATCCGCCTGCAAGAAAGCAGCCGCACAAGAAACTGCAATTTCTGTTTGTCGGTCATCTGGATGAGATCCGCACTGCTCACCCGCTTTTGCAGGCCATCTCTGATTTGAAGAAATCCATTCCCGACCTCGCAGACCGCGCAGAATTTTCCTTTTACGGAGATATGGCAGACAGCGATCTCGTTTTTGTCGTAAAAAATGAGCTGCTCGATGTCGTACAATTCCATCGTCCGATCTCCTATCTGGAGAGTCTTGAAAAAATGCAGTATGCCGACTGGCTGCTGCACATTGACGGCAACATCGGCACAGTTGTGGATGAAAATATCTTCTTTGCCGCCAAGGTCGCGGACTATTTTGGTTCGGGAACGAATATTCTGGCCATCACCATGCCGCAGGGCGATATCGTAAATATTCTTCAAAGCGCCGGCGAGCTGGTGCTCTCTTTCAGCGCAAATGAAATTAAGGAATATCTGTATCTGATTCTCTGCGAAGGCTATCAGATCACCCAAAATTCCGATTACATCGCGCAGTTTTCCGCAAAGGCGGTCGCCACTGAATTTGACGCAAAGGTCGTGGAGGGCCTGGTATGACGCAGGTAAAATATCTCATCATCGGCGCAGGAATTTCCGGCCTGACTGCCGCCAATTATCTGAAAAAGGACTATCTCCTGATCGAAAAGGAAAACGAGCCGGGAGGCTATTGCCGCACCATCCACCGCGGCGACTATGTCTGGGATTATGCGGGGCATTTCTTCCATTTCAAGACCGATGAATTCCGCCGTCTGTTCCACGAGAATATTCCCGAGCAGGACATCATCTCCCAGACCAAGCGGACGAAGATCCTCTACAAAGGGCAGCTCGTCGATTATCCCTTCCAGACGAACATCCATCAGTTGGAAAAGCAGGAGTTCATCGACTGCTTATATGACCTGTTCCAGCGCAAGGAAAAAACCGAATATTCCGACTTTCTGGATATGCTCTATGGAAAATTCGGCAAATCCATCGTAGAGAAGTTTCTCAAGCCCTACAATGAGAAGCTCTATGCCTGCGATCTGCATCAGCTTGACAAGGACGCCATGGGGCGCTTCTTTCCCTACGCGGACATCCCGCAGATCATCGCTAACATGAAGCGAGAGCAGGATTCATCCTACAACAGCACCTTTCTCTATCCCCGCAACGGCGCAGGTTCCTTCCTTGATGTGCTGTACCGCCGGCTGGACGCAACGAAGGTTCGCCTTGGCTGTACGCTTACCCGTGTGGATGCTGAGCGTAAACTCGCCTACACGGACGGCGGCGAGGAGATTTCCTTTGAATATCTTATCAACACCGCGCCGCTCAATCATTTTCTCGCCATGCTCGGGACCGATGCCGCGCTGGAGCTCAACGGCCGTCTGAGTTACAACAAAGTATTGGTGTTCAATCTCGGCTTTTCCAAAAAGTCCGCGTTCAAGGAGCACTGGATCTACGTGCCGGACAAGGATGTCAATTATTACCGCATCGGCTTCTATGACAGCATTCTGAGCACCGACAAGCTGAGCATGTACGTCGAGATCGGTTATCCAAAAGACGCCGCTGTCGACACGGAGCAGCAGCTCGCGCTGACATTGGAGAATCTGAAGCGCTGCGGCATCGTGACGGAGGATAATTCTCTCATCGCTTCCTCCACTATCCTGATGGATCCCGCCTATGTGCACATCCGCCGCGATACGGAAGCCGCCATCGCCGAAATGAAACGATCGCTGGCCGTTTCCGGCATCCATACCATTGGCCGTTACGGCGGCTGGACCTACTGCTCCATGGAAGACTGTATGCTGGAAGCAAAGGAGCTGGTACAGGCTCTGCGCTGATTATTCTATCCGAAACAGAGGAATCACTATGGGTCAAAAGCTCTCCAAACTCGTCAATGTCTACAAAAAATACGGCTTCTGCGGTTTTTGCCGGAAACTCTACGCCTATGTCAAGGCGAACTACTTTGACAAGGTCAGCTTTGTCACCTTCCTCCGGCAGCGGCGCATCCGCGAGCAGCTGCGGGAGCTTCTGGCGGGCGACTATGACCGCATCGTCCTCTGGCGCAGCAGCTTTGGCTACAATGTCCCTCTCTTCCAGCGTCCGCAGCACATTGCGCGGAATCTGGCGCGGGAGCGCTGCCTCGTGTTCTATGAGGTCACGACCATGACCGACAAGGTCAAGACCTTCCGCAAGCATGAGGACAACCTCTACCTCTTCAACTTCAACAATCTGCTTCTGAACCGGATCCTGATGTCGGAGCTGAAGCAGGTTCGCCGTCCGAAGTACATTCAGGTGTATTCCACCGACTGGAAGCTCTCGAAGGAGAGCATCGAGAACTACCGCGCAAACGGCTTCGGCTTCATCTATGAGTACATCGACGACCTCAGCCCGGAGCTGGCCGGCACGAAGGAGCTGCCGCAGTATATCACGGACAAGTATCACTACGCCATGACGCACGAGGATGTCTATGTCGTCGTCACGGCGGAGTTGCTGCGGCAGGACGTCCTCAAGCACCGCAGCGGCGCGCGCGTCGCCTTCTCCTCCAACGGCGTGGACAACAGCTTCTTCCAGCATTTTGACGAGAATTACCGGTTTGAACCGGAATTTCAGAAGATCCTCGATCTCGGCAAGCCCATCGTTTGCTACTACGGTGCGCTGGCCAAGTGGTTTGACTACGATCTGCTGAAAAAGATCGCCGCAACGGGCAAATACAGCGTTGTGCTGTTCGGCATCCGCTACGACGAATCCTATGAAGAGAACATCCATGGCGAGGAAAACATCTACTTCATGGGCCCGCGCGACTACAAGGTGCTGAAAAATTACGCCCGCTGCGCAGACATTCTGACCATTCCCTTCCTCATCAACGACATCACGCGCGCGACCAGCCCCGTGAAAATTTTCGAATACATGGCGCTGCAAAAGCCCATCGTCACGACGGACATGAACGAGTGCCGCAAGTACCGTTCCGTTCTGATCGGCCACGATCACGAGGAATTCCTCGCCCAGCTGGACAAGGCTCTGTCGCTGAAAAATGACACAGCCTACCACGCCCTGCTCACGCAGGAGGCCGAGGCCAACGACTGGAGCCACAAGGCCGCCGCGATCATCGAGATGCTGAAAAAAGACGAACAGCAGGCATAAACAGACAAGCCCGCCCGCGGAGAATCCCGCAGGCGGGCTTGTCGGCTTACCGGCCGCATGGCGCCGCAGCATATTTGCGCGCTATCCCGCAATGTCCTTCTGTATTTTCCGCTTTGCGATGATCGTATGAAGCACGGTCACAATTCCGGCAATCAGGAAAGAAAGCAGGCCGCAAAAAAGGAGCAGGAAGCCGATGGGGAGCAGGAAGAAGTTCTCGTGCAGGTAGCCGGCGGCATCGGTGTACTCGACGCTGAACGCCTTGATGATGATACATCCAATGCCCATAAGAAGCAGCACGGCACCGATAAAAATGGAGGATAGATTCAGCTTAGCCCGCCGGGTATCGCTGCCGTCCTTGATGAGCTTGGCGGTCATGTTGTTTTCGGCACTGTCCCCCAGGATCAACTCATCCAGAGATAATTGGAACGTTCTGGCAATGTCGACGACCATTTCAATATCGGGAAGGTTCTTGTTGTTCTCCCAGAACGCGATCACGAGCCGGAACTGTTTTTCCTCATTCCGATCAGCGCGCTGCTGAACTTCTGCGGGATCCTGACCTTTCTGATCACGGGAGTGAGAAATGCGATTTTCCTCTTCCGCAGTCAGCGCAAGGGCATTCGCCACAGGTACCTTACCGTCACCTGCGGATGCACCGGCATGGTGCTGGGCTACGCTTCGGCGCTCGCATTTCTGGTCGAGGCCAATTCCGGCAGAGCGACGATGCCGATGCCTGTGGGAATTGTCTGCGCGGCCGCGGCGCTGGCCTGTATCGCCGCGGCAGTAATTCTCAGGATCAGCGCCGGAAAATACGAAGAATAAGCAAACTGCGAAACACGCAGCGTTCGCATCATTCAGAAAACCTATCCAGCCGAAAGTTTCGGAGGGAAGAATAGTGTGAAAGGGAACCGTCACACCGAGCCGCAGCGAGGCGTTTCGGAGCGCAACCGCCGCGTAGCGGCGGCTCTTAGCGCGGAGATGGGTTCCCTTTCGCGTTCAATAACCCGCCGCAGCGATCAAAATTGCAAAATAATAATACAAATATTGATTTTGCAATTTTGTTCATTCTTTCGGGCGCGCGGTGATGCGGTAGTGTACCGAGCCGGCGGCGGCCTGCTCGATGACGATGGAATAGGTCACATCCAGCGTGCCACCGGTTTCGCTCATATCCGAGCGGATCGTGTCGGCGCAGACTGTGATCATCAGCGCACCGAAGCCCATATCATATAAGGAGCGGTCCTCTACGCCCTCGGTAAAGACCATCTTGGACTCGACCGCGCCGGTGCGCTGGAGGGTGATGACCGGCGGCGCGATGCGGAAGGTCGTCACGGTGCCTTCCATGCCGGTCAGCTCGCTTTCCTCGTAGGAGAGAATCAGCGCGCCGTCCCTGCGCTCCAGCTCGCCCTCGGTGACGAGCTCCGTGGTTTCCGGTGCGTCCTCGCCGAAGCGCTGCGTCCCGGAGATGCTCAGGATCACCCGCATATCAGTTCTCCTGCGCCAGCTCGATGAGTTGATCGAGCAGCTCCGAATAGGGGATGCCGCTGGCCTCAAACAGCTTGGGGTACATGGAAATGGAGGTGAAGCCGGGGATGGTGTTGATCTCGTTGAAAACGATCTCGCTGCCCTCATAGGTCACAAAGAAATCCACCCGCGAAAGCCCGCGGCAGCCCATGGCCGTAAAGACCTTCACCGCGGCATCGCGCACCTGCTCGGCGGTCATCTCGTCGATGCGGGCGGGAATATACAGGCGGGCGCAGTCGGAGATATACTTCGCGTCGTAGTCGTAAAATTCCGTGCCGGAGTCGATCTCACCGCAGACGGAGGCGGCAGGATTATCGTTGCCCAGAACGGCGACCTCGACCTCCCGGCCGTTGATAAATTCTTCGGCAAGGACCTTTTTGTCAAATTTTGCGGCATTGCGCAGCGCGGCGGCCAGTGCCTCGCGGTTCTTTGCCTTGGCGACACCGACGGAGGAGCCGGTACCCGCGGGCTTGACAAAAATGGGATAGGGGAAGGCGGCTTCCAGCCGGTCAAGCGCAGCGTCGAGGCTGTTTTCGACCTCCTGCGCGGTGACGAGCCGCCACGCGGCCTGCCGGATGCCGGCCTTATCCGCGACCAGCTTGGTCAGCGTCTTGTCCATGCAGGCAGCAGAGGCCGCGACGTGCGGGCCGACATAGGGGATGCCCGCAAGCTGCAAAAGTCCCTGCACGGAGCCGTCCTCACCGTTTTCGCCGTGCAGGACGGGGAACACCACGTCGATGCGCTCGCGCACGACGCAGTCGCCTTCGAAATTCAGAAGGCCCTGGCCGCGTACCGGGGAAAGCGCGGCGCGGCGGTTTTCAGGGCAGTTTTTCCATTCACCGCTGGGAAGCTGACTGTAATCCTTGCCGCCGTAGAGGATCCACTCGCCGGTTTTCGTGATGCCGACCGGGAAAATGTTATACTTTTCCGTGTCCAGATGATTCAGCACCGATTCTGCCGACCGCAGGGACACCTCATGCTCCGGAGAAACGCCTCCGAAAAGAACGCAAACGCTCAGCTTTTTCATAATATTTCCTCTCCCGTAGCGAAAATCTCATAGTTTTTATATCATATGCGATTCCTGCGACAAAAACAAGTAGTATTTTCCACAAATTCTGTTTTTCCCGCTGGACAAATACGCACAGAACGTTATAATACTATAGTATACGCCATCGCAATGGAAGGGAAGGTGAAATGCGGATGACGATTGAAATGACCACAGGAGAATTCCGCCAGCTTCTGGATCTCGTGTACATCGGAAACTGGATTTTGAACTCCACCCGCGGCGATGACCGCATTTTGGAATATGATCAGATTGAAAGCAAGCTCTTCGGCCTGTGCCGTGGGACGCCGCTTGCCTCGCTGGTCGAGAGCCGGCTGGGCGTGTCGCTGCCGTCTCGCGCGTTTGCCGAGGGCGGAATCCAGGATGCCATCGCCTACTACGAGGACGGCGTGTTTTTTGATATTCTGGCGGAGGAGCTGGCCAAGCGTGACATGGGCTACCCGGAGATCACGGGCGAAAATTACGAGGAGCTGACGCGCCGCATGGACCGCTATCTGGAGGAATTCAACGAAAACGGCGTGGAAAACGTCAGCATCGACGGCGTGGAGCCGGAATAAAGCACGGCGGCGGTTGGATAACCGCCGCTTTTTCTCAACCGCCGGGCGAGGCGGGTCAACGCTGCAGTCATTGCG
>UQWH01000073.1 GCA_900544705.1 uncultured Eubacteriales bacterium | reverse complement strand
GGAAATATCCAGATTCTTGTCGATGGCGTCGCGGATGCGCGTCGAGCTGATGTCCTCCATCTGCTCCGGCAGGGAGAATTCGACCACGCTGCCGCGCAGGATGGAGGTGACGGGCGGCAGTCCGGTCTCCTCCTCGGCAGGACGCCGGACGATGATATGGTCAAAGGCCGCCGCGCCGTCCGGCGCTTCGCTGCGGTAGGCGGAGGCATGGCGGATAACGTCGCTGCCCGCGACGATACGCACCTGACGGCCGGGGAAACAGGCGCGCAGCGCCCGGAGGTCCTCCGGCATGGCGATATTGATGGGAATATCGTCCGGGAAGAGATAGGTGTCCCACTGGTCGGCCACGGACATCCGCACGATCCTGCGGCGCAGGAGCTTGGCCAGAGTCCGCTTGCTCCACGAGAATTCGTCCACCGCGAGGTAGACCTCGAAGCCGCGGGCGCGAATTTCTTCGACGATGGCCTTATGCCCGGCGGAGAAGGGGTCGAAGGTGCCGGGGAAAAAGGCCACAGGCTTCGGCGCTTCAAATTGGAACGCTCCCTGCTCTACCGTGTAGTGTACCATAAAGCGGTAGAGATGATTCAGCATGGCGGCACGGTTGAAGAAGCTGAGCTGCCCCGGCTCCGGCTCGGAAAGGAGCGTCAGGAGTTTTTTGTGGATGCGTGTGAAGCAGTAGCTGCGCAGGCGCAGCGGCAGCGCCTCATTGGCGATCAGGTCGTGGCACAGCACGCACAGCGCGCTCTGGTGAATGGGCGCGTGGTAATGCGCCACGCCGACCAGAAGCAGCCCAAGACAGCGGTCGGTCAATTCCCGCGAGCCCTCCGGCAGTGAGGCGATCAGGCTGCCGAGCGCGGAAAGCGCCGGGCCTGCGGGGCGGACGGTGCCGGAGCGCAGCAGCGCCTCCAGATAATCGACCGCCTCCATGATCTCCTTCTCCGGCAGGCTGCACACAAGCCTGCCGAGGTAGGGCGGGATGAAGCGTGCGATCTGCTCCTGCCCGTTTTCCAGCTCACGCAGGAGATCGACCGCAATCTCGTTACGCTGATCGACCGTCAGATAGTCCGCAACGGTCAGAAGCGCCTCGCCCGCGTGCTCACGCACCGGCAGGTGCTCGCTGACGGACAGGAGGTTGGAAAGGTGCATCGCGGTATGAAAGGCGTTCTCGCTGTGCTGCCGCACATCGTCGCAGAGCATGTCGATCTGCTCAATTTTCACGATCCAGTGCACCGCGTTTTTCAGATTGCTCAAATAGAGAAGCGACACGTCCGGCTGCATGGACGGCAGATCGCCGAACAGTTTTTCGCGCAGATACGTGACCGCCGGGGTCTCCTCCCCGCGGGGCTGCGCCGCCTTCCGCAGGAAGTCCCCGTCTGCGCAGCTGCGCAGATGGTGGATGCAGCGCAGGGCGTTGATCTGCCAGCGATCCACCCCGCTGCGCAGCATCCGCAGGAGCGGAGGCTCCGCGGCGGCAAACAGCTCCTTCGACACCGCGGACGGCGGCACATGGCACATCGCGTCAAAGAGAACAAAGCAGTCCGTTTCCGGCAGGCCGTCAAAATGTGCAAACAGCGGCTGTGCCAGCTCCGGCGCGAGTTGCGGCTCGCAGCTTGCAAAGAGCGATTCGCAGATCGCCTTGAGCGAATTGGAAATGCGCAGCGCGTGCTTGTGCGCGATCTTATGATCCGGGTGCAGGCACTGCATCACATAGCTGTCCCAGAGCGCGACAGATTCGTCCAGCAGCGCCAGCATCGTCGGCGCCATGGCCGACTTCGGCGCGGCGGAGGGCAGCATTTTGCGGTAGCGCGGACCGCTGTTGGCCAGAATCTGGCCCATGATATGCCCCGCGATGCGGCGCACATCGCCCTCCGGGTACATCAGAAGCTCATACAAAAAGCCCAGCAGCTTCTGCTTGTTGCCGCGTGACATATAGGTATTGTACTCATCGAACAGGCGCAGATAGGTGCGGATGCGCTGGGTATTCTTCTCCCCGCGCGCCTGCTCCAGCAGCAGGTCAAAGGAGGCATCCGTGCTGATGGCGTTCATCAGGCGGATGTTATTGGCAAAAGTCAGATCGCGCAGCGCGCCCAGCACGTCCTCCTGCGAAAGCAGCGCCGCGTCGCGGGCGGCCGACTTTTCCGTGCTGCCGTCGTCCCGCACGCCGCGGCCGCGCAGAAACAGCTCAAAATCGCGCAGCTTGCTGTAGACCATCTGGTAGCGGCGGCGCTTTTCCGGCGTCACGTCCGCGAGCTTGGAGAGGATAATGCCGTAAGCCTCCTCCAGGGTGCAGATGCGCATCTTCTCCCGGCCGTTTTCCCGGCTGCCGCGGACGCGGAAATCCGCGTAGATCAGCAGCAGCGATTCGATCGTCAGATTTTCAAATTCCAGATCCCATGTCGAGTGGTTCGCCGCGATATGCGCGATGGTCTCCAGACCGCGGTCGACAAGCCACTGCCAGGTATAGTAATAGTGCAAATAGGGGATCCGCGCGGCATCCGCGCCGCGGCAGGCAAATTTGCCGATGTCGTGCGACAGGGACGCCGCCGCGACCAGCGGCACATCCACAGGCAGTCCCGCCTCGTGCGCCGCCAAGGCCGTGCGGACGGCAACATTGCGCACGCCGATGGTATGCGAAGCCGCATCGAAGGGCATCAGTTCCCGGCTCAGGCGCAGCGTCAGAAGAAAATGGCTGTCCTCCGCCGCGAGGCAGAAGCGCGCATACTCCTCCGGAATGTGCGTATCCAGCGCCGGATCTATGGGCAGAAGATCGGTCAGCGGGTCAAAAGGCGCGTCCTCGCAGGCAAGCAGCGCCTCCAGAACGGCGATCAGCAGCGCGATCCCCCGCTGCGTTTCCGCCGCGGGCGCATGGTATTCCGGGTCGGCAAACAGGCCGTTCGTCAGGTAGGTATAGGCCGCCCGCAGCCAGCCTTCCTCCGGCGCCGGGGTGCAGTCCGACAGTTCCGGCGCAAGGCACTGCGCCGCCTGCGTCAGGAGGCGGGCGCGGTCAAATTCCGTCCCGGCAAACAGTGCGCAAAACCGTTCAGGCGTCAGCCCTGCGGGGACGTTATTTCTGAGGCGTTCCGGCGAAAAGCGCATGGCAGTCGCTCCTTTTTCTGGTATCTTTCTTATTATAACGAAGAATCCGGCGCAGTACAACAGAAAAATTCCGTTGTACTGCGCCGGAGCGCGAAAAATCAGAACAGAGTGCTGACGAAGAAGTAGAAGTCCCTTGCCAAGCCGCCGTTGATCCCGTCGATCAGCTCGACCAGCACCACGACATAGAGTACAATGCAGAGGATGGATACCGGAATGCCGATGATGGACAGAATCTTGCCGAGACGCGCCTGTTTGGTCGCGCGGCCATAATTCTTGCGGCGGGAGATGCTGCCGGTGATCAGGCCCGCAATGGCGAAGGCAATGCCGACAAAGAAGGTGCACAGGGACGCGATGCCGCAGCCCATGCTGATGTAGCCCAGCACACGCGCGCTGGTGGGAACCGGGGGTTCTGCCGGGACAGGAGTCTGGACGTAGCTGTTTTCAAATTCATTCATTTGGATCGTTCCTTTCTGATACCATGATTTCTGGATTGGTTTGTATTTCAAGCTGCCCTTCGGCAGGCTTTCCCGGGGGATCGGGCAGAAGCACCGGGCGGCGCCGCAGCGCGATCCACAGTGCCGCCAGTCCTGCCAGACTGACTGCGGAGATCAGCGCACCCGCCTTCAGGCCGGGGGCCGTATATTGCAGGCGCACCTCGTGCGTCCCTGCCGTGATGGGGAAGGCGATCACGGCGTCCGTCAGCTTCAGGTCTTTGCTCTCCGGGTCGTAGGTCTGCGCGAGCGCGACCTCCTCGCCGTCCACCCATGCGCGCCAGCCGGGCTCATAGGGCACGGAGGTATAGAAGAAGCCGTCCTCCGACGTCTCGACCGTGCCGGCGACCTTCGTGTCGGAGAATTCCGTCAGCTTCCACGGACTGCGCGAGAGAAGCTCCTGCCCCTCCCAAAAAACGGCATCGTTCTGCATCACCACGTCCAGAGAGATCGTCCCGCTGCCCGCTTCCTTGATGGGATAGGTCAGTGTCACGACATCGCCTGCGGAGAAGCTGCCGAGCGTCGACAGGAAGCGCACCTTGATGTTGCGGCTGAGGATCTGCTCGCCGTTGCGGAACACCTCCACGTCATAATTACCGTTGGACTTCGTGGTCATGCACAGAAGGCCGTCCTCCGGGACAACATAGCGGATGCTCAGCCGGACGGTGTCGGTCTGGCCCTCGGTGGAATAGCTGTACTGGGTGCCGCTCGTGCCGGTGGCGGTGAGGGAGCAGCCCTCCGGTGCCTCCAGCTCGGAGTGCTGCAGGTGCGTATAGAGCGATGTTTGCAGTCCCGTTGCAAGGCGGAACATCTCCTCCTGCTCGCGGATGGGGTTATAAACGCTGTCCTTCGTGACGAATTCGCTTAATTTGGAATTCGTCACAAAGCCAAGGGAGATATAGGAGGTATTCTCCAGCAGGAGCACGTCGCCGGAAGCCGCCGCCAGCGTGTTGACGCTGCGGTCGAGCTGCTTGCCGTCGCGGTCGATCAGGTACTTTATGCCGCACATCAGGTTGGAAAAGGGCGTGCTTTCATAGTAGGCATAGCGGTTGCTGGCCGGCCATGAAGCAAGACCCAGCGATCGGGAGAAGCGGTTGAAGCGCACATTGGCGGAGGAATTGAAGATCGTCACGCCGTGGTAGCCGTTCAGCGCGCCGTCATTGAGCGTCTGCGTGGTCGTCATCTCCGTGCGCCAGAAGAGTTCGCCTTCCTCGCGCGCCTGCATCTCCTCCAGCACGGTCTGCACGTCCTCGCTCTCCTTGGGATAGGACGAGCGCGTGGTCAGGCCGACCTTCGCCACGCCCATGGCAAAGCAGGCGACGGACTCCGCGGAAAACAGGCATACCAGCACCACGGCCGTCACCGTCCGGCGCGGACGGAAGGGCGTGTAGACGATCAGCGCCGCGCAGCAGACCAGCAGGCTGCACAGGCTCAGGACCATCCGCACGGTACCGTTCTCTATCCCCCAGCCGCAGGCGATCAGGGCAAGGCACACGGGGACAATGATAAACAGGTGCCGCAGCCGGAAGCTGCGAAGCTGCGTATAGCCGCGGAAGGCCATGGTGATCAGCACGAAGCTGAACAGGAAGCTGAAGCGATACGGCAGCATATTGGGGAAATGGAAGCCGTGCCAGACGTAGTCCAGCACCCGGAAGATAAAGCTGCACAGGAAGAACAGCAGCAGCGCCACACTCACGAGCTTTTCCCGCAGGGGGATGCGCTTGCAGCACAAAAACCAGACTGCAAGCACCACCGTGCAGAAGCCGCAGAACACGTTCGGCAGGCCCTCCATCTTCGTCGGCGCAAAGCCGATCAGCAGGCCCGACAGCACCTGCCGCGCCGCGAAGAGGAAGCCCGGAAGCGTCTGCGTTTTTACCGTCTGCCAGACGCCGTCCGTGACGGTCCCGGAGGCGTTTTTCGCAATGTTCAGCGCAAGGAGCTTGGGGAATTCACTCGCCGCCGAATAGGTATTTTTCAGGCCGTACAGCGTGGGAAGCAGCAGCACCGCCGCCGCGCCGACAGACAGAAGCGTGCACAGGCTGATGCGCGCCAGCCGCCGGAAAAAGCCCCGCACGCCGTTCGGCCGGCAGATGCAGTAGCCGAAAAAGGCCAGCGCGACGAAGATGCAGCAGAAAAAGCTCAGATAATAGTTGCACCACAGGCTCAGTGCCAGCGTGACCGTGTACAGACGGAACCTGCCGTCGCGCAGGAGGCACACCGTTCCCGCCACCAGAAGCGGGAAGATCGCCAGCACGTCCAGCCACATAAGATTCCAATAATACCCCGCCATGAATGAGGAAAAGGCATACAGCAGGCTGAAAAACGGCAGTGTCCAATCATTTCGGCGGAACACCAGCCGCAGATACCACGCGAAAAACAGCCCGGCCAACGCGATTTTCAGGATGGTCAGCAGGGCAAAATACTCCCGCAGCAGAGACGCCGGCACCAGCACGCACAAAAAATTCAGCGGGCAGGCCAGATAGTAGGCGTACAGCGACAGATAACCCACGCCCATGCCGACATCCCAAGTATATTGCAGAGAACCGCCGGACAGGAGCTTTTCCCGGAAATCGGCAAAGAAAGGATAATACTGATGCCAGCCGTCATGCGCCAGCACCTGCTTGTCCCCGATCGGCCACAGCCCGCCGATGAGGAAAACCAGCAGTGTAACGCAAAAGGGAATACAGAATGAGAGCAGCAGCGGCAGCCGACGTTTTCTTCTTTGCAGATAATTCATGCTTCCTCCTTTTCCCACAGCAGGGGCAGGGTCGTTTCAAAATCCACGCCGTACCAGCGGGCGTCCGGGTTCTGTGCGGTGACGCGGAGCGTCCGGACCACATACTCCGATGCGCGCCGGATGGCCTCCGCGGCGCTGCGTCCGAGCGTCAGATAACCCACGCAGACACTGGCAAAGAGGTCGCCCGTGCCGTGGAACACGGCGGGGATGTACTCCGTCAGGTGAACGCTCATTTCGCCGCTTGCGTCCATGGTGGCCACGCCCATCCGCCCGTCCGCCGGGCGCACGCCCGTGAGGATCACAGTGCGCGGCCCGAAGGCAAGGAGCTTTTCCAGAAGCGCGCGCACATAGTCTTCGTCGTGCTGCTCGCGATAAAGCGTTCCCGTCAGCAGGCAGGCCTCGGTGATGTTGGGCGTGATGATGTCCGCGCGGGCGCAGAGCCGCCGCATCTTCTCCGGGAAGCCGTCGTCAAACCCGGCGTAGAGCCGGCCCTGATCGGCCATCACGGGATCGACGAAGCGGAGCGTATGTTCTCCGCCGAAGCGGTCGAAAAAGGCTTCCACAAAATCCACCTGTGCAGGCGAGGCCAGATAGCCGGTATAGAGTGCGTCGAAGGTCAGGCCGAGCTGCTGCCAGTGCGCACTGACAGGCGCGAGGAGATCGGTCAGGTCGCGGCTCACGAAACCGTCAAACGCGGTGTGCGCGGACAGGACGGCCGTCGGTATCACGCAGCACTCCACCCCCATGGCGGAAAGCACGGGAAGCGCAATGCTCAGCGAGCACTTGCCGACGCAGGAAAGATCTTGTACCGTGGCGATTCGTTTCATGCAAAGTTCTCCGTTTTTTGTGTCTTATATATGTGTATTATACCGCAGTTCGGCGGGAAAGGAAAGCCCCGCGCCGGAAAAAGTAACGCAAAGCGCCGCAGGAAAAATATCAGAAAATCTTGTGCTCCCCTCTTGAAATTACCACAAGATATAGTATAATATCTCCTGAACGCAATTGACGGTATGAGCTTTATCAGGAGGAAAAAGATGAAAATCATCAAGAGAAACGGCGCAGAGGCCGTGTTTGATATCAAAAAAATTGAAACTGCCATCAGCAAGGCAAACGACGTTGCAGAGGAAAGCGAACGCATGACTCCCCTGCAGATCAAGCGCATCGCGCAGAGTGTGGAGATCCAGTGCCAGGAGATGAACCGCAGTCTGTCCGTCGAGGAGATTCAGGATCTCGTCGAGGATCAGATCATGGCGCACGGCGCGTTTGAAGTCGCCAAGCGCTACATCACCTACCGCTACACCCGCTCCCTCGTGCGCAAGTCCAACACCACGGACGACCGCATCCTCAGCCTGATTGAGTCGAACAACGAGGAGGTCAAGCAGGAAAACGCCAACAAGAATCCCACCGTCAACGCCGTGCAGCGCGACTACATGGCAGGCGAGGTTTCCAAGGACATCACCCGCCGTATTCTGCTGCCGCAGGACATCGTCGAGGCGCACGAAGCCGGCATCATCCATTTCCATGATGCGGACTATTTCGCCCAGCATATGCACAACTGCGATCTGGTCAATCTGGAGGATATGCTGCAAAACGGCACCGTCATCTCCGGTACGCTGATCGAAAAGCCCCATTCCTTCTCCACTGCCTGCAATATCGCCACACAGATCATTGCGCAGATCGCCTCCAACCAGTACGGCGGCCAGTCCATCTCCCTGACGCATCTGGCGCCCTTCGTGGACGTCAGCCGCAAGCGCATCCGCCAGAGCGTGGAGCGCGAGGTCAAGGAGCTGAACACCGACGCGACCGAGGAGCAGATCTCCCACATCGTCGAGGAGCGCCTGCGCGAGGAGATCAAGCGCGGCGTGCAGACCATCCAGTATCAGGTCGTCACGCTCATGACCACGAACGGCCAGGCACCGTTCATCACGGTCTTTATGTATCTGGATGAGGCGCGCAATCCGCAGGAGAAGAAGGACCTTGCCATCATCATTGAGGAAACGCTGCGTCAGCGCTACGAGGGCGTCAAGAACGAGAAGGGTGTCTGGATCACCCCGGCCTTCCCCAAGCTCATCTATGTGCTGGAGGAGGACAACATCCACGAGGATTCCGAATATTACTATCTGACCCGTCTGGCTGCCGAATGTACCGCCCGCCGCATGGTGCCGGACTACATCTCCGAGAAGAAGATGCTGGAACTGAAGGTGGACAAGAACGGCGAGGGCCACTGCTACACCTGCATGGGCTGCCGCAGCTTCCTGAC
>UQWH01000072.1 GCA_900544705.1 uncultured Eubacteriales bacterium | reverse complement strand
GCTGCCTGGTTTCCTCGACCAGATAGACCTCGTCCGGGCGCGCATTGACCTTCATAATGCCGGCTTGCAGTTCGTAGGAACCGTCTTTTAAGATGGAGAGCACCTGCGCCTTCGTGCCGAAACGCAACAGCTCCACGGTGTCGCCCACCTTGATCGCACGGGTCGGCTCCGGGCGCGCCTGCGGCTTTTCGCGGTCGGAGAGCGCGTCCTCCGCTTCGTTCAGTCTGCGGCGAAGCTCGGCCTGCTTGGCGTTGCTGCCCTGCACGTCCGCGCCGTCTTTCATCTGCTTGCGAAGCTGCTTGAGTTCCTCCGCCACCTCGTTGGAGGTACGGCGGGCGTCGTCGATGATGCGCTGCGCCTCGGCGCGCGCACTGCGCACGGCCTTCTCGCGCTCGCGTTTGATCTCGTCATAGTACGCCTCGGATTTCTCCTTCATCTGCTCGGTTTCCAGACGCAGGCGCTCGGCCTCCCGCTTGGCGTTTTCCATCTGCTGGCGCTGCTGCTCCAGCTGGTTGAGAACGTCCTCGAAGTTCCGGTCATTTTCATTGACCAGACTTCTCGCCTTTTCAATGATATGCTCCGAAAGTCCCAGCCGCTTGGAGATCGCAAAGGCGTTGGACTTGCCCGGAATTCCGATCAGCAGGCGGTAGGTCGGGCGGAGCGTTTCCACGTCGAATTCGCAGGAGGCGTTCATCACGCCGTCGGTGCGCATGGCATAGAGCTTGAGCTCCGCGTAATGCGTCGTCGCAGCGACACGGCTGCCGCATCCGCGGCAGAATTCGATCAGCGCCGTCGCCAGCGCCGCGCCCTCGGCGGGGTCCGTACCAGCGCCCAGCTCGTCAAACAGCACCAGCGTGCTTGCGTCGCACTCCCCCACGATCTGCACGATATTTTTCATATGTGCAGAGAAGGTGGAGAGCGACTGCTCGATGGACTGCTCATCGCCGATGTCCGCCAGCACACGCTCGAACACGGAGATCGCACTGCCGTGGTCAGCCGGAATGTGCAGGCCGCATTCCGCCATCAGGGTCAGAAGGCCCAGCGTTTTCAGCGTGACGGTCTTGCCGCCGGTATTCGGGCCGGTGATGATGAGGGTGTCAAAATCCGTTCCCAGACGCACGGTGATGGGCACGACCGTTTTCTTGTCGATCAGCGGGTGGCGCGCGCGCATCAGCTCGATGGACGCATTCTCGCGGATTTCCGGCGCCATGCCGTCGATGCGCAGGGAGTACTTTGCCTTGGCAAAGATCACATCCAGCGTGATGAGCATCTCATAGCTGTGGCAGATGCTCTCACGGAAGGACGCAGCCTCTGCGGAAAGCTCAGCCAAGATCCGCTCGATCTCCTTTTTCTCCCGGATGAGCAGCTCGCGCAGGGCGTTGTTGGCATTGACCGCCGACATCGGCTCAATGAAAAACGTGCTGCCCGTGGAGGAAACGTCGTGGATCAGGCCGGGAATTTCGGATTTGTATTCACTCTTGACCGGCACGACATAACGGTCGCCGCGCAGGGTGATGATGGGATCGCGCAGGTATTTGGCATACGAGGGCGAGGAAATGATCTTTTGCAGGGATTCCTTGACCTTCGCGCTCTGAATGCGCATATGACGGCGGATGTCGGCCAGCTCACTGCTTGCGGCATCCGCGATCTCCTCCTCGGAGAGAATGGAATTTGTAATTTTTTCTTCCAGATAGCGATTGGGCGAAAGCTCCTGAAAATACACGTCCAGCACGCTCTGATTGCTGTCGCTGTTATAGTAGGCCTTGACACTGCGGATGCAGCGCAGAACACCCGCGATGCGCAGCAGCTCCACGGGTGTCAGGCAGCCGCCGCGGTCGGCGCGCTCCAGAGAGGACGCAACCTCCCGGACATCCTGAAAGCCCGGCGCACCCTTGAGCGTGATCATCCCGCAGGCCGCAGTGGTCTGCTTGAGCAGCCTTCGAATTTCCTCCGCATCCGAAAGCGGCCGGAGTGCACGGCAGCGGTCCTTCGCCTCTTCACTCGTGGCGCAGCCGGCCAGACGGTCGAGGACGGCGTCCAGCTCCAGCTTTTTCATGGATTTCTCATAAAGTTCTGTCATTTGTATAACTCCGTTTTCAAGAAAAGGGACTTGTAAAAGTCCAGTGTGTAAAAGCCGCGCTCCAGCTTGGTGCACAGGTAGCTTTCCGTGATGCCGCTCAGCTCCTCCACGGCGGCGTCCGCCAGCCGGAAGGCGAAGAGGTTTTTGATCGACACGGAAACGATGTAGCGCATTGCGGCCAGTGTTGCGGCGGAAACCGGCATACGGATACCCTCCGTATGTTCTCCGCCGCAGGAGGCGCATTGCAGCACGCCCTGCGTCAGGTTAAAGCGGTCGGCATCCTCGCGCCCGCAGACGGCGCAGCCGGAAAGATCGGGCAGATAGCCCGCAAGGCACATCGCCCTGAGCTCGAACACGGCCTTGACCAGGATCTGCGGCCGGGATTCCCTGCCAAGCACATACAGGCTGTTCAGAAGCAGCGACAGAAGCTCCGGGTCCGGCGCGTCCTCCTGTGAGATCGCCTCCGTCACCTGTGCAAAGTAAGACGCAAGGGACAAAAGCTCCACGTCCTCGCGCAGCCGAGGAAACATCTCCTTCGGCACCGCTTCCGTAACAAGGTAGCGTCCCTGATAGTCAAGCAAAGTGAATTCAGAGAAGGTCAGCAGCTGACAGCCCGCGCGCAGTTTGCTCGTCCGGCTCTTGACCCCACGGGCCTTGGCCGTGACTTGTCCGTTTTCGCGCGTCAGAATGGTCAGCAGCTTGTCGTTGTCCTTATATTCGGTTTCACGCAGGACGATGCCGTCGGTTTTGAGGTACATATGCGCTCCTATGTAGGCCGCGGGCGCGGCTACTGAGAATTTCGCTTGTAAAGCAGGTACGCCTCCGGCGCACCGGTTTCCAGAAACAGCGTCCAGAAAAATACAGCATCCATCGGGCGAACCTCCTGACGTTTCTGGCCTTAGGATTTGCCCAAATCGGAAAAGCTATGACTGGAAAGTTATTCGTATCCGAAATTGCGGATCATGTGCTGGCTGTCGCGCCAGTTCTCCTTGACCTTGACCCAGGTCTGCAAATATACCTTCGTACCCATAAAGCGCTCACAGTCCTCGCGGGCGGCAGTGCTGATCTTCTTGAGCATCGCACCGTTTTTGCCGATGATGATCCCCTTGTGGCTCGCCTTTTCGCAATAAATGGTCGCATCCACGTCCACGACGCCGTTGTCGCGCTCGGAAAATTTTGTGATCTCCACGGCCGTGCCGTGCGGAATTTCGCGTTCCAGATTCCACAGGAGCTTTTCGCGGATGATCTCCGCGATCACCTGACGCTCCGGTTGGTCGGAAACGGCGTCCTCCGGGAAATAGAAGGGGCTTTCCGCCGCGTACTTCTCGCACTCGGCCAGCAGCTCGTCTATGCCCTCCTTATACTTTGCGGAAATGGGAATGACCGCATCGAAATTGAACTTCTGTGCATAGGCTGCCATCACGGCAAGCAGGCTCTCCTTTTCCACGGTGTCGATCTTGTTGATGACGAGAATCGCGGGCGCGCCGGTGGCGGCGATCTGTGCGATGAGCGCCTCCTCCTGCACGCCGACATTGGCAATGGGGTCGACAAGGAGCAGCACGACATCCACGTCCGCGACGGACTCCTTGACGACGTCGACCATGTAGTCGCCCAGCCGGGTGCGCGGCTTATGGAAGCCCGGCGTGTCGATGAACACGAGCTGGGTGTCGCCCCTCGTCACGATGCCGCAGATGCGGTTGCGCGTGGTCTGAGGCTTATTGGAAACAATGGCGATCTTCTCGCCCACCAGACGGTTGATGAGGGTGGATTTTCCCACATTCGGCCGCCCAGCGATGGTGATCATGGCTGATTTCGTTTTCATACGTTTTCTCCTAAGTAAAACTCAAAATACAGGATGTCCTCCGCCTTGTCCGCGTGTCCGTCGTGGACCTCGCCCACGATGCCGCCCATTTTGCGGTAAAATGCCTGCGCCGGGAGATTATGACAGCTACATCCGCAGAAAAACTTGGTAAGGCCGCGTTCGCGGCATACCTGCCGCAGCTGTGCAAACACCCGGCTGCCCAGCCCCATGCGCCGGTACTCCGGCAGAAAATAGAGGGAGTTCAGGCAGAGGTCGAAGTCCCGATAGGTCCCGTAGCCGCAGGGGCCATAGTAAAAGTAGCCGACGCACTGTTCCCCGTCCCACGCAAGGAAAACATCATTTTCCGGATTGGAAATACGCTGCACGTCCCGTGCGGAATGGCGCGCATAATCATATTGGTCGATCATTTCGTCGGGGTAAATGCCGCGGTAGGTCGTCGCCCAGACCTTCCGGCGGGTTTCGGTCAGTGTGCGGGCATCAGAAGCCGCCGCACGGCGGAATTCCACATTCATCTTTGCAGGCCCAGCTCCGCTGCGATGATCTCCTCACGCGTGCGCATCTGGCGCTTCTGCTCGCCC
Organism: uncultured Eubacteriales bacterium; assembly: GCA_900544705.1. Classification (GTDB taxonomy): domain Bacteria; phylum Bacillota; class Clostridia; order Oscillospirales; family Oscillospiraceae; genus JAZOXB01. The sequence continues at coordinate 4,339 of UQWH01000072.1, read as the reverse complement.
TCGTCCATGTGGTCATAGCCGAGCAGATGCAGGATGGAGTGGATGGTCAGATAGCCGATCTCACGGCGCGTCGTATTGCCGAAGCGCTTTGCCTGATCTCTGGCACGCTCCAGAGAGATCGCCATATCCCCCAGCGGCAGCAGGCCGGTCTGGGGGTCGATGTCCTCGCTGACGTCCTCCGGGAAGGCGCCGGGCGTGAACTGGAACATCGGGAAGGACAGCACATCCGTCGCGCTGTCGATATTGCGCGTTGCGTTGTTGATCGCGCGGATGCCCTCGTCGTCCGTCACAAGGACGTTGATCTCGCAGGGAACGTTCACGCCCTCCGCGGCCAGCGCCGCCGTGATGCAACGGTGCAGATGCACCGTCAGGGCCGGATTTTTATCTCTGCGGTTGGTATAGCGCACGATGATCTGATGCTTCATTTCTCGTACTTCTTTCTGTAAACTTTTTTCTGCGCAGGCAGCTGCTTTTTCTCTCCCGTTTCATAGGCCGCGATGATGCGCTGCACCAGCGCATGGCGCACGACATCGCTGGCCGTCAAACGGCAGATCGCAATGTCCGGGATGTTTTCCAAAATCCGCACCGCGTCCTTCAGACCGCTGACCTTGTCGCCCGGCAGGTCGATCTGGGTCACGTCGCCCGTGATGACGATCTTGGAGCCGAAGCCCAGACGGGTCAGGAACATCTTCATCTGCTCGCGCGTGGTGTTCTGTGCCTCGTCGAGGATGATAAAGCTGTCGTCGAGCGTGCGGCCGCGCATATAGGCAAGCGGCGCGACCTCGATATTCCCGCGTTCAAGATACTTCTGATAGGTTTCCGCACCCAGCATATCATAAAGCGCGTCGTACAACGGACGCAGATAAGGATCTACCTTATTTTGCAGATCGCCGGGCAGGAAGCCCAGCCTCTCCCCCGCTTCCACCGCCGGGCGCGTCAGGATGATGCGGTTGACCGTCTTTTCGCGGAAGGCCGCGACTGCGGCGGCGACGGCAAGATAGGTCTTGCCGGTGCCGGCAGGGCCGACGCCGATCGTGATGGTGTTTTTCCGGATCGCCTTCATATAGCGCTGCTGTCCGAGGGTCTTGGCCTTGACCGGCCGGCCCTTGGCGGTGATGCAAACGACGTCCTTGGCCATCTCGGAGATCTTATCGTCATTCCCGCTGGACACAAGGTCGATCAGGTAGCGGACCTTCTGCTCGTCTATGACCTCTCCTTTTGCGGCGAGGGTCAGCAGTCCCTCAATGGCGCGCGCGCCCTTATCCACGGCCTCCTCGTCCTCGCCGGAGAGCTTCAGCTCCGTGCCACGGTTGGTGATCTTCACGCCGTAGGTCTGCTCGATGCGCTTGATATTTTCATCGAAGGAACCGAACACATTGATGATCTGCTCGATGCGTTCGGCATTGATGCTTCTTTCGTTCATTGATTTTCTCCTTTGTAGAGTTCCTCCGCCGGGACGAGCCGCGCGATCATCTCGCGACAGGCGCTCTCCGCGTGCAGGATATACAGGCCGTCCGCGTGCAGGACGGAATCCGTCGTCTGCTGGATCTCCCCCACGGCCATGGCCTGCTTCGTCACCCGCCGCCACGCCGCGCGCAGTAAGGATTCCGCCTCCGCACGGCCGGTTTCACGCGCCGTCAGGCGGTATTCCCGGTAGGTTGCCGTTTCCAGCCGGAGCGGCAGCTCATATCCGCCCGGCAGAGGCAATCGTTTCTCGTTTATCATTTTATCACAATCGGTCACCGGAATTCCACTGTTTCCTGATAAATTTATTCTTTTTCTTCCGACGATCAGCGTTTTCTGCGTCCATTCGCGCCCGGTGTAGTGCTTAATGTAAGCCGTATCCGGCGTTACGGCCGTCCCCGCGTGCCACGTACGGGCGTAAATTTCCGCATTGGCGCAGACAGCGCGCACCCGCAGGCCATAGTCCTCATAACCGGAAACCAAAAGCTGCCCGGCCGTGACCGTCTGTCCCACCTTGCACAGCTTCATTCCCTCCAGAACGGAAATTTCCGTCAGAACACCGTCGCGCGCGGCGACGACGTTTGCCACGCGGTAGGGCGGCTGTTCGGATTTCGGCGTGCTGCGCTCCGTCACCAGCACGTGCAGCACGCCCCCGCTGCGGTTGGCTGCCAGCCACGAGAGCTTCGGCAGGCGGTTGAGCATCCGGTGCTTCGTGAGTTCGGAGTCGATGTCTGCGCTCCACGTGCCGAAGCGGATGCCCTCCTCCTCCAGCGCGCGCAGGACTTCTTCCTTATGCAGTGTTTGTGTCCCCTGCACGTCCACGACCCAGACAAATTTCTGAAAAAAGAAGGTTGCAAACAGCGCAAGCAGCAGTCCAAACACCAGCACCGGCCGCTTCCGCAGGCCGCCGTAGCGCTGGCGCAGGCCGTATGTGCGCAGAACCTGCGCATCGGCAAAGGCGCGCATCGCGCACCGGCGGATTGCCGCAAGGTCCTTTTCGTAGGCATAAAACGTATAATGCAGCGCATCCTCGCGGCACAGCCCCCAGAAGCGCAGATTTTTCTCCGAGAGAAGATTGATGCACCGCTCCGGCGAAGCGCCCATGATGCGCAGGCGCACGTAGCCCCTGAAATATCGGATCAGCCGGTACATACCGCGCACCTCATTCCAGCGCGAGCGCGCAGATATTCCCGCGAATCTCCACGCTGCGCCGCGTCATCCGGACGATGGCCAGGCCGGTTCCCTGCACGCTGACCGCGCCGCCGCGCACCGCCACGCGGACGCAGGTGTCCGTATAGGCGAGGATCCCGCCGTGGTTTTCAATGCTGACATTTCTCCGTCCGTGGACCTGCGTCAGCGGCAGGCTGCCCATCACCTCAGGCGGGATGGAGAGCTTTTCTCCGAGTTCTTCCCTGATTTGCCGTTTCATTTTCATCACCCTCCCGCAAACATTCTATGCCGTAGCGGAACATTCTTTCCCCAAAGTGCATATATTCCACCGAGGTGGTCGCTGTGCGTCTGAAAAACGGAATCTTCTGGCTCGGAATTCTTCTTCTGGCCGCGGGGCTGCTCTGCTTCCCCGACGCCGCCGCAGCGGGCGCGGTGCAGGGTCTGCGCACCTGCGGCGCGGCGCTCATCCCGGCGCTTTTCCCCTATTTCGTTCTTTCGCGGATGGTGATCTCGCGTGCCTCCTTCGGAAAACTGGCCGCACTTTCCGACCGGCCGATGCGTGATCTTTTCGGCGTGGAGGGCGGCTGTCTGCCCGCATTGCTGGCGAGCTTTCTCGGCGGCTATCCGGTCGGCGCCGCCACACTGGTTTCTCTCTATCAGGGTGGAAAGATCACAAAGCAGAGCGCGCAGCGCGCCCTTTGCTTCTGCAACAATTCCGGCCCGGCCTTCTTTCTCGGCGTTGCGGGCGGTATCGTTCTTGGAAGCACGCGCGCCGGTCTTGCGCTCTACTGCATCCATGTGCTGGCTGCGCTCTGCGCCGGAATTCTGCTCGCCGCGCCCGCCCCGCCGCCGGTTGCTGCAAGACGGGCGGCTCCCACGCCGGTGCCCCTTTCCCGTGCCTTTCCGGAGGCGGTCGGCGGCTCCTGCGCGGCACTGCTGCAAATCAGTGGGCTTGTGATCTTCTTTTCCGTTCTGAATTCCCTTGCAGATCGCGTCGGGCTGTGGAATATTCTTTCCGGCTTTCCCGCCGCGAAGGGGCTGCTCAGCGGGATTCTTGAGCTGACCAGCGGAATTTTGCAGCTTTCCGGTCCGTGGGAGGTTCGTTTTCTTGCCTGTGCATTTCTTCTGGGTTGGGGCGGCATCTGCGTGCATTTTCAGGCGGCGAGTCTCTGGGGCCCCACCGGTCTGCACCCGCACGGTTATCTGACGGAAAAAGCCCTGCACGCTCTTCTTTCCCTTCTGTTTGCCGCGGTGTATCTGCATCCAAACGCCGCTGCCATCTGCATTGCCGCCGGATTTTCCGCGCTCTGCGCACTTTTTCCCGCACTTCGGAAAAAGAGGACTGGAAATCCGCGCCGCGGTATTATATAATAGTTAAAAATCGTCTGAAACGAGGAAACCGCCATGCTGTTCCGAAGAAAGATAGAAAAATTCTGCTCCTACTGCGTCCATTCCGCGAAGCTCGACGGCGAATCCTGCCTGTGCGCCAAGAAGGGCGTTGTCGACGCCGGCTCGCACTGCCGCAAGTTCAAATACGAGCCGCTCAAGCGCGTGCCGGTGCGCCGGAAGGCGAAGGATTTTTCCGAATACGATACCGCAGATTTTTCCCTTTGATTCAAATGAGCCGTGGATTCCAATCGGAATCCACGGCTTCAGCTTGTCAAAAAAGTCCTTTTGGACTTTTTTGACAAGCTGCCTACAAAAT
>UQWH01000071.1 GCA_900544705.1 uncultured Eubacteriales bacterium | reverse complement strand
TGATGCGTCAGGAAATCATAGGAATAGATCTCCGAGTTCTCTGTCATGGACTTTCCCTGATAGCTATATTGATCAATGCTCGCCTTTGTGCCGCCCTCTCGGGCGGTTTTTTCGTTCCCGTCGCTGTCCTGCGTCCGGCGGGTAGCGGCAGAAACCTCCGCCGAGGGTTCCCGGCTCTCCACCTCTATTTCAATCCACGCTCCCCATGTGGGGAGCGACCTATTGACGTTTCTGAAAATGTCTGCTATACTTGTTTTAGCATCTGAGAACAGACGAGGTATACTTCCGGGTTTCCCGGAAAGGGCCTTTTCCAAGACCTCAGGTGCTATTTTTGTAAGCACAACCGACAGATACAGCCGGTTTTCACTTTGATCCTCCATTTCCTTCACTTCAAGCTGCACCGGAACTACATAGTTTTCCTCGGCATATCCACCAAGCAGCACATATACTTGTTTAAGAAATGGGTTCTCCCTGCTTGTTCCGGCTTCCTTCTCTCCATATTTCAATCCACGCTCCCCGTGTGGGGAGCGACTCGCGTTCGGGATTTGCGCATAGAAGCTCTCCGATTTCAATCCACGCTCCCCGTGTGGGGAGCGACTCCAGCCGCTCAACCCACAACCGCCTCTATCCGCATTTCAATCCACGCTCCCCGTGTGGGGAGCGACCGCGTCGCTGATCAAGCAGACCAGCGACAGCATCATTTCAATCCACGCTCCCCGTGTGGGGAGCGACTGCAAAGCAGAGCCGTAGGTGTCCAGCGCTCTCTATTTCAATCCACGCTCCCCGTGTGGGGAGCGACTTTTTCACTCCTCCTGTATTTTTGTTCCTTCATATTTCAATCCACGCTCCCCGTGTGGGGAGCGACCAGTTATTCCGGGAATTATGAACGAGCTTTACAATTTCAATCCACGCTCCCCGTGTGGGGAGCGACCCTGCTGCGGCAGGTGAGACGGCAGCCGGACGCATTTCAATCCACGCTCCCCGTGTGGGGAGCGACTGCTTTTCATGTGGCATTTTTCGCACTCGACATAGATTTCAATCCACGCTCCCCGTGTGGGGAGCGACGTGCACCAGTTGTCCACGGTGCGAAGCGGGATGCAATTTCAATCCACGCTCCCCGTGTGGGGAGCGACAGCAAAATTGCACAATTCTTCGCCTGCAATTTTGCGCAAAAGTGACAATAGTTTATTGTTTTTACCGGATTTTCACCGGCCGGACAATTTTATGGAGCACACATCCGCCCCATAAAATTGCAAAATCCGGTGCGAAGCAAAGCGCGAACCCTGCTTGCTTCCCTTTCGCACTAGAGAATCAGGGTTTCCGAGGGGTCATATCCCGGCTTTGCGCCAAAGTGTTCAATTCGCGTCTGATAGCGGTCTCCGAGATTATAGAACCGCAGACTGTCCTTTTCCTTGTCCATGATGCCGCAGAGCTTTGCCTGCAGCGCGCGAAGCTGCGCCGCGTCGAGCAGGCACTCAAACACGCTGTTCTGCACGCGCTGCCCATAATTGACGCACTGCTTCGCAATCAACCGCAGTCTCCGTCGTCCCGCGGCATCCTGTGTGCTGACATCGTAGCTGATCAGTACAAGCATACCGCACCTACTTCCATAAAAACGGCGGATAACCGTCCAGATCGCCGCGCAGGCATCTGGCGAGGAGCAACGCCTGCACATGCGGCACCAAGCCCCACTGCACCTTTTCCTTGAGATAAGGATGCGTAATCGTTTCGCGCTTGCGCGCCTGCCACGCCTGAATGAAGCGCCGGCGGCCGTCATCCGTCAGAATGACCGCCCCGCTGTCCTCCTGCTGAAAATCCCGCCGACCGACCACGCGATTGTTAATGCAGGTCAGCACAAAGCGGTCGGCCAGGCTCGGCCGCAGTTCTTCCATCAAATCCAATGCGAGAGAAGCACGCCCCGGCCGGTCGCGGTGCAGAAAGCCGACATAGGAATCCAGTCCAACACCCCCGAGCGCTGCGGCGCAGTCATTGCTCAGCAGCGCGTAGGCGAAGGAAAGCAGCGCGTTGACCGGGTCCAACGGAGGTCTTCGGCTTCTGCCGCGGAAGCAGAAGATTTCCCGATCTCCCAGAATCATTTCATCAAACACGGCGAAATACGCCGCAGCAGCATCGCCCTCTATCCCGCGCAGACGTTCCGGGTCTTGTGCTTTCAACGCAGACTCCATGGCGGCGCGCAGCGTTCCACAGGCTGCCGTCAGGCGATCGGCATCGACCCGGAGCGCATGATCCCGCAGGGTGCGGCCGATGCACCACCTTGCATTGTAGAGCTTCCCGAATATCATATTGGAAGCAATTTTACAATACTGCTCCGCCTCATCGGCGACGCGATACTGCGTACGGCGCAAAAGGACATTCCCGTTGGACTCGCCGCACACTCTGGCTAAAAATCTCCCGTTGGGCGTGAAAAAGCTGAGCTGCACGCCGCGGCGGGCGCAGGCGCCCATCAGCGCCGGGCTCGCACCCGGATAGGCAAAGGTGCTGATGCCCTCCAGTGTATGCAGAGGAAAGCGCCCCGCTTCCGCATCACCGCGCCGGATCACCACATTCTCACCATCGAGTGTGAGATAACTGTCCTCCGTCAGAACAAACAGTGTGTTGAGCAGTTTTTTCATGGCATATCCCCCATGTGCTCAGCGAGGTAGTCCGCGACCGTCGGCGTTCTGCCGAGCTCCGGCAGGCACAGCTCCCGGAGGGAGCAGGCATTGCAGCGTTTGCTCCGCCTGACCTGCGGGGTTCTGCCGCGCCGGTAGAGCTCGTGCATCTGCGCGAGCGCGCTTCGCACCTCCTCGCGCAGCTCCGGTGTAAAGCGGACACGCTCGCGCCGCCGCGTTTCTCCGTAGAAAAGGGCGCCTTCCGGAATCTCGCAGCAGAGCATTTCTTCCAGACACATCGCCTGCCCGCAAAGCTGCGCCGCATCGCAGTTATCCTCCTTGGGCTCGCCGCGCTTGTACTCGACCGGGTAGGCAAGCCACTTGCCCTCACGGCCTGGCAGCGGAACGCCCGCTTCATCACGGCGAAGCTCCAGCACATCGCACTGACCGGACACGCCGAGCCTCCGCGAAAAGACCCGCACACCGCGGACGGTCACAAGATCGCCCCGCTTTTCGTGCAGCGCCTCGTTGTGCGTTCTTTCGTGCAGAATTGTGCCGTCCGTCGTCCAGAAATTCTCCTGCCACTGCGCTTCCACATGGATCAGCGCCCACTGGCGGCGGCAGAACAGGAAATGCTGTAGGCCGGAGAGCTGCAAGAAGTCCTCCTCGCAGTATTCCGTTACCCCATACGCTGCACCGTGACGCCCTCCGGAACTGCCGCTTCGTTCACCTCTACCTCGTAGTCGGTATAGGCGCGCGCGACCTCGACCCCTTCCCGGCGGTGGACCTTGACGCAGTCAAAGAGCTTCCATGCAGGCGCATTGCCGAATTCGGAATCATGCTTGAACACGATCAGCTCGCGCACCGCCATATTACCGCGCGCCGCAGAATGATCCATTTCGAACATATTCAGGATCGCCTGCCAGAGAAGCTGTAAATCCTCCTCGGAGAAGCCGGTGGTCTTTCGTGCGAGATTGGCCGAAATGTAGCCCTCGCAGCGATAGAGGCCATAGGGAATGATGTACTTTTTTCCCATTTCCGTGTTCTTTTTCTTGGCGTCATCCTCCGTCGCGATCGCCACACGGGTGATCGTGATCTCCTGCGGGATGACCGGGTCGATCGAGCGGGAGAAGCCAAGCTGCACCGGCCCGCGCACCTGTCCGCAGTTCAGTGCTTCCTTGACAAACGTCGTCATCACTGCGCCGAAGGTGCGGATGTCATAGAACTCGCTGCACATGAAGTCGCGGATCTTCTCATCTAGCGTTTCATCCTTTTTCGGCTTGTCCTTCTTGGGATCTACCCCAAATTTATTATACGCTTCCAGATCGGAGCGGTTGAGCGGGACATTGTCCTTGATATAGATGCGGTAGCCCGCCTCCCCTTCCTTGACCGCTTCCACATAGTTGCGGATCTTGCGTTTCAGGCAGACGTCCGTGACGAGGCCGAGGTTTGTTTCCGGGTCGATGCGCGGCATATTGCCCGCGTCCGGGTCGCCGTTGGGGTTGCCGTTTTCCACATCGTAAAGGATCACAAATTCATAGCGGTTTTTAATGGCGTTTTCAAACATCTTTTCTTCCTCCTCAATTTTTCTTTTTGCCGCAGCGCTCCTGTGGCTGATGATAATAGCCGAGCATGAAAATGCCCTGATCGTCCAAATTCAGGTGTTTGGGGAAACTCTCCGTGATCTTGCCGGTCAGCTCACGAAGCTGCTTTTCACAGTCACCTTTCGTACCGCCGTTGATCTTGCGCAGGTGCTTCTCCGCCAGTTTCAGAAGCGTCGGAAAAACAACGGACGGCGTTTCGCAGGCGGAGGTGAGATACTTATCCTTGATCGTCGTATTGATGCCGGGATTGGCGGCGGATTGAATGTTCTCCAGCACGGCGAACAGCCGTCCCAGAAGATAGGGCAGATAGGTTGTCTGGTCGTTCAGTTCCACAGTCAAAGCCTCCTTGTTCTTTTCATTTCTCGAATTTCTCAGAAGATACGCCTTAATGATCGCAGCTTTTCCACGGCTGACATTGTGTTCAGCAAGGAGCCGCAGCACGGTGCTCTGGTAGAGGGTCGCGGGATAGCGCCCGCCGCTAAAGATCGAGCGCAGAACGTCGCCCGCCATCTGCGGCGAGGGTGTTTTGTCGCGGGAATTCTGGTTGACGGTTTCACGCAGGAGCTTCCAGAGCGGAAGCTCCGTTTCCTTGTCATTTTTCCACCGGACGATCTCCAGCCGGTCAAAATGCTCCTTGAAATGCCGGACAAAGGCACCGAAATCGTTTTGCAGAAAGAAGCGCACCGACAGACGCGCAGCATTGGGCGCAAGGCCCAGCACATAGAATCGGTTATCCGGATGCAGCGGCAGAGCATTCCAGTCGCAGTCCCTCCCCTGCGCCAGCGCGTTCATCACACTGCGCAGGTCGTCATCCGTCACGACGTTTCCGCCGTCGATCGCAAGGCCGAAGAAATCCTGATACTGCGGCTCGGCATCCTCCGCCCAGAATACGACGGTCGTATCTCCCATTCTGCGGCAGTGATTGCTGTCCGAAAGCAGGCGGTTCAGCGCCGCAGTATAGGTGAAGGCAGCATAGCGCCCGACCGGCGCATTCTGATTCTGCACTCGTCCGTAGGAGCAGAAGGCATCTCCGTTGAAAGAAACCAGCGCCGCGCCCGAGGACTGCGCACCGTAGACACGCTTGATTGCCGGGTGAACATCCTCCGGCACAACGAGCTCCCCCGTGACCAGGCAACGCATTTTCTCCCCTTCGGGCGGCGTGTCGTAGTACTCCTGCCAGCGCCGGCGGATCGCAGCGGATTCCTTCGCCAGCCGCCCATCAAACCAGAAGGTCAGATTCGCACCCGCAAGGAGCTTGTCCGCCACCTCCGCGACGGTGGGATGCACCATGGCGTTTTCCGGCTCCCATGTCCGGAAAAATGCACAGATCGCCCGTGCTGCCGGGTCATCCAAATCGGACAGCAGCTTCAAATGCAGCTCTTTCGCCGCGGCAAAGCACTGTTTCGTGCGTTCCGGCTTCCCCTTGCCGTCGATGCCGAGCAGATACGCACTGTTGTCCCAGAGGAAATTTGCATTCACACCGGAGGTGCGCTTCACCGGCGCCGGAAGCTCCAGATGCCGCATGATCGCTTTTCCCTTTTCGTCCGCAGACTCCAAGGGCAGAATACGCAGCAACTGTCCTGCCGCGTCCAGCTCCAGCGCATACTGCACGCGCGTTTCCGCCCAGCCGATCTCTCCGATCTCGCCGCGCGCACGAAGCGCCTCGTAATAGGCGGTCAAAGCCTGTAGAATCATCTCAGCACCTCCGGACTTTCCGGTGCGGGCACGTTCAGCACCCCATTTTCCAGTGCAGCGCGGAAGAACATGGGCGTGATGTTCCGAAGATCAGAGTAATCCATATCATAGAGCATCAGTCCCATGTCACGGGTTTCCCCCGTTGTCTGGATCTCTCCGCCCGGCCAGAGGCGGAATTGTGCCGGGAACTCCCGCACGCCGAAGCAGGGCTGATGATAGCACTGCCCTTTTTCCAGCCGTCTGCGCATAATGTCGCAGAATTTCCCCGCATTGTCCGACGGCGCCGCTTGATCCGTCATGACAAAATGCGCCTCGATCACATACCGGACATCCTGCAAAACCGTCGCGGCGCGCTGCTGGATGTCCTCCGAGGTACACAGATACACCTCCTGCTTTCCGCCGGACATGGCCGACCTTACGTTGTCCGCAGAAATCTTGCTCTTGACCTCATTGCGCCGGATCCCGGTGAACCGGATGGGCTGCATCACGTAGATCCTGTCTATGACCCACCGCAGGCCCGGATGCCAGTAGATCGCCTCCAGCAGTCCCCGCGCCGCCGAGGGGGTCATCACGTCATAGCTCATTCGTTCTGTTTTCAGCTCCGGTCTGGAAAAGCAGGCGTAATCCCCCCAAACTTCCACTTTTACGGACATTTTTCCACTCCTTTCGTTCTTTTAATACAGCAGTGCCTCCCCGCCCTCCGGAGAGAGCCTGAGGCCCGTCTTTTCGTCATAATTGGACATCAGCAGCAGGATGGCCGCATTTTCCGAGATCCGTTCCACCGCGCCCGCCTCCTCCATCTGTCGGTAAGTATACGGATAGACCGACACGGCGTACTGCCCCAGCTGCCGCATCAGACCGCGCGACGGCCCGTCCTTCCGGAGGTGGGCAACGAGCTGTTCTCCTTCCCCCTGCGGGATGTAGACCGTGATCGTTTCGCTGTCGATCAGGCGGAAGCGCTTCGCCACCGTTTCAAACGCCATTTGCCCGCGAATGAGAGGAAGGCTCTCCTTCGCGTCCAGCGCTTTTTTATCTTTCAGTGCATAGAGCAGAAAATCAAAGTACGCCTGCACCGCCTCCGGCATGGACGGATCCGGGAAACGTTCCAGCACATAGCGCGCCGCGGCGATATTCTGCTCCAGTGCCTGCGGCGGTTTCGTTTCCGTATCGAAAATGTGGACGATTCCCTTCTCACCTCCCGGTTTTCCCTCGCGGTTGCAGCGCCCAGCCGCCTGAATGATCGAGTCCAGCCCGGCGACCGCGCGGTACACGCAGGGGAAATTCACGTCCACGCCGGCCTCGATCAGGCTGGTGGAAATGACGCGGCAGGCCTCGCCTATTTTCAGGCGCTCTTTGATGATCGCAAGCACCCGCCGCCGGTGTGCAGGCGTCATGGTCGTGGATAGATGGTACGCGCCCTCCGGCGGGAGCATCGCAAAGAGCTTCTGTGCCTGCGCGCGGCTGTTGACCACGCACAGCACCGCCCGCTCCTCCGTCAGCCGCCGTGCAAGCTCGTCGTCCGGGAGCAGCCCCTCTGAGCGATAGGACACCCGGCGGAAGAATTCGTAATTCTCCGCCACATCCGGGCAGAGTTCCTGCACGCCGCCCGGCAGGTAGTCCTCGATGATCGGGCGTAGGGAAGGCTGCGTCGCTGTGCAGAGCACCGCCGTGCAGCCGTAGGATCTGACCAGTTCCGTGATCGACCAGACACACGGACGCAGGTCGTTGATCGGCAGCATCTGCGCCTCGTCGAAGATCAGAACGCTTCCGGCAATGTTATGCAACTTCCGGCAGCGTGCCGGGCGGTTGCCGAACAGCGATTCGAAAAACTGCACCGCCGTGGTCAGGATAATCGGCGCGTCCCAGTTTTCCGCCGCAAGATAGCGCCGGCGGTCCACCTCGCTCAGGTCGCCGCTTTCGTCCACCGGATATTCCACGTTGGCGTAGTGCGCAACGACGTTCTCCGCACCGAAGATATCTTCGAAAATCTCCTGCGTCTGCTCAATAATGCTCGTGTAGGGAATGATATAAATGATGCGCCGCGCACCGTTGTGCAGCGCATGACGGAGGGCAAAGGCCATGGAGCTGACCGTCTTGCCGCCGCCTGTGGGGACTGTCAGCGTATAAAGTCCCTGCGGCTTCTCCCCCGCCTGCATGAGCTGCCGCAGGATCTTCGTACGTCGCTGATTCAGCGCTTCGCGGGAATCCCACCATTTCGCAGCATACTTCTCCAGCCGCCTCATCAGAACCGGCAGTGCTTCGCCGCATTTTCTGTCCACGGTGCCATTCTGCATGAAGCGTTCCGTATCCAGCCAGTCCGCGTCCACGAGGCAGGAATAGAGCATGTGCGTGTAAAAAAACGCAGCCTCCGGCGAAGTCAGCGCAGGCCCCGCACCGCAGGCGGGCACGCTGATCTCATCGCGAAAGGCTGCGTATGGTTCGATTTCGATGCCGGGACGTCTTTTCAGTCTGCCAAGGAGGGTCGTACTCTGCGCAGAATCCATCCGGCTGCCGCGATCCGGCAGACCGCGGTGATGGCCGGCGATGCAGAATGCCGCCGCGCTCTGGCCGCACTTCTGCGCCTCCAGCGTGCCCGCCGTGGAATGATCCACCTGAATCGCTTTGCCGCGGATTCTCTGCTGGAAAGCCTCGGAATACTTCCCGATATCGTGCATCAGGCCGCAGAAATACGCCGCGTCCGCCGCGCCGAAGGGCGCAGCAAAGTCGGCGGCCATTTTTGCAGCCGAATTCAGATGATCCGCAAGCAGCTGGGAACTCTCGTCCGTTCTATGCGCAAGATACGGCTTCATGTCTCCGCCTCCTTAGCTTGATTTCTATGTACCTTATTCTACCATAAAGACTTATAAAAGTACAGTATTTTATCTAAAATTTACAAATTTTTTAAAACAGCTCGCGATCGATCGCAGCATCCGTGACCTTCCTTTGCCGGACTCTGCGCTGCATCAGGGGCCATAGCAAGTTGATAGGCTGTCCTCTGGAACAACTCTGACAGGCTTTTTCAGAAATCCGAATCTTTCCTCAAATACCTATTGACATACTAGGGATTTAGTGCCTGAATCCCTATCAGAAAGGTAGGCAATCAAAAACAAGGAGGAATGTCTCGTGATGGTCT
>UQWH01000070.1 GCA_900544705.1 uncultured Eubacteriales bacterium | reverse complement strand
TACCCGTGTTGTCATCTGTTCGAGTCAGATTGCCGCTACCAGGCCCGTTGGTCAAGTGGTTAAGACACCGCCCTTTCACGGCGGTAACATGGGTTCGAGTCCCGTACGGGTCACCACGCCGGTGAAAGCACTGCTTTCACCGGCGCTTTTTTATAGAATTTGCCCGGAATTGGTTTTCCAATTCCGGGCTGCTTTTTTAATTGTTGACTCCGTGGTGTGCGGTGGGACTGGTTGCGTCCAGCGGCAGGAAGGTGTAGCCGTTGGCAAGTCCCCAGACGATGATGCGCTCCACGGCGGCCACACTGAAGCCCTTGATGTCGTGCTGCAAAACGATGGACACATTGTGACTGCGCATTCCGGAGGTGACGTTTTCAAACACCTGATCGGTGCTGGTCGTTTCGCCGGCGTCGCCGCTGGAAACGTTCCAGTCGAAATACTGGTAGCCCATGTCGGTCAGCGCCTGCGTCAGGCGCGTCATGATGCCGGGGTTGAAGCGGCTGACGGTGTTCGAGCTGCCGCCGGGGAAGCGGACGAGTGTCGTTTCCTTGCCGCTCAGCGCGACGATTGCATCCTGCACCTTCTGAAGATCGGCAAAATAGGCCTCCTCGCTGGCGTAGATGGTCGAATACTGGTGCGTTGCGCTGTGGATGCCGACGCTGTGACCCTCGTTCAGCTCGCGGGAGATCAGATCGGTGTAGCCGATGTTTACGATGAAAAAGGTCGCCTTGACGTTGTACTTCGCCAGAACGTCCAGCAGCTCGGAAGTGTACTTGCTGGGGCCGTCGTCAAAGGTCAGATAGACGACTTTGCCGTCCGGCACGACCGTGTCCGGCTGGCGGATGGGCGTGATATGGACCGTGCGCTTGGCCTCCGACTCGTTGCCGAAGCTGTCGGCGGCGCGGTAGGTGATGGTGTAGTCCCCGGCGCGGTAGACATCCACGCCGCCCTCCACGGTCATCTTCTCCGTGACATCGCCGTCGCGGTTGTCGATTGCGGTGGCGCCGGGGTCGGTGAAGGGCGTTCCGGCTTTGAGGGTGATCTCCGCGTCGCCCTTGAGGGTGATCTCCGGCGGGGTGACGTCCTTATAATTGATCGTGCGGACGCGCTCGGTGGTGTTGCCTGCGCGGTCGGTGACGGAATAATAGACCTTGCCGTCCTTCTCCACGCGCCGAACCTGATCGGTCAGATCGCCGTCGCACAGGTCGGTGGCGGTGTAGCCGTCCTCCTGATAGGGCGTGCCGGGGGCAGTGTAGCTGTCCTTTTTCTCGACGAGCGTCAGCTCCGGCGGGGTGGTGTCCTGCACCGTGACGGTGCGGCGGATTTTGCCGTGCCAGAGCAGAAAATCTGCAGTGTAGGTCACGGCCTGCTTGCCCGTCCGGGCGTCGTCTATGCTGCCGGATTTGTGGACATCCAGCGCAAAGCCCTTGCGGAATACCAGCGAGCCGCAGAAGCGCGCCTGCGCGCCCTCTTCGGTATAGGAATCCACACCACATTCAAGCGTCTGCCCGGTTTCGCCAATAAGCTCCATCCGGACGGAGAAGCGGTTCACTCCGAAGAAAAATCCGGCAGCCAGCAGCAGCGTCAGAAGCGGTGCAAACAGACCGATCACAAGACCCTTATGAGATTTCTTTTTCATGGAATTGCCTCTGTTTCTATATGGTACTATTTTTGACGCAGGAAAAGAGCATTCGTTCCGCAGCAGGGGCTTTTTCCCTGAAGCGGAACGAATTTTCCTGCGTTATCCGTTTTTTGCCGCCTGCCAGACGTAGCCCTCGGCAAGCAGGTCATCCGCCGTCAGAAGCGTCAGGTCTGTCTGTCCAAGCTCCAGCGAGCGCATCAGATCGACGTAACATTCCTCGCCGTCTATCGTCAGGCAGTTCCATGCCCGGCTCTCGCCGCCGCGCGTACCCTCAATGATGCGGCAGGTCATTTTCGACTGCTCACATTCCGCGTACACGACCGAGGCAAAACCAAGGCTGCTTGCCAGCCGGTCTTTCAGCAGTTGATAGGCGGGGCGGTCGGAGGGAGCCTCCGCGATGGCGTAGTCCATGCGGGAAAGGAGATACCGCTGGAGATTCTGCATCCGTTCGCGGTCGTCCTGCCCGGAGCGGACATAGGCCGAGGCGGAGGAGAGCAGCGTCGCGGAGGATTTCTGCATGGTGCGCATCTCGTCTCTGCTTGCGGCATAGTTGAAATGCAGCTCCAGGATCCGCGTTTCACCCTCCTGCGGGTAGACGCTGGCAGACACCTCCGGCAGGACCGGAAGCTGCGCGGGTGCGCACAGACAGAGGTTCCGAATCTCCGCGGGGAAGTCTGCTTCTTCATAGTCGCGGATGCGCAGCGTCAGCGCGGTATCAAAATTGAGCAGGGAACTGCGGATCTTCTCCATTGCGCCGGAATGGCCGCTGACCGTGACGATGGCGTCGATCTCCGAGGCCGAACGGCGAAAAACCAGCCGCACCTCGATGGTGCCATAGGTCGGGCTGCCGCTCAGCTCCGCGTCGGCGTAGTCCACGGCGTAGGCGCCGATGGGATCCTCGTCGGAGAGGTAGCGCATGGTTTCGTCCAGATCGGTATAGAGGTCGCCGGAGTAGTTGCGGACGTAGATCGTCCCAAGCTCCGTCCAGTCGCGGACGAAGGAGAGCACGGTGCCGCGCAGCTCGTTGCGGTTGGTGACCACCGGAGGCGTTTCCTCCTCCGGCGGCTGCGTTTCCGTGGGCGCGGATTCGACGTGGGACTCGACGGAAAGATAATCGTTTTTGATGAATTTCTCGCAGCCGGACGCGGCCATCAGCAGCGCCAGCAGCACAAACACAAGTGCGGTACGCTTCATAACCGCGCCCCCCTTTCGTTTGTTACAGTTCGTTGCGATCGTAGCGCTTGAAGCCGTCACCCAGCACCTGATGCGCGTCCTGCAGGATGATGAAGGCCGACGGGTCGATGGACATGACCAGATCCTTGAGCTGGGCGAGCTGCTTGCGCTTGACCGCGCTCAGCAGTACGAATTTGTCGCTGCGCAGATAGAAGCCCTGCCCATGCAGGAGCGTCACACCGCGGTCAAGCTGCGTGTCGATGGCCTGTGCGATCTCCTCGTAGCGGTCGGAGATGATCAGAGCGACCTTGGCATAGTCCATGCCGTAGACCACCTTGTCCAGCACGAAGGAGGACAGCACCAGCGTGATGACGCTGTAGAGCGTGTTGTTGAATTCACCATAGACGATGCCCGTGGCGACGGCGGTGCACAGGTCCATGCACAGCAGAATTTTACCGATGGGGAAGTTGCGGAATTTCAGCTTCAGAAGCCGGGCGACGATGTCCACGCCGCCCGTGGAGGCGCCGGCGATGAACACGATGCCCAGTCCTGCGCCGATGATCACGCCGCCGAAGATGGCCGCCACCAGCGGCTCGGTCTTGGGGATGGGGAGAATTCGGGCAAAGAGGTCAAAGCCCACGGAGGTGACGACCATGCCCAGAAGGCTTCCGAAGAAGAACAGCTTTCCGATCTTGTGGTAGCCGAAGAAGAACAGCGGCAGGTTGATCAGCGCGCTCAGGATGCCGACGGTGAGGAACTTGGATTTCGTAGCATAGACGATGAGCATCGCAATGCCGGACACACCGCCGCAGCTGATGCCTGCCGGCTCCAGAAAGAGGTCGAAGCCGAGAGAGAAGATCGCACTGCCCACGGCAATCATGAGAAGATTGCGAAGCAGAAGGCGGACGTTGTTTCGTTTTTCCATCTGTCATATCTCCATTACGATCTGTTTTTCCTCTGCATCCTCCTCACGCAGCAGCGCGCCGGCGGCAGGGATGGTGCGGGTGCGGTAGCGTGCGGCGTTGACGATGCCGCTGTCCTCCAGACGCACGGCGCGGTTGCAGACGGCCTTGCGCTTGAGCGTCAGCACGGCCACGCCCTGCGTGCTGCGGGTGGTCTTGGCGGCAAGCTGCGCCGTGGAGAAGATCAGTGCGCGTCCCTCGGTGGAGTAGAGCGCAAGCTGTGTGTCCTCCTTGAGCAGGAACACTGCCTTCAGGGGGCTTTTGTCCGAGTAGGCGCCGGTGAGCTTGCGGCGGTTGGACTTGGTCTGGTAGGCGGAGAGCTCTACCTTGGCGACCTTGCCGTTTTCAAAGACGAACACAAGGCTTCCGGTGTAGTCGCCGGGGAGGCAGACGTCGATGACGTTTTCGCCCTCGTCGAAGCCCAGCTTCGTGGGCAGGTAGTCGCCCAACAGCGAGGCCTTGCCGTCGTCGAAGTCCGCGCAGCGGGCCTTGTAGACCTGATAGCGGTCGGTAAAGACCAGAAGCTCGGCGGCGTTTGTGGTCTCGCAGGAGAATTTGAGGCCGTCGCCCTCCTTGAAGCGCTGCTCGCCGGACATCCGCAGCGACTGCGCCGTGATTTTCTTGAAGTAGCCCTCGCGGGAAACGAACACCGTGACGGGGTAGTCCGGAACGGCTTCCTCTTCTTCCGGCTCGTCCAGCTCGTGGTCGTAGACGATGCCGGTGCGGCGGTCCTTGCCGTACTTCTCCGCGATGGCATTCAGCTCGTCCACGATCACGCCGCGGATGCGCTTCTCGCTTGCCAGCAGGTCCTCCAGATCGGCGATTTCCGCCGCGAGGGAGTCGACCTCCTGCGTGCGCTTGAGGATGTATTCCTTGTTGATATTGCGCAGCTTGATCTCCGCGACGTACTCGGCCTGGATCTGGTCGATGCCGAAGCCGATCATCAGATTGGGCACGACCTCCGCGTCGGATTCCGTTTCGCGGATGATGCGGATGGCCTTGTCGATGTCGAGCAGGATGCGCTTGAGGCCTTTGAGCAGATGCAGCTTTTCGGCTTTTTTGCGCTTCTGGAAAAAGACCCGGCGGCGCACGCATTCCGTCCGCCACGCCGTCCATTCCTCGATGATCTCGCGCACACCCAGCACGCGCGGCATCCCGGCGATGAGAATGTTGAAGTTGCAGGCAAAGCTGTCGAGCAGCGGGGTGGAGCGGAAGAGCTTCTGCATGAGCTTGTCCGGGTCGACGCCGCGTTTGAGGTCGATGGTCAGTTTTAAGCCGGACAGGTCGGTCTCATCGCGCATATCCGCGATCTCGCGGATCTTTCCGGCCTTGATCAGCTCGGAGACCTTGTCGATGATGGCCTCGGTCGTGGTGGTGTAGGGAATCTCAAAAATCTCAATGAGGTTGCCCTCCTTGATATAGCGCCAGCGGGCGCGCACCTTCACGGAGCCGCGTCCCGTGCGGTAGACCTCCGCCATCTCGGCGGCGTTGTAAAGAATTTCGCCGCCCGTCGGGAAGTCCGGTGCGGGCATCAGCTCCAGAAGGTCGCAGTCGGGATTTTTGATCCACGCGGTCGTCGCGCGGCAGACCTCGCGGAGGTTGAAGCCGCAGATGTTGCTGGCCATGCCGACGGCAATGCCCGTGTTGGCCGAAACCAGCACGTTCGGGTAGGCCGTGGGCAGCAGCACCGGCTCTTTCATGGTGTTGGAATAGTTGTCCACAAAATCGACCGTTTCCGAGTCGATGTCGCGGAAAATTTCGGCGCAGATGGGCTCCAGCTTTGCTTCGGTGTAACGCGAAGCGGCGTAGGCCATGTCGCGGGAATAGACCTTGCCGAAGTTGCCCTTGGAATCGACGAAGGGCGCGAGCAGCGCCTCGTTGCCGCGGGCAAGGCGCACCATGGTTTCATAGATTGCGGCGTCACCGTGGGGGTTTAAGCCCATGGTCTGGCCGACGATGTCTGCCGATTTGCGCCGCGCGCCGTTCAGAAGCCCCATTTTGTACATCGTGTACAGCAGCTTCCGGTGCGAGGGCTTGAAGCCGTCGATCTCCGGGATCGCGCGCGATACGATGACCGACATCGCGTAGGGCATATAGTTCACGGTCAGCGTGTCCGTGATGGGCTGCTCCAGCACCTCCGCGTGCAGACCCTCCACATTGGCCGGGGCGAGCTTCTTCTGCTCCGGTTCTTTTTTCTTTCTTGCCATAAAGCTCCCGCCCCTCCTTTACGAAAGATCGGCCAGATCGAGATACTGGCTGCCGTTTTCAGCGATATAATCCTTGCGCCCGGCGAGATTGTCGCCCAGCAGCAGGTCAAAGTAGAGGGCGGTTTTCTCCGCGTCCTCCGGCATGACCTTGATGAGCCGCCGCGAGGCGGGGTTCATGGTGGTCAGCCACATCATTTCCGGCTCATTTTCACCAAGACCCTTCGACCGCGCGACGGTGCTTTTCTGCCCGTCGAGCCGCTTGAGAATCTCCGCCTTTTCCTTCTCGGTGTAGGCAAACCACGTCTTGTCCCGCGTCGTGATCTCAAAGAGCGGCGACTCGGCGATATACACGTAGCCCTCGCGGATGAGCGTCGGCACAAGACGGTAGAGCATGGTTAAAATCAGCGTGCGGATCTGATAGCCGTCCACGTCGGCATCGGTGCAGATGATGATCTTGCTCCAGCGCAGGGCGGACAGGTCGAAGGACGCAAGATCCTTGACGTGTTTGTCCTTGACCTCCACGCCGCAGCCCATCACGCGCAGAAGGTCGGTGATGATCTCGCTTTTGAAAATGCGCGCGTAATCGGCCTTGAGGCAGTTGAGAATTTTGCCGCGCACCGGCATGATGCCCTGAAATTCCGCGTCGCGCGAGAGCTTGACCGCGCCCATGGCGGAATCGCCCTCGACGATGTAAAGCTCGCGCTTTTCCGCGTTGCGGCTGCGGCAGTCGACGAATTTCTGCACACGGTTGGAGATGTCCAGATTGCCGGAGAGTTTCTTCTTGACGGTCACGCGGGCGCGCTCGGCGGTTTCGCGGCTGCGCTTGTTGATGAGCACCTGCTCGGCGATCTTGTCCGCCTCGCCCTTGTTTTCAATAAAATAGACCTGCAAACGGCTGCGGAAAAACTCCGTCATGGCCTCCTGAATGAATTTGTTATTGATGGACTTTTTCGTCTGGTTTTCGTAGGAGGTCTGTGTGGAGAAGCAGTTTGTCACCAGCACGAGGCAGTCGGCCACGTCCTGGAAGGTGATCTTGGACTCGTTTTTGACGTACTTGCCGTTCTGCTTCAGATAGGCGTCGATGGCGTAGACGAAGGCGTTGCGCACCGCCTTGTCCGGCGCACCGCCGTGCTCCAGCCACGAGGAGTTGTGGTAATATTCCAGCCGGCTCATGCTGCGCGAGAAGCACAGGGAGGCCGTAATCTTCACCTTGTATTCCGGCTTGTCCTCGCGGTCGCGGCCCTTGCGCTCGGTTTCCCAGAACTGCGGCATGGTGAAGGCGTTGCCCTCGGTCAGCTCGGTGATATAGTCGAGGATGCCGTGCTCGTAGCAGAAATCCGTTGTTTCAAATTTCCCGCCGGCCTGGTTGCGGAAGCGGAAGGTCACGCCCGCATTCACGACGGCCTGCCGCTTGAGCGTGTCGAGGTAGTATTCCACGGGGATGTTGATGTCCGTAAAGACCTCCAGATCGGGCAGCCAGCGGAAGCAGGAGCCGGTTTTTTTGCGGTCAGCCGGCTCCTTTGTCATCTTGCCGACGATATTGCCGCGCTCAAAGTGGAGCGTGTATTTGAAGCCGTCACGGTAGATGCGCGCGTCGAAATATTTGGAGGCGTACTGCGTGGCGCAGGTGCCGAGACCGTTCAGGCCAAGGCTGAATTCGTAGTTGTCGCCCGCGGTGTTGTTGTACTTGCCGCCGGCGTACATCTCGCAGAACACCAGCTCCCAGTTGTAGCGCTGCTCCTTTTCGTTCCAGTCCACGGGGCAGCCGCGGCCGAAGTCCTCGACCTCAATGCTGCGGTCCTCATAGCGTGTGACGATGACCAGATTGCCGTAGCCCTCGCGCGCCTCGTCGATGGCGTTGGAGAGAATTTCAAAAACGGCGTGTTCGCAGCCGTCGAGCCCGTCCGAGCCGAAGATGACCGCCGGGCGCTTGCGCACGCGGTCGGCGCCCTTGAGCGTGGTGATGCTTTCATTTCCGTAGCTTTGCTTTTTTGCCATAACCAAATCCCTCACGACATTTTGCGTACTTTTTCGCACAATTATCCATTATATAGTATAAGTATAGTCATTTTCCGGGAACTTGTCAACCATGCGCTTGTAATTGCGCGGCGCGTGCGGTATAATGCAGAAAACAGGAGGTGGCAGAATGAAACGAATTTTGGCGCTGTTTCTTTGCGGCCTGATCTGCCTTTCGGCGGCGGGCTGCGGCAAGGAAGAACCCTTCCCCTCGGTGGCGACGGAGCCGTCCGTGACGCAGGAGCCTTCGACCGAGCCGCCGGAAACCGAACCGACCGAACCGCCGACGGAGCCGGACCCCGACGCGCCCTACCGCGCGCGGGCAGAGGAAATTCTGAGCGGCATGACGACGGAGGAGAAGGTCTACCAGCTCTTCATGGTCACGCCGGAGGCGCTGACGGGCGTGAATACCGCCACGCGCGCGGGCGAGGCGACGCAGCAGGCGCTTTCCGAGATGCCCGTCGGCGGCATCGTCTATTTCGCGGATAATCTGGAGACCGGCGAGCAGACCACGCAGATGATCGCCGCGACGCAGAGCTACAGCAGGCTGCCGCTTCTGATCGGCGTGGACGAGGAGGGCGGCCGGGTCGCGCGGGTGAGCACGAAGCTCGGCACCACGGCCTTTGACCCGATGGCGGACTACGGCGCAGCGGGCGATGCGGAGGCCGTGCGGCAGGTGGGCGCGACCATCGCGCGGGACATCTCGCAGTTCGGCTTCAATGTGGATTTTGCCCCGGTGGCGGACGTGGTCACGAATCCCAACAACACCGAGATCGGCGACCGCTCCTTCAGCAGCGACGCGGACGTGGCGTCGACCATGGTCGCGGCGATGGTGCAGGGCCTGCAATCCGGCGGCGTGCAGTCCTGCCTCAAGCATTTCCCCGGCCACGGCAGCACGGAGGCCGACTCCCACAAGGGCGCATCCGTGACTGGGCGCACGCTCGATGAGCTGCGCGGGACGGAGCTCAAGCCCTTTGCCGCCGGGATAGCGGCGGGTGCGGGAATGGTCATGATCTCGCATATGTCCGCGCCGAATGTGACAGGCAGCGACGCGCCCTGCGATCTGTCGCCCGCGGTCGTGACCGACCTGCTGCGCGGCGAGCTGGGCTTCACCGGCGTGGTCATCACGGATTCGCACGAGATGGGCGCGATCACGGACAGCTATTCCCCTGCAGAGGCGGCGGTGCTGGCGATTCAGGCGGGCTGCGACATCGTCCTCATGCCGGCGGATCTGAAACAGGCGGCGCAGGGGCTGCTGGACGCGCTGCAAAACGGCGGCCTGACGCAGGCGCGCGTAGATGAGAGCATCCTGCGCATCCTGACACTGAAGGTCCGTGCCGGAATCTGCGAATAAGAACGGAATTTTACAGACTGTCAAAAAACCTATCGAACCGAAAATTCCGGAGGGAAGAAAAGAGTAATACTACGTTTTTTGATTATGAAAATCAAAAAACACGTGCGCTTTGC
>UQWH01000069.1 GCA_900544705.1 uncultured Eubacteriales bacterium | reverse complement strand
AATTTTGTAGGCAGCTTGTCAAAAAAGTCCAAAAGGACTTTTTTGACAAGCTGACCCGGCGGGAAAGCAAACGCTTTCACGCCGGGTTTCATATATTTCAGTTCGTGAACAGCGGGCGCAGGGTGGCCTGCTGCTCAAAGCGCGCGTCGCGCGAGTTGGCGAGGAACACGATCTCGGACAGCGAGGTCGCCGAGGCATAGGCCTGCACGTACTTTTCCACCTTCGTGCCGTCCACGTCCGGTATGTAGAGCCTGCCGGTGCAGGCCGAGGCCGGGAAGGCGGTGTCGTCCGTCACAAAGGAGATCGTCAGATTGCTGCCGGTGAAGAAGGCCGTGAGCTGCTTCGCGGCGTTCTCAATGAGCTGCGCTGCGGTCTTTTCGGAGGAATAAGCGATGTTCTTGCTGGAGGGGAAGCGGAATTCGGAGAAGGCGACCTCCTTGAAGCCAAGGCTGGACAGCTCGCGCGCAATCTGCATCAGATAGGACAGAACCGCCTCGTTGGCCGGATCCAGCCAGTAGCAGGCGCGGTCATCCATCCACAGTGCGCCGCTGGACAGCGGCAGACCGCAGGACTGGTTGGCCAGCGCAAAGTTGGTATCGCAGAAGGCGGGGATCTCCGCGATCATATAGAAGCTGTGCGAGCGGAGATAGGACAGGATCTCGTCAACGGCCGCGATGTCCACGTCCGCGGTGGCAGCGCCGCCGATGGCGGTGGAGTAGTAGAAATTGCCATAGATGCTCTTCAGCTCGATCATCACGGCGCAGGAGCCGTCCAGCGACTGAAGCGTTTGCAGCACCTTCTCCGGCTCGCGCAGCATGGAGGTCGTGATGTAGTAGCCGGACATCTCCGCGATGGTGTCGCTGGGGGGGGCGGGCTCCTGCACGATGATCTGTGCGTCGTTGATGACGGGACGTGCGGAGGGCTCGGTCGCTTCGACCTGCGCGGTTCGGGTGCCGCTCAGGTCGAGATGCGCGCCGCTGCGGTCGTAAGTCACATAGGGCTCCAGATAGATCAGCAGCACGACGGAGATGAGCGCCGCCGCCCCGGCCAGAATCAGCAGGGTGCGCAGTAATTTTTTCAGGAACAGCTTTCTGCGGTAGGAAATTCGCGGCATAAAAGCGCCCCCTTTCTCAGAATGTTACGGTTTTTTGGCGATCAGGCAGCGCCATTCGCCCATGGCGTCGCCGCCACAGAGTGTCAGACCGGCGGCCTTGATCGCGCGGCGCACTTCATCCTCGCGGACGTCCAGCACGCCGGAGCAGAGGAAGGTGCCTCCCTTGCGCAGAAGACCCGGCACGACCGGCACCAGCCCGATGATCACGTCCGCGACGATGTTGGCGCACACAAGGTCATAGTTTCCGCCCAGACGGCGCATCAGCGCCTCGTCCGTGACGACGTTGCCGGTCAGCGCAGTGAAGCGGTCGGGGCCGAAGCCGTTGCGCGCGGCGTTTTCAACAGCGATATGCTCAGCTGCCGGGTCGATGTCCACGCCGACGGCGCTCTGCGCGCCCAGCCGCAGCGCGCACACAGAAAGAATTCCGCTGCCGCTGCCGAGGTCGGCCACGCGCTCGCCTCCGGAAACGAGGCGCTCGAGCGCCTTCATGCACATCTGCGTGGAGGCGTGCGCGCCGGTGCCGAAGGCCAGCCCCAGATCGAGCAGAACGGGAAGCCGGCCCTGCGTGTCGTCAACGGTCATCCACTGCGGCACGACCAGCAGCCGCTCGCCCACGGGAAGCGGGCGGTAATTCTTCTTCCACGAATTGGCCCAGTCCTCATCCGGTACGTTTTCCAGCCGGATGGTCAGGGGACCAAAATCGCAGGCGGGATATTTCTGCGGCAGCTCCTGCAAAAGCGCGCGCAGCGCTTCCACCTGCGCGGCGGCATCGCCCTGCAGATACAGGCGCACCTGCGAGAGATGTTCCATCTTCTTGGCAAGTGCCTCATCCACGTAGTCCCAGTATTCCCTTGCGGATTCCAGAAAATCATGAAATTCCGCAGAATCGTCCATAATAAAGCTGTCGAAGCCGGCTTCGGTCAGCTCTGCGCACAGCAGCTCAATGCCCTCCGAGCAGGTGCGGATGGTCAGTTCGGTCCATTGCAAGGCAGACCCCTCCTTTTATCATTCCTATATTCTACAGGATTTTGCCCGGAATGACAAGGGCATATTTTTCCCGTCCGCGCGGCGGGAGGTTTTTCTTTCCTTTTCCGAAAAAAGATGTATAATAAGCAGAGAAGAAAGGATGATTCTTATGCTGCATCAGCTCCCGGTCGTGCCGGGTGTGCGTCTGCACGCCATGCAGACGGATAAATTCAAGACGGCCTGCTTCAGCGTGAACTTTCTGCGGCCGCACAGCGCGCACGACACCGCGCTGGACGCGCTGCTGCCCAGTGTGCTGCTGCGCGGGACGGAGCGCTATCCGGACATCCGCAGCATCTCCATGCGCCTCGACGATCTGTACGGCGCGACCTTCGGAACGCTCGTCCGGCTCAAAGGCGAGGTCAAGACGACCGGCTTTTACGCCGATTTTATTGAGGATGGTTTTCTCCCGGCGGGGGAAGGTGTGTTCGCGCCCGTGCTGGAGTTCCTGAAAGAGGTGCTGTACCATCCCCTGCTGGAAAACGGCTGCTTCACCGCGGCCAATGTGGAGGGGGAGAAGCAGAACCTGATCAACGCCATCGAGTCCTCCCTGAACGACAAGCGCACCTATGCCGCGCTGCGCCTGCGCGCGCTGATGTGTGAGGGCGAGGCCTATGCCGTGCCGCGCCTCGGCCGCGCGCAGGACGTGGCCGCCATTACGCCGGAGGAGCTTACCTGCCACTGGCGGGAGGTGCTTTCCGGCTCTCAGACGGAGATCTTCTATGCCGGACGGCGCGCGCCGGAGGAGGTTGCTGCGGCCTTCCGCAGCGTGTTCGCGGGGCAGGAACCGACGCACATCGCGCCGGTCGCCACCGTGCCGCATCCCGCGCCCGTGCAGGTGCGGGAGATCACGGAGCGGATGGACGTCACGCAGGGCAAGCTGGCCATCGGCCTGCACACCGGCATCCTCGGAACGGACGCGGACTATCCTGCGCTGATGCTCCTGAACGCGGTGTTCGGCAGCGGCATGACGAGCAAGCTCTTCGTCAACGTCCGCGAGAAGCTGTCGCTGTGCTACTATGCCAGCTCCGCCGTGGAGAAGTACAAGGGCCTGATGCTGGTTTCCTCCGGCATTGAATTTGACAAATATGAAACGGCGAAAACCGCGATCCTCGGCGAGCTGGAGGCCTGCCGCCGCGGAGAAATCAGCGAAGCGGAGCTGGAATCCGCACGGCGCGGGATCCTTTCGGCCCTGCGCGCGGCGCTGGATGTTCCGGCGCGGCTGGACGATTATTATATCGGAAACGCCATTGCGGGCGGCGACAGCGTGGAAGCGCTGATCGAAAAAATCACGCGGCTCAGCAAAGACGATCTGGTGCGCGCTGCGCAGAGGATCCGGACGGACACCGTGTTTTTCCTTGAGGGGGTGGAGGCGTGAAGCTCTTTGAATATCCCAAGCTGGGCGAGCGCTGCTGGCAGGAGATCCTGCCGAACGGCCTGTGCGTCCGCGTGGTGCCGAAGCCGGGCTTTACCCGCCGCTATGCCTTTCTGGGCGTGAATTTCGGCTCCATCGACACGCAGTTTACACTCGGCGGCGTGCGCCATCGTGTGCCGGACGGCATCGCGCACTATCTGGAGCACAAGATGTTCGACCTGCCGGAGGACAACGCGATGAACCTTTTTGCCGCGCACGGCGGCAGTCCGAACGCCTTCACGGGCTATGCCATGACGGCCTATTATTTCGACTGCACGGAGGAATTTGAGGAGAACCTGAAGATCCTCCTGCGGCTGGTCACGGAGCCTTATTTCACGCCGGAGAGCGTGGAAAAGGAGCGCGGCATCATCGCGCAGGAGATTCGGATGTACGAGGACAGCGCGGAGTCTCGTGTGGTCGAGGATTTGTTTGACGGGATGTTCCGCAGTCATCCGGTGCGCATGCCGATCGCCGGAACGGTCGAAAGCATTGCAGAGATCACCGCACAGAGCCTGTATGACTGCCACGCGGCTTTCTATCAGCCGGGGAATATGGTGCTGTGTGTCGCGGGCGACGTCGACCCGGAAACGGTCGTGCGCATCGCGCGGGAGGGAACACCTGCACAGCCCGGCGTACTCCCGCAGCGGGATTACGGCGCGCCGGAGGCGCTTAGCTGCCCGCGCAGCCGCATGGAGCGTACCATGGAGGTGGCCATGCCGACGTTTGCTATCGGCTTCAAGTGCCCGCCGCCCGAATCGGAGCCTCTGCGCCGGGAGATTGTCGGCGAGATCGCCGCGGAGATCCTCGCAGGGGAGTCCTCGGCGCTTTACCAACGGCTTTACGAGCAGGGACTCATCGACGCGGGGTTCTCCGTAGGCTACGAGAGCGTAAAGGACGCCTGCCTGCTCTCCGCCACCGGCGACAGCCGCGACCCGGAGGCGGTATTGCAGGCGCTGCTGGATGAGGCGGCGCGAATCGTCAAAGAGGGCTTTGACCGCGCGCAGTTCGACCGGCTGGTTCGTTCCGCCGTCGGCCGCCGCACCAGAGACCTTGACAGCTTTGAAAGTATCTGCTATCTTATGGGTGGCACGTATTATTTTGACGGCGTGGACTACCTGCGCTTCCCGGAGGTGTACGCTTCCGTTGTACCGGAGGATGTGCAGAGTTTTCTGACCGAGACCGTGCGCCCGGAGCGTGCGGCGCTGTCGGTCGTCCGTCCGAAAGAAGGAGAAAAAATCCAATGATTCCATTTTTGACATCGCCCATCAGCTTCCCCGGCCTGGGCATTGAGATCAACCCGTCCGACGGCTTTACCATCGGCAATTTTACCATCAAATGGTACGGCGTGATCATCGCCGTGGGCGTGCTGCTGGCAACGCTGTATATCCTGCGGCGTGTCAAGCAGTTCGGCCTGACGGAGGACGACCTCCTCAATATGCTGATCATCGGTCTGCCGTCTGCCATCGTCTGCGCCCGGCTTTATTATGTAGTTTTTGAGTGGAAGCAGTTTTTCGGCCCCGGCATCCCGTGGTATAAATTCCTCGACATCCGCAGCGGCGGCCTTGCCATCTACGGCGGTGTCATCGGCGCAGCGCTGGCCGTGTTCATTTACACGCGCGTGAAGAAGCAGCCGGTGCTGCCCTATCTCGACGTCATGGGTCTCGGCCTTCTGATCGGGCAGGCTGTCGGCCGCTGGGGCAATTTCTTCAACCGCGAGGCGCACGGCGGCGTGACGGACAGCTTCCTGCGCATGGGTCTGATCGAAAACGGTCAGCTCCAGTATTTCCATCCGACCTTCCTCTATGAGTCCGTATGGAACGTCGTGGGCTTTGTGCTGCTGCATTTCCTGTCCAAGAAGCGCAAATACGACGGCGAGGTGTTCCTCGGCTACGTCGCGTGGTACGGCTTGGGCCGCGCCATCATCGAGGGACTGCGCACCGACAGCCTGTACATCGGGCCGCTGCGCGTCAGCCAGTGGCTTGCGGGCATTTCCTGCGTTGCGGCTGTGGCAATTTTGGTCTATCAGAGATTCTTTGTCAAGCACACGCCGCAGGATCTTCTGGTCAATCGCAAGGCAGAGGCGGAGAAAAAAGAAACGGAAGAATAAGAAAGGAGTTTGTTTATTATGAAGGAAAATGTGGAAGCCCTGAAGGATAAGGTCGTTGACGCTGCGCAGGCGGCGGGCCGGGTGGCAAAGCTGGCCGCGACGATTTCGCAGAAGAAGGTTCTGATTGCCAGAGAGCAGGAGCGCATCCGCCGGAACTACACCCGTCTGGGCAAGGTCTACTACAAGGATTATGTGACCGACGAGGAACCGGACGAAGCCGAATACAAGCCGCTGTGCGAGGAGATCTCCAACAGCTTCCGGTATATCAATGACCTGAAAGAGGATATTGAGGACGCGAAGGAAGCCTACCGCGCCGCAAAGCAGCAGGCAAAGCAGGACGCGGATGTTGAGATCCTGCCCTATCTGCCGGAATCCGCGGCGGGAGAAAAACCGGAAGAGAAACCGGAAGAAAAGCCGGATGAGGAACCCGAAGCGGAATAAAAGATCCGATCAGAATGAACGTACCGGGCGGCATGGATTCCATGCCGCCCGGTTTTTGGTGGTTTCGTTATTACAGGTGCAACGGAGATTCTGAACTATTACGTAGGGAATGGTCTTGGCCATTCCGCTGTTGGCATTTCCATTATTGTCAGTGCCTGCACGGCGGAACGGCCAATGCCTATGCACACATACAAAAATCCGCGCCTTCGGTTTTTCCGAAGGCGCGGATTTGATTATGCTTTGAGATTATTCGGCGTGGTCAACGCTGTACATGTGCTTGATGAGCTCAAGAACCTTGTTGGAGTAGCCGATCTCGTTATCGTACCAGGAAACGACCTTGACGAAGGTGTCGGTCAGAGCGATGCCGGCCTTTGCGTCGAAGATGGAGGTACGGGTGTCGCCGAGGAAATCGGAGGAAACAACGGCCTCGTCGGTGTAGCCGAGGATGCCCTTGAGTTCGCCTTCGGAGGCTTCCTTCATTGCGGCGCAGATCTCGTCGTAGGAAGCGGGCTTTGCGAGGTTGACAGTCAGGTCAACAACGGAAACGTCCAGAGTGGGAACACGCATGGACATACCGGTCAGCTTGCCGTTCAGGGACGGGATGACCTTGCCGACAGCCTTTGCAGCGCCGGTGGAGGAGGGGATGATGTTGCCGGAAGCAGCGCGGCCGCCTCTCCAGTCCTTCAGGGACGGGCCGTCAACGGTCTTCTGGGTAGCGGTGGTGGAGTGAACGGTGGTCATGAGGCCGTCGGTGATGCCGAACTTGTCGTTCAGGACCTTCGCGATCGGAGCCAGGCAGTTGGTGGTGCAGGAAGCGTTGGAAACAAAGTTCATGTCCTTGGTGTACTTGTCGAGGTTGACGCCGCAGACGAACATCGGGGTGTCGTCCTTGGACGGAGCGGACATGACGACCTTCTTGGCGCCTGCGTCCAGATGACCCTGTGCCTTTTCCTTGGTCAGGAACAGACCGGTGGATTCCACGACATACTCAGCGCCGAGCTTTGCCCAGGGCAGATCAGCGGGGTTGCGCTCTGCGGTGATGGGGATCTCGTGGCCGTTGACGATGATGGACTTCTCGGTAGCCTCAACGGTGCCGTTGAACTGGCCGTGCATGGTGTCGTACTTCAGCATGTAAGCGAGGTAGTCAGCGGGGCACAGGTCGTTGATGCCGACGATCTCGATCTCGGGGAAGTTGACGCTTGCGCGGAAGACCATACGGCCGATGCGTCCAAAACCATTGATACCAACTTTGATAGACATACTTTTTTCCTCCATTATTTAAGATACGCCGGTGTTTGGCCAGCGCCACTTTAGGAAATATGCGGAGAAACCTTTCCCCAGCGTCCTTATTATATACGATTCTTTCTCCCAGTGCAACTGTCAAAATCCATCAAATTATACTGATTTCAGGTTTTTTTTTGAGAATTCTGTCGGGAAATACATCAGGATGCAATTCACAGCTTCGTAAAGCGGCAATAGGTCTTTCCGTCGCGCTCCACGGTTTCGTTCCACATGGATGCCGGGCGCACCCACACGCCGAAATCGCCGTACAGTGCGCGGTAGACCACCATCTCCTCCAGAGTTTCGGAATGGCGCGCCACGCACAGCACTTCGTACTCTTTTCCCTTGAAATGGCGGTATCTTCCGGGTTCAATTGTCATAAGGTTTTCCTCCCTTCTGCGTCCAGTATAGCGGCGGGTGATCGGGGATGCAAGGTTTTTTTGATTTTGCCGGCGATCCGTGCTATAATAAGTGCACTATGTGCAAAGGAGTATCATATGGAAGAAATGATCCGCCAGCTTGCCGAGGAGCTCGGCCGGAAGGCGCAATATGTGGAAAATGTCGTCCGCCTGCTGGACGAGGGAAATACCATCCCCTTCATCGCCCGCTACCGCAAGGAGCTGCACGGCGCAATGGACGATACCGCCCTGCGCACGCTTGCAGACCGTCTGCAATACCTGCGGAATCTGGCGCAGCGCCGCGAGGAGATCCGCCGCGGCATCGGAGAAAAGCTGACAGACGAGCTGGATGCCGCGATCACCGCGGCAAAGACGCTCTCGGAGCTGGAGGACCTCTACCGGCCCTACAAGCCCAAGCGCCGCACGCGCGCGACCGTTGCGAAGGAAAAGGGACTTGAGCCGCTGGCGCAGCAGCTGTTCTCGCAGGCACGCGATCTGCCCGCTCCGGAGGAGCTGGCGCAGGTTTACATCGACCCGGAAAAGGGCGTGGAAACGGTCGCCGACGCGCTGGCCGGTGCGTCCGACATCATCGCCGAGGCGATCTCCGACGACGCCGCCATCCGCAAGGTGCTGCGCGGGCTGATGCAGCGGCAGGCCGTTTTGCGCGCGCAGGCGGTCAAGGGCAAGGAGGAGGAGACCTCGCCCTATCAGACCTATTACGATTTCACCCAGCCGGTTTCCAAATTGCAGGGCCATCAGGTGCTGGCTGTCAACCGCGGCGAGCGCGAGGGCTTTCTGAAGGTCGGCATAGAGCTGGACCGGGAGCAGGCGCTCATCTGCGTGCGCCGCGCGGTGCTGGTTCCCGGCGGCGGGGCGGCGGAGTTTGTCCGCGCCGCGGCGGAGGATGCCTACGACCGTCTGATCGCGCCCAGCATGGAGCGTGAGCTGCGCAGCGCGCTGACCGACGAGGCAAACGAGGGTGCGATCCACAATTTCGCCCTGAATCTGCGCCCGCTCCTGATGCAGCCGCCGGTGCGCGGCCGAGTGACCATGGGTCTAGACCCCGGCTACAGCCACGGCTGCAAGGTCGCTGTCGTGGACGCGACGGGCAAGGTGCTCGACACCGCAGTGGTCTATCCGACCTTCTCCAAGGCCAAACGCGACGAGGCGCTGAACACGCTGGAAAAGCTCATCCGCAAGCACGGCGTGGTGCACATCGCCATCGGCAACGGCACCGCCTCCCGCGAAACGGAGGCCGCCGTCTGCGAGCTGTTGGGCAGGGTGCCGGGCGTTTCCTACATGATCGTTTCCGAGGCGGGCGCGTCGGTCTACTCGGCCTCGCCGCTGGCGGCGGAGGAATTCCCGCAGTATGACGTCAATCTGCGCAGTGCGGTCTCCATTGCGCGGCGCTTGCAGGACCCGCTGGCCGAGCTGGTCAAGATCGACCCCAAAGCCATCGGCGTGGGGCAGTACCAGCACGACGTACCGGAAAAGCGCCTGGACGAGAGCCTGAGCGGCGTGGTCGAGGACTGCGTCAATGCCGTCGGTGTCGATCTGAACACCGCTTCGCCGTCACTCCTGCGCCGCGTTTCCGGCCTGAACGCCACGACGGCAAAGAACATCGTGGTCTACCGCGAGGAAAACGGCGCCTTTACCGCGCGCAAGCAGGTTTTGAAGGTGCCGAAGCTGGGCCAGAAGGCCTACGAGCAGGCGGCGTGCCGACCCTGCGCGACATCGTCAAGGAGCTGTGCAAGCCCGGCCGCGACCCGCGCGACGAGCTGCCCAAGCCCATTCTGCGCACGGACGTGCTGGAAATGAAGGATCTGAAGCCCGGCATGGTGCTCACCGGCACGGTGCGCAACGTCATCGACTTCGGCGTGTTCGTGGACATCGGCGTGC
>UQWH01000068.1 GCA_900544705.1 uncultured Eubacteriales bacterium | reverse complement strand
CAATTTTCATTGACGGCACCCATATCAAAGCCAGCGCGAACAAGAAAAAGTTTCAGAAGGAACAGGTGGCAAAGGCGGCAAAGGTCTATTCCGGACAGCTGCGCAGAGAGGTCAACGAGGAAAGAGAAAAGCTGGGCAAGAAGCCCATTGAAGACACTGAAGCTAATAAAGAGACGCGAACCAAAAGGTTCGCGTCTCTTTATTAGATGTACTGCTGCTTGATCACGTCGATGACGCCGCGCGTCGTCAGGCGCAGGGTCGGGATGACAGGCAGCGACATGAACGACAGCGTCATAAACGGGTCGATGCCGCGGGAAACGCCCATCTCAAAGGCCAGCTCCTTCGCGTGCTCCAGCTTTTCGTTGACCGTGACGAGGCTCTCCTCGCTCATGATGCCCGCGATCTCCAGCACCACGCCGCCGAGCAGCTTTCCGTCCTCGACAATGGCGATGCCGCCGTGATGCTCCACGATGGCGTTGGCCGCGCAGGCCATGTCCGCCTCGTTCGTGCCGGCGACGATGATGTTGTGCGAATCGTGGGAAATGGACGTGGCGACCGCGCCGCGCTTGAGGCCGTAGCCTTGCAGATAGCCGAGGCCGATGTGGTGCGTGTTCTTATGCCGCTCGATGACGGCGATTTTCAGAATATCCTTTTCAATATCCACGCCGCTGGCATAACCGTTGTCCGTAGACACGATCTCGCCCGGCACCAGACCGATCACGCCGCGCGGGCGCTCGTCTTTGAAGTCCTCCGCGCTCAGATGCGCCACATGGAAGGTGTCGTGCGCGCGCTTGACCAGATAATCGTCGATCTCCGGTGCGGGGAAGTCCTGCACCTCACCGTTCTTGCAGGTCAGAACGCCCTTCTTGTAGACCAGCTCGACGTTGAAGTTCTCAAAATTGTCGATGACCGCGAAGTCTGCCAGATAGCCGGGTGCGATCGCGCCGCGGTTGTTCAGCGCGAAATAGCGCGCGGGGTTGTGGCAGGCGGTCTTGACCGCGACGATGGGGTCGACGCCGTAGGAGATGGCCTTCTTGATAATATAATCAATGTGGCCCTTTTCCAGAAGGTCGATGGGGTGCTTGTCGTCCGTGCAGAACATGCAGCGGTCGTAATACGGCTGCTTGAGCAGGTCGACCAGCGCTTCCAGATTCTTCGCGGCTGTGCCGTCGCGGATCATGATGAACTGGCCGTTGCGCAGCTTGGCCATGGCGTCCTCCATGTCCGAGCACTCGTGGTCGGAGTAAACGCCCGCGGCGACGTAGGCCGCCAGATCCTTTCCGCGGATGCCGGGCGCGTGACCGTCGATCTTCTTGTGATGCGCCTGTGCCGCGACGATCTTGGAGATGACCTCCGCGTCGCCGTTGATCACGCCGACGAAGTTCATCATCTCGGCGAGGCCCTGCACGCGCCCGTGCTCATAGAACGAGTCGATCGCGCGGTAGTCGAGGTTTGCGCCGGATTCGTCCAGCGGCGTGGCCGGGACGCAGCTCGGCAGCATGAAGCGCACATCGATGGGCAGGCCCTCGGTGGCCTGGAGCATATAGTCGATGCCGTCGGTGCCCATGACGTTGGTGATCTCATGGGGATCGGTAATGACCGTAGTCGTGCCGTGCGGCAGGACGGCTCTGGCGAATTCCTTGGGGGAAACCAGCGAGGATTCCAGATGGATATGCGCGTCGACGAAGCCGGGGCAGACGATCTTGCCGGTGACGTCGACCTCCGTTTCGCCCTCATAGCTGCCCATACCGACGATCTGGCCCTTGGCGACGGCGATGTCGCCCTTGCACAGCTCGTTGGAAAAGACATTGATATACGTGGCGTTCTTCAGAACCAGGTCCGCCCTTTTCCGTCCGGCGGCGACGTCCACGAGGTGCTGCTTCTTCATCAGCTTGCGCTGAATCCGAGCGGCGTAAGTTTCATTTTGTACTGCCATAGACACATCATCCTTTCCGAATTCCACATCAGGCGACGAATCGCGTCAGGTTGGTATTGCACTCATCTTACCATAAAAGCACTGATTTGTCCAAACGGAAAAGTGTACAAATTTCCGGGGCGATTTTTGACACAGGCGTTGCCCCGCCCCGCCCGTCGTGGTATAATAACTGCAAAAGCAGTTATTATACCTGCTTATCGCCATTTTCCTCCCCGGCTGCGCCGGGAACCGGAAAATATGGCTGCATTATACCATTTCGCTTGCGCTTCATGGGTATAATGAGGGGCAAAGAAAGGGGATCTTCCGATGAATCTTCTGCTGCATATCTGCTGTGCGCCCTGCGCCAACCAGTGCATCGACGTGCTGCGCGCCGACGGCCACGCCCTGACGGGCTTCTGGTACAATCCGAACATCCACCCCTTCACGGAATACCGCAGCCGCCGCAACTGTCTGCGCGAGTATGCCAAAACCGTAGAGCTGCCGCTTCTCGAGCGGGACGAGTATGCCCTGCGGCCCTTTGTCCGCGCGGTGGCGGAGGACATTTCCGGCCGCTGCGTCAAGTGCTATGAGATGCGCCTGTCCGCCGCGGCGCAGACGGCGGCCGAAAACGGCTTCGACGGCTTCACCTCTTCCCTCTTCATCAGTCCCTATCAGAACCACGAGCTGCTGCGCGAGGTTGCCGAGCGCGCCGCCGCGGCGCACGGCGTGACGTTTTTCTACCGTGATTTCCGGCCGTATTTCCGCGCCGGGCAGGAGCGCGCGCGGGAGCTGGGGATGTACATCCAGAAATACTGCGGCTGCGTCTTTTCCGAGGAGGAGCGCTACCGCAAGCCGAACCAGATCATCCGGTAAGGGCCGCGTCCCTGTGGGTGCCGCCGGATTTTTGAGTTATTCCGCTGCCGGCAGTCTCGTAATTGCGGCGCACAATCAGAATCAAAAATGCAAGGGCAGGAGCCATCGGCTCCTGCCCTCTCAGACTGTCAAAAAACCTATCCAGCCGAAAGTTTCGGAGGGAAGAATAGTGTGAAAGGGAACCGTCAGGGTTCCCTTTCGCGTTCAATAACCCGCCGCAGCGATCAAAATTGCAAAATAATACTACAAATATTGATTTTGCAATTTTGTAGGCAGCTTGTCAAAAAAGTCCTTTTGGACTTTTTTGACAAGCTGAAGGGCAGGAGCCGATGGCTCCTGCCCTCTTTTTTAATACTGCGAGGCGGTGATCTCGCAGAGCTGCCCCTCCGGCGAGCAGAACGACCGGCAGTGCGTGACATAAAGCGTATCATTGAAGGAAAACTGCGGC
This sequence comes from uncultured Eubacteriales bacterium, assembly GCA_900544705.1. Taxonomy (GTDB): domain Bacteria; phylum Bacillota; class Clostridia; order Oscillospirales; family Oscillospiraceae; genus JAZOXB01. The sequence continues at coordinate 6,475 of UQWH01000068.1, read as the reverse complement.
AGATTCAGCGTGAAGGTCGATGCCGGCTCCAGCCGCGCCGTGCCCGTCAGCAGCAGCTTGAACAGGCGGCGATTGCGCATGGTTTCGTAGATGATCTGCTTCTCCGAATAGATGCACTCCTTGAGATAGCGCCGGGCGCGGCCGCCCTCCAGCACGAACGCGGAGTTGACGCGCGGCTCATAGCCGTTGTCCTCGATCAGGCGAAACTCCGAGACGACACCCCGCCGCCGGTCGAGCAGCTTTGCCGAAATGATGTCTCCCGGCCCCAGCGTCACGCCGGAGGCCGTGCGGGTGAAGGTAATGCGCATCGCGCCGTCGGCCCGGATGTAGCACGGAAGTGCCTCGACCGAGGCGGCAAAGTTGGAGATCACTTTCATCGCCGAGTCGCCCAGCGAAACGTGGAAGGTGTCCGGCACCGTCGTAGGCTCATCGTAGTAGCACGCCACGCTGACCGGCCCGACATAGGTCTGCGCGATCATTTTCATCGTGGGCTTGCTGTAGTCCGCGGCGGGAAACTCATAGTCCATCAGCAGCGCCGCCGTACTGCGGCCGTAGAGCTTCAGGATCCCTCCGGCCGCGCTGAGGCTGACCGTATAGCCGTCGACGCGCCCGCTGAAAAGGAGCGTCGTGCCGTCCTTCAGTTGGAACGCGACCGCGCTGGACAGCGTCTGCCGCAGTGCCGGATCAAAGGGAAACACATAGTAAAACGAGTCGCGGTCGGCCTTGTCCGCCCGGACGATCTCCCATTCCAGCGGCTCCGGCAGCTCCGTGTAGCTGGTCTGGTTGACGATCTTGACATAACCTTTGATCATATCGGCGCCTCCAGAAAGGAGAAACGGTAATGGATGCAGTTCTCCTCCGGCTCCAGCCAGTAGTCCAGCTCCTGCGGGTAGACATTGATGTTCCCCCACTGGGGATGCCGCACCATGCCGATGCCGCCCTCCCGGAAAAGCGACAGCAGGCTGTGCAGGTTCGCCTTGGCCGAATCGCCGAAGAACACGCCCTCGCCGGAATAGATCCGCGGCGCGTAGCCGAACTCCTGTGTGCACCACAGCCCGTTGAGGTACTGGTGCTGCACGATGCGGCACTTTTGCGTCACATGGCAGCTTGTCGGGTTATTCGGCCACGTAAAGGTGCTGAACTTCATCAGCGTTTGCATTCGTCATGCCTCCTCTCCATCCGTCTGCACGCTGCGCGTGCCGGCGACGAAAACCATCTCTTCGATCACGGGCTGCTCCGGGTCTGCGTTTTCCCGGATGGAGATCCATTCGCAGCCGGAAAATGTGACCGTCCGCCCGTGATGCTTGATCGTCGCCGTAAAATTCTGCAGGTCGAACAGGGAAATGCCGTCGTTCAGGCCGGGCAGGATGGGATAGATGCGCCGCAGCGTCACCTCGTAGCGCCGCTTCCCCGGCAGGATCCCGCTCACCTCGCTGTCCCAGAAGCCGTAGACCGGCTCGCGCGCGGCGGTGCAGCGGATCTGATAGCTCTGCACTGCCGCCGTCTGCTTGCCGCCAAAGCAGACGGTCAGTCCGCGTTCCGGGAAAAACACCGGTTCCGTCATGTTCCCGCCTCCTCACTGGCGTAATACATCCACACGTCGCCCGTTACGGTAACGGTTTTACGGAAGCAGTCCGCCTTTGCGTCATAGCTCGTCTGCCCGGCGGCGATCCCCGTGCAGCGGAAGGGCGCGCCGTCACGCTGCACCGCCCGCAGAAGCGCCTCCGCCTTCTCCTCACACAGCGCTGCCCCCTGCGCCTGCGCCGAGAAGACCTCCAGCGTCAGCTCCGTCGAAAGCAGCCGCCCGAAGTATCGGTTTCCCTCCCCGTCCGCACCGAGATAGGTCGAGATCAGCGTCCGCTTTGTTTCCGTTTTGCCGGGGCCGACGGCGACGAGATAACTTTTCAGCCGCGGAAACAGCGCGGTGTTCCCCGCACGCACCGCGTGGAAGCCCTGCTGCGTCAGCCATTGCAGCATTTTAGCGCTCAGGTCCATGCTTCTTCCTCCCCGCTTTTCACGCACAGCGCCCAGAGAAACACTGCCTTGTCCTGATAATAGACCTTATCCCAGCGCCGGATCAGATAAGTTCCATCCCCCACGGTCATGTACTCCACCGCGTCCAGAGCCTCCCCCGCCCTGCCGATGTAGAGGTACTGCCCGGGCGGGATGACTCCCGCGCCGGGTATTTCTTTCTGCATGGCCTGCATACTTTTGGAGGTCACCGGCTCCAGCAGGCCGATGGCCGAAGCGCCGGTGCCGTCGGACTTGTGAAGCGTCACGGCGCGGCCGAAGCGCGCGAGCATCCGTTCGATCCGTTCCTTCACGCCCGGACCCCCCGGAATGCGGTGCCGCCGTCGCACCATGGCGCCAGCAGCTCCTCGGCCAGCTTCCGCATCGCGCCGCCGTCGGCGTGCAGCTTCACGGACAGGCCTGCCGCGCCGAACTCGGAAACCTCGCCCTCCTGCGCCGCGCGGAAGAGCGAAACCGCCGTCAGCGCGGCCGCCGCCGTAAAGCACTTGCCGCAGTCCTCCGGCGTGACGCCCGGCCGCAGGCGGCGCTGCAATTCCTGCATTGCCGCATCGCAGAGCGTGTACAGCAGGGTCTCCTCGCCGGCAGGGAGCGCGCCTACGATCTGCGAGGCCGCCGTTTGGATGTCGGTTTGCAGACTCATATCAGATCGCAAGAACGTTCGCCGCGTCGTCGCAGATCTTGGCGAAGCCGGAGATCGTCGTGATGGACGCGCGTTCCAGCTGGCGGTCGATCAGCTTGTCATATTCCACGCAGACGTCGCCCGCGCGCACCATCTCCAGCGCACAGTTCTTGTCGAAGGCGAGGATCTTTCCGTCGGGCACGGCGCCGGTACGCAGCAGATCCGCACCGAGCGGGGAGGACAGCTTGCCGGTACCCTGGAAGTTCAGGCCGGTCAGCGGATTCTGGAATTCGCTCAGCTTGAGCAGGGACACGATCGTGTCGTTGCCGACGAGCATGGTGTTCATCTCAAAGGGGGCGAACTGCGCCCAGAATTCCACAAGCTGTGCATAGGTCAGCGTCCCTCTGGTGCCGGAGATGGGCTTGGTGCCGATGGTGTAGGTAGTCGCGGCGTTGCCGTTGCCGTCGCCCTTGATCAGGACGTTCACGGCGTCGTCCAGAAGCATTTTCTGGATGTACGAGCCGATCTGCCGCAGCATCACGGAGAACAGGTCGAGCTTCTGGAAGCGCAGCGCCTCATAGGATGCCACGAGCATCCGGCCGCGCTTATTCAGTCTGACCAGGTGACTTCTGGTCTTGACCGTGGTCGCGGGGATGTCGGCACCCTCGGCCACATCGGCTAGGCGCTTTTTCTCCTCTCCGGGGACGGAATAGATGCTTCTGTAATCCATGGAGTCGATGTCGGTGACCGTCGCGGTGATCAGCGGCAGGATATTTGCCTCCTCCATGCCCTGCTTGACGACGCGGGAGATAAACTCCGGGAACAGTACGGCGGATTCGTAGGTGGAGAAGAACTTTTCCACCATATCCGAGCCCGCGCCCTTGACGCGGATGTCGAAGCGCTTGAGCTGACGCTGGAAGGCGTCGGTGCCTTCAAAAGCGGTGCCCTTGTAGTTTTCGGACGGGTCGAGGCGCTCAAGCACCTGCGTGAAGGTCTTGCCTCTCTCGCGGTACATGCCCTTTTCCAGACGAATGTGATCAAATGCCATAATAAAGCCTCCTTACGATTTACAGAAAGAATGTGACGGTCTTTTCGGTGGTGTCCACGTGTACGACGAGATAGCTCTTGCAGCCGGAAATGACCTTCATGCTGGACGTGTCGTTGTCGTAGCCCAGCGTCTGGTAGCCGCAGGTGGGCGCCGTACCGGTGTAGGGCAGGGTGATGCAGCCGGAAACGACCACGCCGGCGATGCCGTTGCAGACGCTCCTGACCACGCCGATAATATCGCCCTGATCCGCCGGCTCGCCGACGGTGTCGTTGTCGGTCACTGCGCAGGGATAGTCGATGTCTGCATTCGTAGCTGCCTTGAAGCTCACGATTCTTTCTCCGATGGAATCAAAAGAAAATGCCATAAAAGTTTACCTCCTGATTTTTTTCGGGAAGCGCCGCATCAGCGCTTCCTCAGATCATGTAGGCGGCCTCCACCGCCGGTTGTCCGCTTCCCGCAGCGGGAAGCTGCGCCTGCGGCGGGAAAAGTTCAGCAGCCTTTTCCCGCATCTCCTTCCGCCAGGCGCACAGCGCCTCGCCGTCCAGCGCGGCGGCGGCCTTTTTCAGGACCGCCTCGGACGCGCCGAAGTCCAGCAGCAGCCCCAGAGAAACGACTTCCTTTTCCATCTCTCCGCGCTGTGCGCGGCCGAAGGCCGCATCCTCCTCCAGCGTGTGCAGCGCGGTTTGGAGTGCGCCGTCTCCGCTGCGCTCGACCAGCTCCTTGAGGGTCATGGGTTTCCCTCCCTTCATTGCCTTAAGTACGCCCGCCTCCCGCTGCGCCGGAACGGCAACAAAGGAGAATTCATAGGCGTCCGTAGGTTCCGCCAGCACCGCCAAACACAGCTTTCCGTCATAAGTGACGCCCTTGCGGTGCGCGCAGGAGCCGTACTCCGCCCCGCAGACTGAGCAATAGGACCTTGCCATTGCGCAGCCCACGGAAACCTCCTTCTTGATGCCGCCCTCGATCTCCTCGATCAGCGCGGCGTTTTTCTCCGACCGCAGCAGATAGGCGTGCGCGATCAGGCAGGACGCCTGGCCGTCCCGCACGACCTCCGTGTCAAAAATGCGCGCGACCTGCCGCTGCGTGGACCACTCATGGTCGCAGATGCCGGTCTTGCCGAGAAACAGCGCCGCGAGTTTTTCCAGCGCCCCGGTGTCGAAACGCTCAAAGTCCCGGTCGGGCTGGTCGTCGCACAGCCGGACGCGGAAGCAGTAGACCTCCTCGGCCGTCAGCGGCGACTTTGCATAGCGGTTGATTTTTTCGAGCTGCCCGCCGTCCGGCGTACCGGAGCTTGTCAGACGGGCTTCCTTACAGAGTTTGATAACGAACCACCTTCCTAACCTTTTTCAGAATTCAGCTTCTGCGCCTGCGCGCGGTAGAGCTGCGCCTGCGCCTCTTCCACAAGATCCTGTAGCGAGATATCCTCCCAGACGATCTCCGCGCCGCCGCCGAAGCCGTTGAGTCGCAGCCACAGCTCGCAGATGCGGTGCAGCGCCGGCTCCACCGTGCGGCGGATGGACCACAGCTCGCTCGTCAGCATATCCGCCTGCTGCTTGCTCATGCGCTCGGTCGTCGACCAGCTCAGGCCCAGCAGGAAGGGCGGCAGACCGGTCTTGGCGACGAGCTGCTCCATGATCTGGCGCACCGGCACCTCCGAGTCCAGAATTTGCCCGTCCGCGCCGATGACCTTGACGGACACGTCCCCCACCGCGACGAAGTCCCGCACCACGCCGTTCTTGGCGTCCTGCATGGCCTCCGACCACTCCTGCGCGATGGCCTCGGCGCGCTCGGAGGCGCTGCCGCGGTCGGCCGCATCCGGCTTGCACACGACCGCGTAGCGGACGTTGCCCGCGCGCTCCCAGTTGACGCCGATGGTGTTGTAGATCTTCAGCAGGATGTCCGCCAGAAAGGGCATACTGCGCAGCAGGGAAACGCCGTAGGGGTTGGCCGGCTCCGGGTTGAGCGTGGTGAACAGCAGCAGATGCTGGTACGGCAGCCGCCGCAGCGTGCCGTTCTCGTCATAGGCGCAGAGGGCAAACTCCAGCGGGCTGTCGCCCTCCTCCACCTGAAGCTGCGCCACATCGCCCCAGCACACCGCCGCGAGCCGTCCCTGTGAGACGATCATCTCGCCCACTGCGCGCCCGTAGGTCAGAAGGCTTCCGAGATAGGCCGACAGAAAGCTGTCGATGCCCCGCTGCCCCCGCCCGCAGGGCACGGTGCGCAGGAATTCCGTCAGCCCCTTCTGTGCCGCGGGATTCTCGCAGACGACGCTCATGCTCCCGCTCAGACGCACCAGCTTTTCGATGGCGGCGTCGAGCACGGGCAGCGCCTCCCGCAGGGACTGATACAGACGGTACTCCCCGCCGCCCAGCGGCATATAGGAGCGCAGGGATGCGAAGGGATGTCCCTGCCCGCTGCGCAGCTGCGTCGCCGCCGCAGGCTGGGTTTTTGCACGTTTTGCTTTCAAACTTCCTCCTCCTTTCGGGAAAAATATGATAAACGCTTCCGCGTATTATCCCTTAAAAATTTCCTCGCCCCGCGGGCCGCCGCACGGCGCGCGCTGCCACCGCCGCGCCGCCCGGCCCGGACAGCACCGTCGCGGCAAAATAGCGCATGTCGTCCATCGCGTGATCGTGCTCCTTCTTGACCGCGTCGCGTCCTGCGTTCAGATCCCACACGTACTGCTCCATTTCGCGCAGGCAGTCGCGGCAGGTCGCGCAGATCACGAGCTTCCCGCTTTTCAGCAGATCCGAGGTCTTGCGGATGCCGCCCAGCAC
>UQWH01000067.1 GCA_900544705.1 uncultured Eubacteriales bacterium | reverse complement strand
AACTCTCGACCTCTCGGATGCGAACCGAACGCTCTCCCAGCTGAGCTACAGGCCCGAATACGCTATTTAACAAAATTTTTGATACTTTACACGCTTTAACAAAGGAAGCAGCGAAGAATGCGATGAAACAAAGCGGAAAATGGGGGAATGCGCTCAAAAAGGGCCCGCTTTAAGGACCATTTGCTCTCCCAGCTGAGCTAATACCCCATATTCTATTCTGGTGGGTGGTCTGCCCTGAATAAATCTTATTATAGCATACGGATTTTCAAAATGCAATCCTTTTTTTCTGAAACGATGCGAGATTCGTTAAAAATAGCGCACAGCGCAGAGCGCTCGGCAGATAGGCGAAACAGAGAATTGAACAGGACTCCGATGCCACGCAAAAGGGGAAAATGATATGTGGCGGCATGAATTTGCAGCGGTTGTACCAAATTTGGTGCAGCCGCTGATTTTTTACTCTTCGCGTTGCTTTCTGCGCTTGCCATATAGCAGGCCGAGTGTCAGGCCGCCGCTGACGACCAGAAGTGCCAGCCAGAACGTCAGGGGGGTCTCCTCACCGGTCTTGGGGTGATCCGGATCCTTCGGCAGCTTCGTGATCACAGTATCCTCTAACGTGATCACCTCGGTGACCGCGCCATCGCGGAAATACTTCCCGCAGCCTGTGCAGTACCAGTATTCAATGTTGCCTGCGGCTTTCTGCGTGGCGGGTTTTGCCGCAACGTGTTTCAGCTCTGTGTGATTCTGGGGGTCAGGCTCGCCGTGTTCCATACCGCAGCGTTTGCAGACGGGAAGCGCCGTGCAGGTCGCGGTGCCACCGGTGTGCTCACAGCCGTAGCCACAGACGGTGCAAACGCCGTCCTGCCAATCGTGCGCGGCCATGGCAACGGTGACCTCGCCGCAGCAGGTGTAGCGCTCCTCGTGGATCGTTTCCGTGCGCGTCCACTGTGTCATGCCGCTGTGATTCTGCGGGTCAAGCGCGCCGTATTCCGCGCCGCAATGTTCGCAGACGGATTTTTTCGTACAGGTCGCTGCGCTGCCGCCGGAGCAGCCCTGCGTGTCGATATGGGAGGCGTCGAGCGCGCAGACGCGGCTGTGTGTGTCGTTGCCGTTGGACGTCCATCCACCCCTCGGATGCTCAGCCAGCACGGTGATCTCGCCGCTGCTCCGGGAGAAGGCATAGCCGTCGGAGGTGATCGCGGAAACGCTGAGCGTGACGTGCCCTTCGGTGTCAAAGTTTGACCACTCCAGACGGGCGGTATAGCCGCCGTCGGGGTTCCGGGTGAGCTGACCGGCGAATTCGCCGCCGCGCATTCCGGTGTCATAGCCCGTGCTTTCCAGCGTGCAGCCCGCGGGGAGGCAGAAGGTGAACACCAGATCGGTCTTGGGGCAGAGCTGCGCGGGAACGTTCAGGGTGATCTGCGGGATGTCCTGCTTCTGCGTTTCGTGGCCGCAGAAGCTACATTTTTTCCAATAGTTGCCGTCTGCCAGACCGTGGATCACGGGAGGCGTGACGTCTTTCCACTGCGCCGTGAGGGTGATGGAGGTGATCGTGTCGTCCTTGGCCAGTGCGCCGTAGGTGCTCTGCGCGGTCACGGCGGTTTCGCCGCAGCGCCAGCCGGTGAACTCCCAGTCCTCGCGGGTGGGGGCGATGACGGCGGTCAGGACGGTGTCCGTCCAGCACAAACCGGTCTTGGGTTCCACCGGGGAGCCGCCGTTTGCATCAAAATTGACACGATAGCCGCCCTTGGCGGTCCAGACAGGGTAGAGCGTCAGCGGGGCGTTATTTTCATAGATGCTGTCGAGGGCATAGACCATTTCGCCGCCGTCCACGGCAGCCCAGTCGGACTGTACATAGCCGACGCGGGTGAAAAGTGCGCCGTGCAGCGTGAGGAGTGTGTTCTTTATTTTCAGGTCTGTGACCGGTTCGCCGGTGCCGTCCGCGCCTGGCAGATAGGTCACATCGTAGGTAACGGCGGCCAGCTCCAGCTGTTTTGCCGCATTGTGGCGCGGAATGTAGTCCTCCCGGTCGGAGGTGAAATATGCGGAGAAATCGCTGTCGTTCGCGCTGCCGAAGAAGACGGGAGCGTCCACGGCCGGAACTTTTTCGGTTATAACGCCGATCGCTGCGCCGTCCGTCATAGCGCCGACGGTCAGAGTCCGGCCGGAGGGCAGATACACGTTGTTTGCCTTGCCGGAAACGGTATTGCCCTGCACGACGGGCGCGCCGCTGAGGTTCAGCTTGCCGTAGTTGCCGGAATTGATGTAGATGCCGCCGCCGTTGTCGCCGGCGGTGTTGTTCTCAATGACGCCTCCGGAGAGGTTGCAGACGGAACCCGTGCGGTAGATGTACACGCCGCCGCCGTTGCCGGAGGCCGTATTGCCGGAGATGGTGCCGCCGCTCATGGTCAGCACCGAGGGCTCGCGGTTCAGGTAGACCGCGCCGCCGTCCACGGAGGAGTTGTCGGAGATCGTGCCGCCGGAGAGATAGAAGGTGGAGTTTTTGCCGTACACGTGTACCGCGCCGCCCTGCTTCAACCCGGAGTTCCCGGTAAGCGCGCCGCCGTAGAGGTTGACATCCGCCGACTCGGCGAAAATGCTGCCGCCCTTGTCGCCGCCGGTGCGTCCGCCCAGCGTGCCGGAGCCGACGCAGTTGCTGATGTCCACCACCGGGAAGTCCGCGCCCTTCGTGCCGCGCAGGGCAATGGCCGGCTGGGACTGGTCCGCGCAGGTGAAGGCATAGTCGTTCAGGCAAATGGACAGATGCTGTCCCGGCTCCAGCGTCAGGTTGGCCGAAACGTTGCCCGTCAGGTAGATGCGCGCCGCGCCGTCCGTGTAGGTGATCTCGCCGCTGCCGTCCTATGCCTGCCACGCGGCGGGAGCTTCCTCGTGCTGGTGGCCGCCCGCGCTGATCTCGCCGCCGCAGACGCAGTGATCAAAATGTGCCACCATTTCGATGGTCGAATCCCTTTGAATATTGTAGTCCTGCAAGGCCTTTTCTTCCTCGGTCAGCTGCTTTCCCTCGAAGATCAGCCGCTGCCGCGCAGGAAGCGTGCCTTCCTTTTCCTGAATCTTGATCTTAACGGCCGCAATGGTGTCCGTGGGTTCAACATTCAGGGTAATGTGGCGTCCCGTCAGGGTTTTGACAAAGATCTGCATCCCGCCCTCGGCAAAGGCCGTGGCCGGGATCAGGCACAGCAGCAGGCAGACGGTGAGCAGAATACTGAGCAGGCGTTTTTTCATTTCGCTTCCTCCTTGTCGGTCAGCGTGAATTCATACTTCATTTGCAGGGCAGTGAAGAGCCGCTGCATGACGGAGTCCGCGATCGTGCGGATGTCCAGTGCGGCGATGGTTTGCAGGATCTCGGAGATCTGCGCCTCCGGGACGTGATAGACGGTAAGGGTCATGCGAAGGAAGCATTCGATCTTCCGCTCCAGCGTGAAATACAGGTCGCAGGGGCGCTCCATATAGCCGCGCATGATGGCGGCCGTGCCGATGTCCATCTCGTAGAAATCGCTGGCGCTGCACTCCGGCAGGTAGGGGCCGAAGATGCGCTGCAATTCGGCGGTCGTTTTCTGACGGATGCGCTCTAAAATATCGGGCTGCGTGTAGACCTCTATGTAAATTTCCCGCAGATTCTCGTTCAGCTCCGTCAGCGCGAGCTGGATGGAGGTTTCCAGCGCGTATACCAGCGCCGGGCTCGCACCGCCGGCGGAGAGTTTCCCGGCGATGCCGAACTGCTGGCTGAACATGAAGTCTGTCAGCTCCATCAGCACGCCTGCCTTGGATTTGTAGAGATTGTAGAAGGTTCCGGCGCTGACGCCGGCTTCCTGTAAGATCTGCTTTGGCGGCGTTTTGCGGAAGCCCTGTGCCCAGAACAGCCGCACGCAGGCCGAGAGAATCTTCTTGCGAGATTCTTCTTTTTCGTATCTGCTTCCCATGGCGGTTACCTCATTTGAAATCAGTGTTAGAACTAATTCTAACATCGGTTCCGTCATAGCATAGGCAGAGGAAAAATGCAACCGAATTCCGCAGAGGCAAAAAAGAAACCCGCGCAGGACATCCGTCCTGCGCGGGAAATCGGATTCTCAGGAGGCCTGCTCGAACTGGCTGTTGTACAGCTCGGCATAGAAGCCGCCGCGCTGCATCAGCTCGTCGTGCGTGCCGCTTTCGATCACGTCGCCGTCGCGCATCACGAGGATGAGATCGGCATTTTTGATCGTCGAAAGGCGGTGCGCGATGACAAAGCTCGTGCGGCCCTTCGTCAGCTCGTCCATTGCGCGCTGGATCAGCAGTTCCGTGCGGGTGTCCACGGAGGAAGTCGCCTCGTCGAGGATCAGCATGGGTGCGTTCTGGAGCATGGCGCGGGCAATGGTCAGAAGCTGCTTCTGACCGGCGGAGATGCTCGTGCTCTCCGAGAGCACCGTGTCCAGACCGTTCGGAAGCGACCGGACGAACTTATCCAGCCCGCAGGCGCGGCAGACGCGCATGAGCTGCTCGTCCGTGATGCCCTGCATATTGTACACAAGATTTTCGCGCACGGTGCCCTCAAACAGCCACGTGTCCTGCAAAACCATGCCGAAGAGCTTGTGCACATCCTCGCGGCGCATATCGCAGATCGGCACGCCGTCGATGGAAATGCTGCCGCCGTTGAGCTCGAAGAAGCGCATCAGCAGATTGACCATCGTGGTCTTGCCGGCACCGGTCGGGCCGACGATGGCGACCTTTTGGCCTGGCTGCATCTCGGCGGAGAAATCCTTGATGATGATCTTGTCCGGCGTGTCCGGATAGCTGAAGCGGACGTGGTCGAAGCGGACGTGGCCACGCACAGTGGAAAGAGACTGCGTCTTTTCGCTCTCGTCGGGCAGCTCCTCGCTCTCTAAAAAGTCGAAGATGCGGTGCGCCGAGGCCGAAGCGGTCTGCAAATTGGTCATGCCCTGTGCGATCTGCGTCAGGGGAGAGGTGAACAGACGGACATAGAGAATGAAGGAAACGATCACGCCGAAGTCGATCGTGCCATTCATCGCGAGGATGGAGCCGAACACGCACACGGCGACATAGGCGATGTTGCCGACGATGTTCATCAGCGGCTGCATCATGCCGGAGAGAAACTGCGAACGCCAGTTGGCATCGTAGACGGCGGCGTTGAGCTTGTCAAAGTGCTCGTCCACCTTGCGCCCCGCGCGGCTGATGCGCACGACCTCGTGGCCGGAGTACATCTCCTCCACGTAGCCGTTCAGCTCGCCCAGACTCTTCTGGCGCGCGGCGAAGTATTTCTGCGAGCGCGACATGATGAGGACTGTCAGCACCAGACCGATGAGCGTCACGCCGAGCGAGATCAGCGCCAGCCGCCACTCGGTCACGAACATCATGATCAGGCAGCCGATAAACTGCGTCGCCGCACTGATGATGGTGGGAAGGCTGTTGGTCAGCCCCTGCTGGAGCGTGGATACGTCGTTGGTGATGCGGCTGAGGATGTCGCCCTGCGAGGTGGTGTTGAAGTATTTCTGCGGCACGCGGTTGATCTTTTCGGAGAGCTCTCCGCGCATCCGGTAGGACATCTTCAGCGTGACGACCGCCATGATATAGTGCTGCACAAAGCCGAACAGCGCGCTCAGACCGTAGATCACGGCGAGGAAGATGCCGAGCTTTGCAATGGCGGGCAGGTCGATACCGGTGAACAGTCCGTCGGACATGATCGTTGCGATGCGGCCGATCTTATCCGGGCCGATGATGGTCAGCACGGCGCTGGCCGCGGCGAGGATCAGCGCGACGAGAATGATGCCGAGCTGCGTGCGCAGGTAGCCTGCCAGCCGCGGCGCGGCGGAGCCGATGCTCCGTTTTTGTGTCTTTTTCACTGCTGTCCCTCCTTTAAGCAAGCTCCGATGCGCTGAGCTGCGACATGGCAATCTCGCGGTACACCTTGCAGCTCTGCATCAGGTCTTCATGCCGGCCGATGCCGGCGATCTCGCCGCGGTCGAGCACAATGATCTGATCCGCATGGCGGATGGTGCTGATGCGCTGGGCGACGATGATTTTGGTCGTATCATGAAGCTGTGCTGCCAGACCCTCGCGCAGCTTCGCGTCCGTGCGGTAGTCCAGCGCGGAGAAGGAGTCGTCGAAGACCAGAATCTCCGGCTTCCGCGCCAGCGCGCGGGCGATGGAAAGCCGCTGCTTCTGCCCGCCGGAAACGTTGCGGCCAAGCTGTGCAATGGCGTAGTCCGTGCCTTCGGGGAGCTTGTCGACGAACTCCTGCGCCTGCGAAAGCGCAATGGCGTCGTGCAGGTTCGCCTCGTCGTCCGGTGCGGCGCTCTCGCCGAAGAAAACGTTGCCGCGGATGCTGCCGGCGAACAGCACGGCCTTCTGCGTGACATAGCCGAGCTTGTCGTAAAGCGCGTCGAAGGTGTATTCCTTCACATTCACGCCGTCGACCAGCACCTCGCCGCTCGTTGCGTCGTAAAACCGCGCGATCAGGCTGACCAGTGTTGTCTTGCCGCTGCCGGTCGCGCCGATGATGGCGAGCGTCTGCCCCTGCTCCACTTTGAAGCTGATGTTGCTCAGTTCGTCGTCGGAGGCGTGCGGATAGCGGAAGGAAACGTCCCGAAATTCCACCGAGCCGGTCTCCGTGCCTTGCGTGCGCGTACCCTCGCGGACGGCGGCGGTGCGGTCCAGCACCTCGTTGATACGCTCGGCCGATACCTGCGCCTGCGGCAGCAGCATATAGATCATGACCAGCATCATGAAGGACATCACGATATAGGTAGCGTAGGCACTGAATACCAGGACATTACTGAACATCGTCAGACGCGCGGCGGTGTCCGTCAGGGCAATGTTGTTGACCAGCGCCGCGCCCAGCCAGTAGATCACCAGCGCGAGGCCGTTCATGCCGAGCCCCAGAATGGGTTGCACCAGCGCGAAGAGCTTCTGATTTTTCATTTGCAGATTCATCATTTCTCTGCTCGGTACGTCGAACTTTTTATTCTGGAAGTCCTCGGCGTTGAAGGCGTGGACGACGTTGATGCCCGTCAGATTTTCCCGCGCGACGCGGTTGATCTTATCGGTCGCTTTCTGCACCAGACGGAAGCGGGGAATACAGGTGAACATGATCAGCAGCAGCGTCGTGCAGAGCACCACGACAAAGCCGGCCGTGACGGCCGAGAGCTCCCAGCTCTTGCCCAGAATTTTGATGACGGCCCAGACCGCCATGATCGGCGCCTTGATGAGCATTTGCAGACCCATGGCGATGATCATCTGGATCTGTGTGATGTCGTTGGTCGTTCTGGTGATCAGGCTCGGCACGGAGAAATCCTGCATTTCCTCGCTGCCGACGTCCATGACGTGGTGGAACAGCTTCTCCCGGACGGTGAAGCTGAAGCCGGAGGCCGTCTTTGCGGCGAGGAAGCCGCACACGACGGCGAGCGCGGCGCTCACGGCGGTGCAGCCCAGCATTTTCAGACCGACGCTCAGAATGTCCGACGTGCCGCCGGAGGTTTTGATCAGCGTGGTCAGCTCCGTCATGTAGTCCGGCAGACGCAGATCAAAATAGACCTGCACCACAACGAATACCAGACACAAAAGCGCCATCAGCGCTTCTCTGCGGCGCATGTTTTTCAAAAGTTTCAGCATAATTTCCTCCGATCTCAGATCTCGCACTTCTGGATCCGTTCAATGTTGCCGCCCAGCACGGCAAGCGTTCTGCGGAACGCTTCAATATCTTCTTCACTCAGTCCGGTGAGAATTTGCACGGCAAAGTCCCTTTGCAGCGCCCGGCCCTTTTCAATGATGGGCTGCGCGGCCTCCGTGCAGACGAGCTGCTGCTTCCGCCGGTCGCCGGGAACGGCCTGCCGCCGCAGCAGCCCTTCGTTTACCAGTCGGTCGATATGGACGGAAACGATCCCCGGCTTCAGCCCGCGGCACTGACAGAGATCCTTGGCCGTGCTGCTGTCCGGGTTGTTGGCAAAGAACATCAGAATGTCCACGGCCATCGGCGGCATTCCCAGCTCCTTGCACAGCGGCTGGAGCACCGTCTGATAGGCCTCGATGAGTTTATTGGCGTTGCAGAACAGCTTCGACGCCGTGAAATTCCACTCCGGCATTGCAAACCTCCGATAATTAGAAAGTTTATTTTTAGAACATCTATAATTATATGAAATCATGTGAACAGAACCGGGACATTTTATGAACAAATTGTGAATATTCGGCCTGCACTGTTTTGCAGGAAGCCTTGCAAAACAGTGGTGTGCGTGCTATAATTAGCTTTCATGAAATTATGCCTGCATCTACGGCAGGCAAGGGCAGCAGGGTTTTCAAAATGCAGAAAAGAGACATGACGCAGGAGCTGGAAAGCGGAAAGATCCTTCCGCTGGTGTTCCGCCTTACCATACCGGCGGTGATCGCCCAGCTCATTACCTTCCTATATAATATTGTAGACAGAATGTATGTCGCCAAGATCGAAGACTCCGGCATGGACGCGCTGGCGGCGCTGGGCATCGTCCTGCCCATTACCCTGATCATTCAGGCTTTTGCCAATCTCGTCGGCCTCGGTGGTTCGCCGCGCGCCGGCATCAAGATGGGCGAGGGGAACCGCGCGGAGGCCAACCGCATCTTCAACACCTCGTTTTTGCTGCTGTTCTCGCTTGGAGTCGCGATCGGCGCGCTGACCTTTTTCCTCGCGCGGCCCATCGTCGTGGCCTTCGGCTGTCCGCCGAGCGCGGTGGAATTCGCGGTTTCCTATCTGAAAATCTATGCCTGCGGCACGATCTTCGTCATGCTGGCGCAGGGCCTGAATCCCTTCATCCTGACGCAGGGCCATTCCTTCCTCGCCATGGGCTCCGTCCTGGTCGGCGCGGTCACGAATATTGCGCTCGACCCGATCTTTATTTTCACATTCGGCATGGGTGTGCAGGGCTCCAGCCTTGCGACGATCCTTTCCCAACTGGTTTCCTGCATCTGCATTCTCTGCTTTTTCTTCTCCCGCAAGAGTCTGTTCCGCTTCCGCGTGCGGGAGATGCGTTTTTGCTTCGCGCGGGTCCGGAGCATTGTGTCCCTCGGCGTCACGCCCTTTGTCATGGTGCTGACCGAGTGCGCCATTCAGGTCGTGTTCAATATCAATCTCAACCGCGCCACGGGCGGCGACAAGGATTACACCGCTGCGCTCACGGTCATGCTCAGCGCCTTGCAGCTGATCTCCCTGCCGCTCAACGGCCTTGGCAACGGGATGCAGCCCTTCGTCAGCTACAACTACGGCCGCGGCAGTGCCGACCGCCTGAAAAAGGGCATCCGCTACGTGACCGTGATCGCCTTGCTGTTTGCGGCGGCGGTCTGGTCGGTGTCACTTGCGGTGCCGCAGATCTACGCGCGCCTGTTCTCCGCCAGCGATTCGGTCACGGCGATCGTGAAGCAGTATACGCCGCTGTTTTTAATGGGCTCTATCATGTTTTTCGTGCAGATGACGCTGCAAAATATCAATGTCGCCCTGGGGCAGGGAACGGCGGCCCTCCTGCTTGCGGTGAACCGCAAGGTCGTCATCTTAATCCCGCTGTGCTTTGCGCTGACGCATTTTCTGGGCTTCAAGGGCGTGTACCTGTCCGAGGGCATTGCCGATCTCGTGGCGGGGATCATCACAAGCATCGTGATCTTCTCGCGCTTCCCGCGCATCTTCCGCGAACGGGAGGAGCAGGTCAGGCGCGGAATGATCGGGAAATAGCAAAAAGGAAGCAGCAAGGCTGCTTCCTTTCAGACTGTCAAAAA
>UQWH01000066.1 GCA_900544705.1 uncultured Eubacteriales bacterium | reverse complement strand
GATTGGCTCGCGCCGCGCGTCTCTTCTCCAGTCTTCCATGAAAACACCCCTGTTTCCTTTATTATACCAGAAACCTGAGCGTTTTTGTAGTTTTTTGACAAGCTGAGCCCACGGCAGTTTTGCCGTGGGCTCAGCCTTTTTATTTTAGCGTGTCTTGCTTTCCTTCTTGCGCTTGCTCAGAACGATCACAAGGCCGACTACGATCAGAACAACTGCGCCGCCAATGACAAACCACAGCCAAACATGGCCGCTTGTCTCAGCAGGGTGCTCGTCGATGACGGGCGCGGTGTCCTTGACCGCTGCGTAGGCAGGCTTGCCGACATCGGCATTGCGGTCAAAACCGGCGGGCGCATCGCCGCCAATGTCCGCATCATCCAGACCGGCCAGCGCAGAGCCGACGTGCAGCTCCACGACCACGCGAGCTGCAGTATAGCCGTCAAGACTGCCGACCATGATGTTGCGCGCTGCGTTGCTCCAGTCGTTCTGCTCGCCGAGGTAGCCGACGGGCACGCTGCCGTCATAATACGTCGTTTCCTGCGGCGCAGTCGTGACCCATTTGCTGCCGTCGAACAGCTCGAGGCGGATGTTGAAGTTTCGGTCGTTGTAGCGTACCCAGCCGTTGTCGCAGTATTCGTCCGCAGACAGGAAGCTGTTGAGATCCTTGTTTGCGTTGGAATAGAAAAGGTCGACGATATTGGCCGTGCGGTCGCCGTAGTTGACGGCCGTGCTGGAGACGTAGAAATAGTTCTCCTCACCGCCGCGCAGCACACCGAGATCGATGTCCACTGGGACCCAAACCGCTGCCTGACCCTTATAGGGCTGAAGCGAGGTCTCAAACCAGTTGCCGTTCACGCGGACACGCAGCTTGACGTCCTCATTGTCCTTTACGTCCTTCACGGCCGGATTTTCCTTGGGAACGCTTGTGCTGTGGGAAACGGGCAGTGCCGAGCCGCCGCCGACATAGGGGTTATCCTGCACAGTGAGCTTGTTGCCGATGTGCATCTGCACGCGGAGGCGCGCCTGCGAATAGCGACTGAGGTCGCCGAGCACCAGATTGCGAGCGGCATTGTACCAGGTGTTGTTGTCTCCGAACAGGCCAAGGACCGTGTGCTCGTCATAGGCGTAGCTCTCGCCGGAGGGCACGCGCACCCACTGCGAGCCATCATAGAATTCCAGCACAAGGTTGATGTTTCTGTCCTGATACTGGGCGAAGTTGTTGTCGCTGTAAGGATCATTCGTCAGGAAGCTGTTGAAGCCCTCCTCCACGCGCGTGGCGTAGAAGTCCACGCTGCTGTCGGTGAAGTTTCCGTAGGAGACAACGTTCGTCGTCAGGCCGAAATAATTCTCCTGACCGCCGCGCAGCAGACTCATGTCGATCGGGCAGGTAACCCAGTCGCCGTTGATGCCGACATAGTCGGAAATATCCATCCAGCGCCATGTGCCATTCACGCGCATCCAGAGGATCGGCGTGCCGCCGTTTCCGGAGCTTTGTGCCGCGCCGAGTGTGGGTGCGGTGACGGTATGGTCGGAACGGCTGCCGAGGTGCGTGCCGATGTGCACCTGCACCGAGATTCGCGCGTACTGATAGTCCGTCGTCTCGCCGAGGAACAGGTTCTTTGCCGCGTGGCTCTTGCTGCCGTCTGCACGGCGGCCGAGCTGATAGGACGCGTCGCAATAGGTCGGATTGGTGCCGGTCAGGCTCTCCCACGCCATGCCGTTTTCGTCGGTCTTTACATACAGCGCATCCCCCAGATACCAGCCGGCAAAATCATAACCGTCCTTCTTCGGGTCGGCGGGTTTGACTGCCGGAGCATTCCGTAGCTTCTGCTCGGACACTGTGCTGCCGCCGCCAGAGTCAAAGGTCACGGTGAACTCGTCGAAGGACCACGGAAACACACCGCAATTTTCGATTGTCCCACCAGAAATGGCGACGATTGCCGTGCTGTTTTTGCCATAGATTGCATTGCCGAGACCGCCCAAGTCCACCTTGCAGTCCTTAATGATACCGCCGGTCATGGTGAAGCTGCCGTTTTCGTATATATTCACCGCACCGCCGTTTGCCCCGGCGGTGCAGTTTTCAATCGTTCCGCCGTTCATCACAAAGAAGCCGCCTTGCTTAATAAATACCGCCCCGCCGTCATCGTCGGCTCTGCAACTGCCGGTGATGCCGCCGTTCATCATGAACTTATGCCGTTGCCGGCAAGAGGGACAGCAGCATACAAAGCGTGAGCAGAATCGTTACGAGTCTTGCGTTGATGGATGTTTTCCTGTTTGCTCCTTCCTGCGGCCTTCACCGCATTTAATTATCTCATTATACCATAGGCGGGAGAGGGCTTAGAACCTTCTTTCCCAAATGTCCATTGACTCTTCGGAAAACATCTGTAAATAAAATTCCTTGCAATTGCCGGATTATCTCGATATAATAAGAAAAAACAGATTGGAGTTGAGAGGATGCGCTATATTTCCTGCTGAACGTTGGGCTGACAGGCAGAAGCGGTAAGGGAACCGCTCAGCTTTGCTATGCCCTGATGCAGGAATATGCGTGTCCCGGTGCAACATCGGAGGAGTCTGCCCATCGGGGAGGACTCTGCCCTAAGGCTGCGGGATGCTTTCCTGCGGCCATTTCTCTATTTTGGAGGGGATACGATGTCACTGATTCAAGTAAACGATCTGAGTTTTTCCTATGACGGCAGCTATGAGCCCGTCTTTGAGCACGTCAGCTTCCAGATCGACACGAACTGGAAGCTGGGCTTCACCGGACGCAACGGGCGCGGGAAGACGACCTTTCTCAGCCTGCTTCTGGGGGAGTTTCCCTATCAGGGGACGATCTCCGCAAGCGTGCCGTTTTCCTATTTTCCTTTTTCCGTGAAGCGTCCGGAGTCCTTGGCGATCGAGGCCGCGGAGGAGATGAATCCGACGTATGAATTCTGGCGCTTGCAGCGCGAAATGGCGAGATTGCGGTTGGACGAGGCGATGCTGTACCGCCCCTATGCCACCCTCAGCGGCGGTGAGCAGACGAAATTGCAGCTTGCGGTCCTGTTTTCCTCGGAGAACAATTTCCTCCTGATCGACGAGCCGACGAATCATCTGGATTTGCAGGGGCGGGAGCTGGTGAGCCGCTATCTCGATCAGAAACACGGATTTCTTCTTGTTTCCCACGACCGCGCCTTTCTCGACGGCTGCGTAGACCATATTCTGTCGATCAACCGGGCGGACATTCAGGTGAGTAAGGGGAATTTCTCCACATGGATGGAAAACCGGGAGCGGCAGGACGCCTTTGAGCAGCGGCAGAATGAAAAGCTCCTACGCGAGATCTCCCGCCTGAAAGAAACTGCACGCGAAAAATCACAGTGGGCCGGCACGGCGGAACGCCGGAAGATCGGCAACGGGCAGGAGGATAAGGAGAAAAATTTCCGTTCTTTTCAGGGGGCGAAGGCGGAGCGGACGATGGCGCGCGCAAAGGCGATCGAAAAGCGCCGCGACGCTGCCATTGAGGAAAAGAAGGGGCTGCTGAAAAATCTGGAGCGCCGGGAGGAACTGAAGCTGATGCAGCTCCCGTTTTATACCCAGCGGCTGGCGGAGCTGCGGGAGATCAGCATCATCTATGACGGGCGGACGGTCTGCAAGGGCTTCAGCCTCTCCGTTCGGGCGGGAGAGCGGATCGCCCTGCAAGGCCCGAACGGCTGCGGCAAGAGCAGCATCCTGAAGCTCCTGTGCAGACAGGAGATCCCGCACACCGGCGAGGTCTGGCGGGGCAGCGGCCTGCGCATCTCCTATGTCGGGCAGGACGCTTCGCAGCTCTGCGGCCGCACGGCGGATTTTATCCGGGAAAGGGGAATTGACGAGAGCCTGTTTCTTACGATCCTTACCAAGCTGGACGTGCCGAAGGCGCAGACGGAGCGCGACCTGCGGGCGCTCAGCGCCGGGCAGAAGAAAAAAGTCCTGCTGGCGGCCTCCCTCTGCGAGCGGACGCATCTGCACGTCTGGGACGAGCCGATGAACTACATCGACGTGATCTCCCGAATCCAGATCGAGGAGCTGCTGCTGCAATTCCGGCCGACCATCCTCTTTGTCGAGCACGATCGGGCCTTCTGCGAGCGCACGGCGACGAGGATCGTCAGAATGTAAAAAATATCCGGCGCGGGCTGTCCCGTGACGGGCGCTTTTTCAGAAGCGGAGCTTTCGCGAAGAGGATGATCAGATCAGAAAAAACCGCCCTGTGGAGCTCCACAGGGCGGCGGCTGTTTTGAAATCAGTCTGCAACGTAGGGCAGGAGAGCGATCTGACGGGCGCGCTTGATGGCGATGGTCAGCTGGCGCTGATGCGCTGCGCAGGTGCCGGTGGTACGGCGGGGCAGAATCTTGCCGCGCTCGGACGTGTAACGGCGGAGCTTTGCAGAATCCTTGAAATCAATGCTGGTAGCCTTCTCGACGCAGAAGTTGCATACCTTCTTGCGCTTACGCGGGCGAACTCTATCGTTTGCCATGATGAAATCCTCCTTCTTTCAGACTCGTGTGGAAAAGCAATAAAATCAGAACGGAAGCTGGCTGTCGTCGTCCTCGATCATGGAGAAGTCGGACGCGGGAGCCGATGCGCTGGGCGCTGCGTAGCCGGGCTGCTGTGCCGGGGCGGAATAACCGCCGTAGGCAGGCGCCTGTCCGCCGTAGCCGCCGTCCGCATTGTCGCGCTTGGAATCGCCGAAATAGACATTGTCGGCGACGACCTCGGCGCTGCGGCGCTTGTTCCCTTCCTTGTCGGTCCAGTTTCTGATCTGGAGCCGGCCGGACACCACCGCCATGCGGCCCTTGGTGAAATACTTGCTGACGAATTCAGCCGTATTGCGCCATGCCACGATGTCAATGAAATCCGTTTCCTTTTCGCCGGTGGCACTGTTGCCGAAATCACGGTCAACCGCCAGCGAGAAAGTGGCCACCGCCACACCGGAACCGGTCCGGCGCAGTTCGGGGTCACGGGTGAGACGGCCCATGAGAACAATATGGTTCAGCATGAACGAGCCTCCTTACGCTTCGACAGCGACGATGATGGAACGCAGGATGCCGTCGGTGATCTTGAACACACGGTCCAGCTCCGCGGGGAGCTCGGGCTTGCATTCGCAGTTCATCAGCACGTAGTAGCCTTCGGGCAGATCGTTGATGGGATAGGCCAGCCGACGCTTGCCCCATTCCTCGATACCCGTGAGAGTACCCTCCGCCTCAACCATCGCCTTGAACTTTTCCACAAGAGCGGCAATACCCTCTTCACCCTTCGCGGGATCGATGATATAGACGATCTCATACTTACCGGAATTCTTAGCCATTGTTGTTTGCACCTCCTTCTGGACTTTTGGCCGCCGGTCGCGCCGGCGGCAAGGATCGTCCGCATTCGCAGACTTGATTATTTTACCTTTGAATTTCCGGTTTGTCAACAGATTTTTTGCGAAAAAACCGCGATTTTCCCGCGATTCACATAGAAAATGAAAAACCTGCGCTCACTGCGCGCAAAATATCCCCGGACACTTGCATTTTCCTGCGTGAAATGCTATGATTTACAAGGAAATTTGCCGGAATCCTCCGGCAGAACCGATTTTCAGCACACGAAAGGGAGGAATTATCATGCAGAGAATCACAGGCTCCATCGTGGCACTGGTCACTCCGTTCAATCAGGACGGCTCGACGGACTTTGTACGGCTCCGCGAGCTGGTGGACTGGCACATTGAGAATAAAACCGACGCGCTGCTGGTGCTCGGCACCACGGGCGAAACGGCCTCCACCTCGCTGGAGGAGGACATCAAGACGCTGGACTGCGTGCTGTCACAGGCGGCCGGGCGCGTGCCGGTCATTGCGGGCAGCGGCTCGAATTCCAGCGAAATGCAGAAGCATAAGAGCGTCATCTATTCCGAAATGGGTGCGGCTGCGCTGCTGTGCATCAGCCCCTATTATGTCAAGACGAACGAAGAGGGAATGTACCGCCATTTTATGATGTCGGCGGATGCGGCCTCGGCGCCCATCATTCTCTATAACGTCCCCGGACGCACCGGATGCAAGATCTCTCCGGAGGTCGTGCGCCGCCTGTCCGTGCATCCCAACGTCATGGGCATCAAGGAAGCCAGCGGCGATATGTCCTATGCGATGAAGGTCGCGCGCTACCTTTCCGATGATTTCGTGATGTACTCCGGCAACGACGACATCACGGTGCCGCTGCTGTCGGTCGGCGCGTCGGGCGTCATCTCCGTCTGGGCGAATATCATGCCCCGCGAGGTGCACGACATGGTCATGGATTATCTCGAGGGCCGCGAGGAGCAGGCGCGCAGGACGCAGCTTCGCTACCTCGACCTCATCAACGCCCTGTTCATGGAGGTCAACCCCATTCCCGTCAAGGAAGCGATGAACCTCATGGGCCTGCGCGCGGGCAGCTACCGGATGCCGATGTATCCCATGGCGCCGGAGAACCGCGCGAAGCTGGCCAAGATCATGCGCGAAGCGGGCCTGCCCGTCAGGGAGGACGCATAAATGAAGGTGTTCCTCAGCGGCTACGGCAAGATGGGCAAGCTCATCGAGGAAATGGCGGAGGAAAAAGGCTGGACGGTCGTCGGCAAGGCCGATGTGACCTGCCCCGAGGTTTACGAAACCGCGCCGGCGGCGGACGTCTGCATGGATTTTTCCGGGGTGGGCGCGCTGCCGCACCTTGCCGCCTACGTCCGCCGGACGAAAACGCCGCTGCTCAGCGGCACGACCGGGCTGACCGAGCCGGATTTTGACGAGCTTCGCGCGCTGGCAAAGCTGGTGCCCGTCATCTGGGCGGCGAACTACAGCACCGGCATCGCCGTTCTGCGGCGCATGCTGCGCGATTATGCCGCCGTGCTCTCCGAATGGGACAAGGAGATCGTTGAGATCCACCATAATCAGAAGGTGGACGCGCCCAGCGGCACGGCGAAGCTCCTTTTACAGGAGCTGGACCCGGACGGGCAGGCAAAAGTTCTGCACGGCCGCGAGGGTCTGTGCGGCAAGCGGTCGGAAGGGGAGATCGGTGTGTTTTCCCTGCGCGGCGGCACGGTCGCCGGCGAGCATACCGTCTATTTCTTCGGCGAGGACGAAACCCTCAAGCTGACCCACACAGCGGCCAGCCGGAAAATCTTTGTAGCGGGCGCGCTGCGTGCGGCGCAGGCGCTTGCGGGCTGCGCGCCGGGGTATTACACCCTCGATGAGCTGCTGTTCAGTCAAGAATCATAAGGAAGAAGTAATATGGAAAAACTGAAACCGCGGACGCTCTCCGGCTTTATGGAGCTGCTGCCCGCCCCCCAGCAGAAGTTTGAACGGATGCTGGAGATCCTGCGCAAGACCTTTGCGCTCTATGGCTTTACGCCCATCGACACGCCGGTGATCGAATCGGCGGACATCCTGCTTGCCAAGGGCGGCGGCGAAACGGAAAAGCAGATCTATCGCTTCCAGAAGGGCGACTCCGATCTGGCGCTCCGCTTTGACCACACGGTGCCGCTGGCCAAGTACGTCGCGCTGCACGAAAACGAGCTGTGCTTCCCCTTCCGCCGCTATGCCATCGGCAAGGTCTACCGCGGCGAGCGCGCGCAGCGCGGCCGCTTCCGCGAGTTCTATCAGGCGGATATCGACATCATCGGCGACGGCAAGCTCTCCGTGATCAACGAGGCGGAGATCCCGTCCGTGATTTATAAGGTATTCTCCGAATTCGGTCTGAAGCGCTTCTGCATCAGCGTCAATAACCGCAAAATTCTCAACGGCTTCTATGCAATGCTTGGCCTGACGGAGCAGTCCGGCGACATCATGCGCACGGTGGACAAGCTCGATAAGATCGGTCCGGACAAGGTTCGCACGATCCTGACCGAGGACATCGGCCTGCAAGCCGCCGACGCAGACGAAATTCTGCGCTTTATCGCCATCCGCGGCACGAACGCGGAGGTGCTCTCCGCGCTGGAGGGCTACCGCGGCAGGAACGAGGCCTTTGACACCGGCCTTGACGAGCTGACCACGGTGACGAAATACCTTTCCGCCTTCGGCGTGCCGGAGGAGAACTTCGCGGTCGATCTGACGATCGCGCGCGGGCTGGATTATTATACCGGCACGGTCTATGAAACGCGGATGCTCGACCATCCGGAGATCGGCGCCATCTGCGCCGGCGGCCGCTACGACAATCTGGCCGAGTATTATTCCGAGCGCAGCCTGCCCGGCGTGGGCGTGGCCATCGGCCTGACGCGCCTGTTTTATGTGCTCGACGAGCAGGGAATGCTGAATCCCGCTCTGCCCACCGCGCCGGCGGACGTGCTGCTGCTGCCCATGACGGAGGACCTGTCCGCGGCGGTGGCGCTGGCCACGCAGTTCCGTGAGGCCGGGATCCGCACGCAGCTCTACTCCGAACAGAAGAAGTTCAAGGCCAAGATGACCTATGCCGACCGGCTGGGCATCCCGTACGTCGTATTTCTCGGCGAGGACGAGATCGCGCAGGGCGTCTGCTCCGTGAAGGAGCTTTCCACCGGGCAGCAGGTGAGCCTCAAGCCGGAGGAAGCGGTCCGGCTGATCCAAAAGGGAATTTCTGAGCGGAACCGTGGTTCCGTGATCTTAGAGAAATAATTGGGGGAAACATTCATGACGCAATCAAGAACGCATAACTGCGGTGAGCTTCGCCTCTCCGACGTGGGTAAGACCGTCACGCTGGCCGGCTGGATGGAGAACGTCCGCGAGGTCGGCAGCAGTCTGGCCTTTGTCGTCCTGCGCGACTTCTACGGCACCACGCAGGTCGTCGCGGAGACCGAGGAAATGATGAAGATCATCCGCGGCATCAACAAGGAATCCACCATCGGTGTCACGGGCGTCGTCCGTGAGCGCGCAAGCAAGAACCCGAAGCTGCCCACCGGCGAGATCGAGGTCGTGCCGACGGAGATCAAGGTGCTGGGCCGCTGCCGCTACAACGAGCTGCCGTTTGAGATCAACCGCAGCCGCGACGCCGACGAGTCCGTCCGCCTGAAGTACCGCTATCTCGACCTGCGCAATCCCGCGGTCAAGAACAATATCATCCTGCGCTGCAACGTCGTCGCGGCGCTGCGCAAGGCCATGACCGAGCACGGCTTTCTGGAGATCACCACGCCGATCCTGACCGTTTCCTCCCCGGAGGGCGCGCGCGACTATCTGGTTCCTGCCAGAAAGCATCCCGGCAAGTTTTACGCCCTGCCGCAGGCGCCGCAGCAGTTCAAGCAGCTGCTGATGACCTCCGGCTTCGACCGCTATTTCCAGATTGCCCCCTGCTTCCGCGATGAGGACGCGCGCGGCGACCGCAGCCCCGGCGAGTTCTATCAGCTCGATATGGAGATGGCCTTTGCCGATCAGGACGACGTGTTCGCCGTTCTGGAGGATGTGCTGCCGCCCATCTTCGCCAAGTTCGGCAAGTATAATGTTGCCTCCTCCGCGCCCTTCAAGCGCATCGGCTACAACGAGGCTATGGAGCGCTACGGCTCCGACAAGCCCGACCTGCGCATCGACCTCGTGATCGACGACATCACCGCGCTGGTCTCCGGCATCGACTTCGCGCCCTTTGCCGAGGGCAACACCGTCAAGGCCATCGTCGTGCACGACTGCAACCTTGCGCGCAAGGCCGTGGACAAGCTGGTCGCGGAAACGGAAGTCATCGCGGGCAGCAAGCCCATGTGGTTCAAGCTGGGCGAGGACGGCGAGCTGTCCGGCGGCATTGCGAAGTTCCTCGCGGACCGCAAGGACGCCATCGTCGAGGCGCTCGGCCTGACGCCCGGTTCCTTCGTCGGCGTGACCGCGGGCAAGAAGACCGCCGCGCAGAAAACGGCGGGCGTCCTGCGCAAGCTGCTGGGCGCGGCCGTGCCCGGCCACATGGACGCGGAGCGTTATGAGTTCTGTTGGATCGTTGATTTCCCGATGTACGAGATCGGCGAGGAATCCGGCGAGCTGGAATTCTGCCATAATCCCTTCTCCATGCCCAACGGCGGTCTGGAGGTTTTGGAAAAGGCCGAGCGCGGCGAAATTGACCCCTTGAGCATCAATGCCTTCCAGTATGATCTGGTCTGCAACGGCGTGGAGCTGTCCTCCGGCGCGGTCCGGAACCACGACCCGGAGATCATGATCAAGGCCT
>UQWH01000065.1 GCA_900544705.1 uncultured Eubacteriales bacterium | reverse complement strand
CAGCAAGCCTCTCCGGCGTACAGCCGGAGAGGCTTGCTCATTTATGCCGCTTTCTGCTGCTCCTGCGCCGCGTCGAGCATATTCTGAATGAAAATGCCGTAACCGCGCGAGGGCTGGTTGATCAGCACGTGCGTCACCGCGCCGATGAGCCGCCCGTCCTGCACGATGGGGCTGCCCGACATCCCCTGTACGATGCCGCCGGTGCTCCGCAGCAGCGCCGGGTCCGTCACCTCAATCAGAAAATTCCTGCCGTGTGCCTCCTGCAGGTCGATCTCCAGAATGCTGATCTCATAGACCTGCGGTCGGCTGCCGCTTACGCAGGAGTAGATGCTGGCGCTTCCCGTGTGCGCGTCCCCGGCCTGCGCGACCGGGATGGCCTGCTTTTGCGGGATACGGACGGTGCCGAACACGCCGTAGTCCGTGTTGCGGCGGATGCTTCCCGTGGTCTGCCCCGAGGCCGCCGCGCCCTGCAGGGCACCCGGTTCTCCCGCCTTGCCGCGTGCGACGGACACGATCTGCGCGTCAAAGACGCTGCCGCTGCGCAGCGGCGGCAGGCCGCCGCCCTCGCCCACGCCGTGCCCCAGCGCGCCGAAGTCGCCGGTCGCAGGCTCATAATAGGTGACGGTGCCGATGCCGTTGATGCCGTCGCGGACGTACAGCCCCAGCCGCCAGCCGTCTTTGGTGTTCTGCGGCGCAAAACGGAAGGTTTTTTCTTCCGCCCCGCGCCGGACGGTCACGCGGAGCGCCCGTCCCTCCGATCGGTTGACCGCATCGGACAGTTCCTGCGTCGTCGTGACCGGCGCACCGTCGATCTTGCAGATCAGGTCGCCCTTTTTCAGTCCCGCTTCCTTTGCACAGGGATTGCTCTCGGCAAATTCCACCACGCTGATCCCGTCGAACTGCAATTGCAGGCCGATCGTTTCGCCGCCCGGAATCAGGAATTCCGTCCGCGCCGCGCCCGCCCCGCCCGACAGCAGCAGCGCCAGCAGCAGCGCCGTCGCCGTCGTTTTAAAAAAATGCTTCATGTTTGCTTCCTCCCACCGCGTTCTCGCCTTACTAATATGGCTGAAATGCGGCCGCGGCGGATTAGCAAATCTATGCCGGATTCCCTTGACAAAAAATGAAACCCATTGAAACGGCGGAGTTTTCCGCGTTTCATGGGTTTATTTTTTCAAGTTTTTGCAGAAATTAAAATGCGAAATTCTGACAAAATTCGTTCAGCGGCAGCAGCGCCAGCAGCGTGTCGCGCACCTGCCTGCCGAGATCGGGCGAGAAGAGCGCGTCGTCCACCGGGTGTTCGGAGATCGCAAAGAGGTTTTTCAGACTGTAATAAGGCTCCAGCCGGGGATCGGGGCAGGGCTTGGGACGGGCGTAGCGCTTGCCGGAGATGGTCAGGCCGGTCTGCCGCTCGACGGCTTTCGCGAGCTTCAGGAATTCTTCCTTGCGGTCGCAGAGCTGCTCGCGGTAGCGGTTCATGGCCTCGGCCTTCGGCCCCCAGAGCAGAAAACCGTAGCTGTAGCCCTCGGAGGTCAATTCAAAAAACAGACAGGGATGCTCCAGCCAGCTTCCGCCGTCGCGCCGCAGGCACATCCACAGACTTTCCTTATAGGGTACCGGCGGATGCATCCGCATATCCCGGTAAATTCTGGAAAGATGCATTTTGAGTCCCTCGGTCTGGGCAAACGCCTCCGTCAGCTCCTCGGAAAGCGCCTTCATCGGCGCATAGAGCGCGGTCTGATACTGCTGCTTGTGCTCCTGAAACCATTCGCGGTTGTTGTTCAGGCGCAGGCCCCAGAGAAAATCGATGGCTTCCGGTGTAAATCCTGTGAACATGAGAACCTTCCTTTTTCAAATAACGCTGTGCTTAGTGTAACACGAAGTCGGAAAAAAGTAAATTGAAAAAATCTGTGTCGGAAAAACGGGAAACGGCATACCATGGAGCAGGGCAGGAGACTTCCTGCCGGAAAGGAGGAAGGAGCCTTGGCACGCTATGTGCTGAAATACGGCGGAACTTCGGTCGCAAGCGCGAAACGGCTCTATGCCGCCGCCCGCACCATGGCCGCCCTGCGGCGCGAGGGCCACGAGGTCGTGGCGGTGCTGTCGGCGCAGGGGACATCCACGGATGCGCTGATCGCCAGAGCGCGGGAGATTGACCCGGACTGCGCGGGGCGGGAGCTGGATCAGCTTCTGTCCACGGGGGAGATCTGCTCCGTAAGCCTGTGCGCCATGGCGCTGAAGCGCCTTGGAATGCCGGCGGTGAGCCTGTGCGGCTGGCAGGCGGGCCTGCGGACGGAGGAGACGCACGGCAGCGCGCACATTCTGCGGCTGGAGGGCAGGCGCGTCGAGCAGGAGCTGGAGAAGGGAAACATCGTCCTTGTCGCAGGCTTTCAGGGCATCAACGACGCGGGCGACGTCACGACGCTGGGACGTGGCGGGTCGGACACCACGGCCGTTGCGCTGGCGGCCTTCCTGCACGCCGACTGCTGCCGCATCTATACCGATGTGGACGGCATTTACAACAAAGACCCGCGGAAATTCTCCGACGCGGTAAAGTTTGAAACCATCGGCTACAGCGAAATGCTGACCCTTGCGCGCGGCGGCGCACAGGTGCTGCATGACCGCTGCGTGGAGCTTGCGCGGCGCTACCATGTGACGATCGAGGTCTGCTCGGCGTTTCACACCGCGCCCGGAACGCTTGTCTGCGAAAAAGACACATAAAGAAATTTTATCGACAGATCAGAACGGGAACAAATTAAAAATGGCTTTCTGACAATCTGAAGAGCTGCTGCGCTATCATATAGCGCAGCAGCTCGGACTGTCAAAAAACCTATCGAACCGAAAGTTTCGGAGGGAAGGAAAGAGTAATACTACGTTTTTTGATTATGAAAATCAAAAAACACGTGCGCTTTGCGCACTGAGGGCACGCCGTCGGCGTGCCCTCTCGTCTTGTGCAGAATTTGACGCGCCGCAGGCGCTATAAAAAGCCTGCGGCTTTTTATGAAATTCTAGTATGAAAGGGAACCGTCACACCGAGCCGCAGCGAGGCGTTTCGGAGCGCAACCGCCGCAAAGCGGCGGCACTTAGCGCGGAGATGGGTTCCCTTTCGCGTTCAATCACCCGCCGCAGCGACCAAAATTGCAAAATAATACTACAAAAATTGATTTTGCAATTTTGCAGGCAGCTTGTCAAAAAAGTCCTTTTGGACTTTTTTTGACAAGCTGACCTGCTGCGCTATCACATAGCGCAGCAGCTTTTTGTCATATCAGTGCCCGAAGGCAGCGCGTGAGGTCCTCCGGCTCCACCCAGCTTTCGCCAAGGTAGAACACCAGCCGCAGCACGGCTTCGGCATCGCACTGCGCCGGGGTGCGCGAACGGACATAGCGCAGCAGCGTTTCCCATGCGGCGCGCTTGGCCTCGCGCGTTTCCGGAGCATCCTGCGCGGCCTGCACCTCGTCATAATCCGCCTTGCGTCCGCAGGGGGCGGCGCAGGTGCGGCAGTCCGGTGAGATGCGCCATTTTTCCGCCCGCAGACGCTCCGGCGCGTCTGCGCCGCCGTCGTGCAGCGCAGCGCACAGCACGCGCATCCCCGCCGCGTCCGGCGCGGTGTCCAGTGCGCGGGCAAGGCCGACTGCGGCGCTTAATAGGTCATCCATCGACTTCGCTCCCGTCCGGCGAGAGAATGACGACCCGCATGGGAATGTCCCTGCCGCTGGCCTCGATCGCCTGCTGCACCGCAAAGGGCAGGCCGCCACAGCAGGGGACCTGCATCCGCGTGACAAGGACGGAGCGCACGTTGTTGTGGCGGAAGATGGCCGTCAGCTTCTCGGCGTAATTGGCCGCATCCAGCTTCGGGCAGCCGATCAGCACCGTGCGGCCCTTGAGATATTTCTGATGAAAGTCCGGACAGGCAAAGGCGGTGCAGTCTGCGGCGATCAGCAGGTCGGCGCCTTCGTAATAGGGCGCGGTGTAGCCCAGAAGCTTGAGCTGCACGGGCCAGTTGCGCAGGGAAGCGCCCGGCGCGCCCATGCTCGCACGGCTGCCGGGGCAGACATGCGCCGGCTTTTTCGCGGCGAGCACAGCCGCTTCATCGTAGGCCGGCGCTTCGCGCTCCTCAAAGGTGATCGCGCCCATGGGGCAGGCGGGCAGGCAGTCGCCCAGACCGTCGCAGAAGTGCTCCCGCGCCAGACGCGCCTTGCCGTCCACAATGTCGATCGCGCCCTCGTGGCAGGCTTTGGCACACAGGCCGCAGCCGTTGCATTTTTCCTCGTCTATGACAATGATTTTTCGGATCATTTTGTTTCCTCCAAACGTTTTTTTCGTTTTTGGGCCGCCTCTTCCTTCTGGTGGGCGGCGATCTGCATCATCTGCTCGTACATCGCGTCGCCGACGCATTGCCGGGCATATTTGCACCACTGTACGCAGCTGAGCGCGTCGTTGTAGACCACAAAGCCGCAGTTTTCACAGGCGACCTCCGTGTCGGTCGAGAAGATCTCGATGGTATGACCGCATTGCGGGCAGATTTTTTCTTCGATCGTGGGCGTGCGGGGCTTTCCCTGACAGCCGTCGAGAATCATAAAGCATTCCTCCTTTCGGATTACAGCTTGATTATGCCATATTCGGTGGATTCTCGCAAGCGGTTTGCGTGGACAATTTCAGGAAAGTGTGGTATAATCATGCTGATAATGGAAAGGAGTGTTTTCTATGTCCATTCTGGAGCATCTGCGCCCGCAGGCGGCGCTGCACTATTTTGAAGAGCTGTGCGCCATTCCGCACGGCTCGCGCGACACCAAGCGCATCTCCGACTACTGTGTCCGCTTTGCGCAGGCGCACGGCCTGAAGTATGTGCAGGACGCGCACAACAACGTTGTCATCTACAAAGACGGCACGCCCGGTTATGAGGATCACCCGACGGTCATTTTGCAGGGCCATCTGGACATGGTTTGCGAAAAGGACCCCGGCTGCGACATCGACTTTTCCACCGACGGCCTGCGTCTGCGGCAGGATGGCACCTATCTTTTCGCCGAGGGGACGACGCTGGGCGGCGACGACGGCATCGCGGTCGCCTATACGCTGGCGGTGCTGGATTCCGATGAGATCGCGCATCCGCCGCTGGAGGCGGTGTTCACCGTCGATGAAGAGATCGGGATGCTGGGCGCGGACGCGATGGACATGAGCGCCCTCAAGGGCCGCGTGATGCTGAACATCGACTCCGAGGACGAGGGCATCCTGACGGCCGGCTGCGCCGGCGGCGCAACAGCGACGGTCACGCTCCCGGCACACTTCACGGCCGTGCAGGGCCGCGCATGGCGTGTGCGGGTGGACGGCCTGACCGGTGGCCACAGCGGCGTGGAGATCAACAAGGGGCGCGTCAACGCCAATAAGCTCATGCGCACGCTGCTATCCCGCCTGCCGGAATTCCGCCTCGTGCGGGCAGACGGCGGTGCGAAGGACAACGCCATCCCCAGAAGCTGCGAGGCGCTGCTGGTTTCCGACACGGAGGATTTCGCCGCGCGCTTTGAGGAAGCGAAAAAGCGCTGCATGGAGGAGCTTCCCGCGACCGAGCCGCACGCGGTCATCACCTGTGAACCGGCGCAGGCGGCGCAGGCGCTGACGCCTGCCTGCACGGCGGCGGTGCTCGGCCTGCTGTGCGAGCTGCCCAACGGTGTGCAAAAGATGAGCGCGGACATCGAGGGGCTGGTGCAGACCTCCCTGAATCTCGGCATCCTGAAAACGACGGAGGAAGCCGTGACGATGACCTTCTCCGTCCGCAGCTCCGTGGGTGCGGAAAAGGCGGCGCTGACCGCCCGCCTTGCGGCGCTGGCGGAAAAGTACGGCGCTTCCTATTCCCAGATGGGCGAATATCCCGCATGGGAGTACCGCAAGGACTCCCGCCTGCGCGAGATCATGGTAAAGACCTTTGAGAAGCTCTATGGAAAGGAGCCTGTGGTGGACGTTATCCACGCAGGTCTGGAATGCGGCATCTTCTCCGACCGCCTGAAGGGGCTGGACGCCGTTTCCTTCGGCCCGCAGATGCACGACATTCACACCTCACGCGAGCGGCTGGAGCTGGCCTCCGTCGCCCGGACGTGGGATTATCTTGTCGCAGTGCTGGAAAAGCTGTAAAAAAGCAGGGGCTTTGCCCCCTGCTTTTTTACAGACCGAGATCAATCTTCGTCCGGCAATTTATTGTGCTTCTGCTGCTTCATCCAGATGTCCATGACAAGGCGGTGCGGCAGCAGCTTGACCAGACGCACCTGATTGCGCACGGCAAGCCCGTGGATGGACACGTCCTTTTTCGTCCGGTAGAGATCCTTCAGCGCTGTCGCCATCACGTCCTTGGCTTCGTAAAGACGGTTGTAATAAGTCACGGCGGTGCTGCTGGTCTTGAGCGCATGGTCGAAGAATTCCGTCTTGACCCAGCCGGGATTGACCGCCATGACGCGGATGCCCCGCGGCCGCAGCTCCCGCGCCAGAGAGCGCGTGTAGCTCAGGACGAAGGCCTTCGTCGAGGCGTAGACGTTCAGGTAGGGGACGGGCTGGAAGGCCGAGAGGGAATCGAGATTCATCAGCTTCGCGCCGTGGTGCATATACGGCAGCGTCAGCTCCGTCATGGCGACGAGCGCCTTGCAGTTCAGGTCGATCATCCGCAGAGAGTCGGCCAGCGGAATTTCGTCGTAGCGGCCGAATTTTCCGAAGCCCGCAATATTTGCCAGCAGGCCGACATTGGGCGCCGCGCTCTCCAGCAGATTCTTGTAATGCTCCAGCGCTTCCGGGTCGGTCAGGTCGAGGGAGATGGGACGCACCGGGACGGGAACGACCTGCGCCAGCTCATCCAGACGGTCTGCGCGCCGCGCGAGGATCCAGATTTCGTCGAACTTTTCCCAGTCGGAAAGCTGCAAAACAAATTCCCGGCCCATACCGGAGCTTGCGCCGGTGACGATCGCAATACGTTTCATAAAGAACCACCTTCAGCTTCAAATTCTAACCCTATTCGTACCACAAAACGCCGTTCTTGTCAAGGACGGCTTGGGAGGAGAGAGCCATGAACGAATCGACATCCCCGCTCGGCGCTTGGGAAGCGCGCCTGCCCGCGGGTTGCCTTGCGCCGCTCGTGGAGCGCCTTGCCGCCGCACGGGAAACGGCGGAGATCTATCCGCCTGCGGGCCGGGAATTTTTCGCCCTGACGGCAACGCCGCCGGAGCGCGTGCGCGCCGTCATTCTGGGGCAGGACCCCTACCACGAGCCGGGGCAGGCGATGGGACTGGCCTTTTCCGTGGCGGCGGGGACGCCGCTGCCGCCCTCCCTGCGCAATATTTATAAAGAGCTGGCCGACGACACCGGCGTGCCGCTCCCGGAAAGCGGCGACCTGACCGCTTGGGCGCAGCGCGGCGTGCTGCTGCTGAACACCGTCCTGACGGTCGAGCGCGGCAAGGCCGCCAGCCACGCCGGGTGGGGCTGGCAGCGCTTCACCGATGCGGTCATTGCCGCGACCAACGCGCTGCCGCAGCCCATCGCCTTCGTTCTCTGGGGAGCGCACGCGCAGAAAAAGGAAGCTCTGATCCATGCCGCCGCGCCGCGGCTCATTCTGAAAGCGCCGCACCCCAGCCCGTTGTCGTCCTACCGCGGCTTCTTCGGCAGCCGGCCCTTCTCGAAGATCAACGCCTTTTTGCAGGAAAACGGAGAAGCGCCTCTCGACTGGAGCCTTTAGGCCCTGCATATTTCCCCTTCGCTGCGCATAGTCTGTTTTGGACGCACAGCTAAGGAGGTCAGGGAATGAGAGATGACATTGAGAAGCGAGCCTGTGAGCTGGCTGTGTACATCATCGAAACGCAATCTACCGTTCGAGCCGCCGCCAAGAAGTTCGGCGTTTCCAAATCCACCGTGCACAAGGATCTGGCCGAGCGCCTGCCGCACTGCAATCTTGCGCTGTATCAGCAGGTGAAGGCCATTCTGGAAGTGAACAAGGCCGAGCGCCACATCCGCGGCGGCATGGCCACGCGCCGTAAATACCGCGGCAGCGAAGATTCCTGATAAGCAAAGCACCCCGTGCTCCTGCACGGGGTGCATTATTACATGGCAACTTGATTTTTTTTGTAATAAACTGAAAATTTTTTTGGATTACCGGTTGATTATTTGTGCTTTGTGGCGTATACTGGAAACAGCAGGGCGGTCCAGCCCAAATATGACAGGAGGTACATCCATGTACGATCGCACTTTTAACTTCTCCGCAGGTCCGGCGACCATGCCCGTTCCGGTTCTGGAGGAGATTCGTGATGAGCTTCTGAACTACCGTGGCGCAGGAATGGGCGTCATGGAAATGTCCCACCGCTCCAAGGTGTTCCAGCAGATCATCGACGAGGCGGAGCAGGATCTTCGTGATCTGATGGGCATCCCCGATAACTACAAGGTCCTTTTCATCCAGGGCGGCGCAACGCTCCAGTTTGCAATGATCCCCATGAACCTGCTGAAGAACGGCAAGGCTGTTTATGTGGAAACCGGCGCGTGGTCCAAGAAGGCCATTGCCGAGGCGAAGAAGTACGGCGAGATCAATGTCGCCGCTTCCTCCAAGGACAGAAACTACTCCTACATCCCCGACTGCTCCGATCTTCCCATTGAGGAAGACACCGACTATGTCTACATCTGCGAGAACGAAACGATCCACGGCACGACCTGGCAGACCCTCCCGAACACGAAGGGCAAGCCGCTGGTTTCCGACCAGTCGTCCATGTTCCTCTCCAAGCCCTGCAATGTCAGCGACTATGGCATGATCTACGCAGGCGTGCAGAAGAATGTCGGCCCCGCCGGTATGGTCATTGCGATCATCCGCGAGGATCTCATTCGTGAGGATCTCGACCCCAAGACCCCGATCTACATGATGTACAAGACCCATGCCGATGCCGGCTCCATGTACAACACTCCGAACTGCTGGGCGATCTACGTCTGCGGTAAGGTGTTCAAGTACCTCAAGAGCCTCGGCGGTCTGGAGGCCATGGCCCGCATCAACGAGGACAAGGCCAAGGTCATGTATAATTTCCTGGATTCCTCCAAGATCTTCCACGGCACCGTGGACAAGGAGTTCCGCAGCCTGATGAACGTTCCCTTCGTCACCGGCGACAAGGATCTCGACGCCGAAGTCGTCGCCTACACCAAGGCAGCGGGCTTTGAGAACCTCAAGGGACACAAGTCCGTCGGCGGCCTGCGCGCTTCCATCTACAACGCCATGCCCAAGGAGGGCGTCGAAGCCCTCGTCGCCTGCCTGAAGAAATTCGAGGCAGAGCATAAATAAGGAGGAACTACCATGCGTATTCTTGTTACCGACGGAATGGATAAGACCGCGATGGCCGAGCTGCGCGAGCAAGGCCACGAGGTCGTAGAGCAGTTCTATGAACCGGATCAGCTCGGCGCCGCGCTGCGCGATTTCGATGCAGTCGTCGTCCGCTCCAAGACCAAGGTCCGTGCCAACCACATCGATGAGGCCAAGGGCGGCAAGCTCAAGCTCATCATCCGCGGCGGCGTCGGCGTGGACAACATCGACGTCAAGTACGCCGAGGCAAACGGCATCACCGTAAAGAACACCCCGAAGGCTTCCTCCCAGTCTGTTGCGGAGCTGGCCATGGGTCATATGTTCTCCTGCGCGCGCTACCTGTCCATCGCCGGCCACACCATGCGCGAGGACAAGTGGGAAAAGAAGGCCTACGGCAAGGGCATCGAACTGCAGGGCAAGACACTGGGCATCGTCGGCTTCGGCCGCATCGGCCAGCATCTGGGCGTGATGGCCAAGGCCATCGGCATGAAGGTCATCGCCTTTGATATTTACCACATCCCCGGCATCGAGGAGCAGCTGGGCATCTCCTATGTTGACATGGACGAGCTGCTGGCGCAGTCCGACTTCATCAGCGTTCACGCTCCGGCAGTGGACGGCGGCGCGCTCATCAATGCCGAGCGCATTGCGAAGATGAAGGACGGCGTTGTCATCATCAACACCTCCCGCGGCACGAACGTGGATGAGGACGCCCTGCTTCAGGCACTGGAGAGCGGCAAGGTCCGCGCGGCCGGTCTGGACGTCTATGCGGAAGAGCCTGCAAAGAACCACGCCCTCTACAGCCATCCTATGGTTTCCTGCACGCCGCACATCGGCGCTGCGACCGTCGAGGCGCAGAAGCGCATCGGCGCGGAGATCGTTTCCATCATCAGCGAATTCAAGGGTTGATCCTAACTTCTGCGGCCATTTTGGATGGCCGCAGAACATTCACTCCGCGAAATTTTAATAAAAAATAGAAGGAGAATGAATCCCATGAACGCATATGTCGAAAAAGTGATCGCAGGCGTGAAGGAACGCCATGGCAACG
>UQWH01000064.1 GCA_900544705.1 uncultured Eubacteriales bacterium | reverse complement strand
TCATGACCACCACCTTCATCCCCTGCGGCGCTAAGGTTCCGTTCATCGGCATGATTGCAGGCGCTCTGTTCGGCGGCAGCGCATGGGTCTCCACCTCCGCTTACTTCATCGGCATGGCCGCGATCATCTGCTCCGGCATCATGCTGAAGAAGACCAAGATGTTCGCCGGTGAGCCCGCTCCCTTCGTTATGGAGCTGCCCGCATACCACTGGCCGACCCTCGGCAACGTCCTCCGCTCCATGTGGGAGCGCGGCTGGTCCTTCATCAAGAAGGCCGGTACCATCATTCTTTTGTCCACCATCT
The DNA here is from genome assembly GCA_900544705.1 of uncultured Eubacteriales bacterium. Taxonomy (GTDB): domain Bacteria; phylum Bacillota; class Clostridia; order Oscillospirales; family Oscillospiraceae; genus JAZOXB01. The sequence continues at coordinate 10,245 of UQWH01000064.1, read as the reverse complement.
TTGTCTGGTTCACCACCTACTTTGGCTGGGCTTCCGACGGATTCCGGATGCTCTCCGAGGACGAGATTGACTGCTCCATCCTCGCCAAGATCGGCGGCGTGATCGCCTGGATCTTCAAGCCGCTCGGCTGGGGCAACTGGCAGGCAGCCGTGGCCTCAATTACAGGTCTTGTTGCCAAGGAAAACATTGTCGGCACGCTGGGCATCCTTTATGGCGGCGGCGACGGCACCGTTTACCAGAACATCGCGCAGGCCTTCACCGGCATCACCGGCTACAGCTTCCTTGTGTTCAACCTGCTGTGCGCTCCGTGCTTCGCAGCTATCGGCGCGATCAAGCGTGAGATGAACAGTCAGAAGTGGACTTGGTTCGCCATCGCTTATCAGTGCGGCTTTGCCTATGTCATTGCCCTGATGATCAACCAGTTTGGCAGCATCTTCGCCAAGAATGCCTCCGTAAGCGTGATCGGCGTGATCGTTTCCGTCCTGCTGCTGGCCGGTATGATCTATATGCTGGTGCGTCCGTACAAGGAAGCCACCAAGCTGACCGCGAAGGTCAAGGTCACGAAGTAATCCCCTTTTCCCAAATAGTTTCAAGCGAAAGGAGTCGGTCTTATGTTTGCCTGGATCGCAGAGAATCTTGCAACCATCTTAATTACCCTTGTTCTTGCGGTAATCGTCACACTCATTATCCTGAGCCTTGTGAAGAATAAGAAAAAGGGCAAAACCTCCTGTGGCTGCAACTGTGCGCATTGTGCTATGGCAGGCTCCTGCCACAAGAAATGATGTACCAACGGGGAGCGCAGACCATCGGTTTGCGCTCCCCACGCTTCTACAGGGAGGTAAGCAATGGCTAACCAAAAAGCACTCACCGCCGCAAATATCCGTTATCTTCTGACCATGAAAGCGCTGGACCGCGAGGACAAGGGCGTCCGCTGCGTGGATATTGCATCCAGCATGGGGCTGTCAAAGCCCAGTGTCCACAATATGATGCACACCCTCATCCAGCTCGGACTGGTCAAGAAGGATTCCTACGGCGCGGCATTTTTGACGGAAGCCGGTCACCGCATCGCCCTGTGCTACAGTCGGTATTACCGTTCGGTTTCCGGTCTGCTGCGTTCCTCCTTCCCGGAGCTGACGGATGTGCAGGGCGCCGCCTGCTGCCTGCTCTCCGAAATTCCCACGGAAAGTCTGGAGGCGCTCTGCGGCAGATGCGAATTTCATACGCAGGAGGAAATTGCATAATGGCAATTGTTGAATTCAAGGACGTCAGCTCCGTCTATGCCAGAGGCGACCGCACGCTCGAGGCGGGCAAAGCATCATCATCATTTCAAAAGGAGGGTTCCCCATGCTTGAACTGCTGAAGGCCCCGGATTTCTGGGCATCCGTTGCGGCGATGCTTCTTTTCGCCGTCTGCATCTTCTACCTCAAACGTTGCCTGCGTGCAGCCGCCTGCAAAAAAGGGGGACAGAAACGGCAATGATTCAAACCACACTGAGCATTGATGGTATGATGTGCGGCATGTGCGAATCGCACATCAATGACTGCATCCGCCGCAGCTTTGCGGTGAAGAAGGTGTCTTCCTCGCACGGCAAGGGTCAGACCGTGATCCTCTCGGAGGCGCCGCTGGACGAGGACAAGCTGAAGGACGTCATCAAGGAAACCGGCTACGAGCTGACCGGGATTCAGGTCGCCGCCGCCCCGGAAAAAAAGTCCTTCCATCTTTTTCATAAGAAATAATCCTTGATAAAGAGGAAGTGCGCTGCGGCTGCAACGCACTTCTTCTTATTTGATTTGCTCCAGATATTCCATAAATTTCTTCGTTTTCGGCCAGTATTTCACGCCCCAGTTTTCGAAATTCCATTCGTCCGTGTAGGCGTTGCACTCATAGTCGATATAGAAGAGCCGGCCGTCCCGCGCGACAAAGTTCGTCGGGAAATAGTCGATATTCAGCCCGGCGGCGGAAACCCTGGCGCTCAGCTCGCGCATCTGCACCAGATACTCCGGCGGCAGCGCGTCGCTCTGCACAAGTTCAAAGACCGTTTCTCCCTCGATGTACTCCTTCAAGAGGCGCTCCTGCGCAAAATCGACCTCCAGCAGCTCAGGCATCGGCAGCGCCAGTGCGTGCAGGCGTTCATAGTCGCGTAGCTCTGCGGCCAGCTTGTCGCCGAACCGGTAATAGGCGCAGGGCTCGTGGTGGATCTGCTTGAGCACATACTCCCCCGCCCCATCCGTCACCAGATAGGAATAGCCGCCCTTGCCCCTGCCCAGCAGGCGCAGCACCGCAAAGCGCCGCGCGTTCAGCGTCAGCTCTTCCACTCAGGCAGAGCGGCGGGCGCGCCGCACCAGCGGAATGACCGCCACGGCGACTGCCGCGCCGATGAGCGCCGTCACGAGCTGCGGCCAGGAGAACATGGTGCCGAACATCGCCGCCTGTTTTTCCGGCAGCGTCAGCACGCGGCACAGCACCTGCACGACCAGCAGGTAGAGCGTCAGGAACTTTGCACCCGCTGCGCACACAACGCCGAGGACGGCGCGCAGGACGCTGAATTTTTTATTCAGGAACAGCCACAGCACCAGAACCAGCACGGCGTTGCCCACGGCGACCGCCGGAACGATCGCGATATTCTTCGGCCCGATGCTCAGAAGGAAGGCCACAAAGGGCGACACGACCGCAACGGCCAATCCCCCCTGCCAGCCCACGAGCAGCGCGGCAACGGTCAGCACGCAGTTGACGCAGCTTCCGGTCACGAACTGACCGAGGCTCTTCGTCGCCCATTGCAGGACGATCAGCAGTGCCAGAAGCACTGCGGTGTAGGTAATTTTTCTTGTTGTTTTCATTATTCGACCAGCTCGCTTCCCGTTTCACTGTAGCGGCTGTCCAGCGGGCTGGACTTGTCTGCCTCTTTCTGATACTGGACGACCACGCGGGAGGCCAAATCGACCGGCAGGAGCGTTCCCGCGCCCGCAACGCAACCGCCAGGGCAGGCCATGCCCTCGAGCAGATAGCCGTTGTACTTTCCCGCCTTGGCGATCGCCATAAGCTGGCGGCATTCGCGTAGGCCCTCGGCCTTCGCGGTCTTGATCTCGCGCTCCGGTGCGATTTTTGCCATCACGCCAGCGACCGCGCCCGCAACACCGCCGGATACCGCAAAGCCGCGGCCCGCCGCCGTGCCCTCGCGCAGATCCTCGCCGTCGGCAAGGGCGGCAAAGTCGATGTTCTTCGCCTCGAACATGCCCATCAATTCTTCAAAGGTCAACACGAAATCCACGTCACTGCGGATGCTCGTGCGCATGGCCTCCAGCTTCTTCGCCGCGCAGGGGCCGACGAACACGACCTTGCAGCCGGGATGCTCTTTCTTTTGCAGGCGCGCGGTAAAGACCATGGGCGTGAGGGTCATGGAGATGTTCTTCGCCTGATCAGGATAGAGCTTGTAGACCATGGAATGCCACGCCGGGCAGCAGGATGTCGCCATGTAGGGCTGCTCCGCCGGGACTTTTTCCAGAAAGTCCTTGGCTTCTTCCATCGTGCAGATGTCCGCGCCGACGGCCACCTCCACTACTCCTGCAAAGCCCAGCTCTTTCATCGCGGCGGTGAACTTCTCCGGCGTCGAATTCTTGCCGAACTGGCCGATGAAGGCCGGGGCGACGATCGCAATGACCTTCTCTCCTTCCATCATCGCGCGGACGACCTGATAGATCTGTCCCTTGTCCACGATCGCGCCGAAGGGGCAGTTGACCAGGCACTGGCCGCAGGCCACGCACTTGTCCTGATTGATGACCGCGCGGCCGTTGGCATCCTTCTGGATGGCATCCATGCCGCAGACGGACTGACAGGGGCTCTCGATCATGGTGATAGCGTGGTAGGGGCAGGCCTTGGAGCAGCGGCCGCATTTGATGCAGGCCTTCTGGTCGATATAGCTCTTGCCATTGACAAAGCGGATGGCGCTCTTCGGGCAGACCTGGTGGCAGGAGGCAGCCAGACAGTTCTGGCACAGCTCCGTGACGCGGTACTGCTTCGTGGGGCAGGCATGGCAGGCATAGGGAATGATATTGATGAGCGGCGGCTCATAATACTGCTCCGCAATGGCCGCGTGGTCCATGCCCTCGGTCAGCAGGCAGCGCTGCTGCACGGGCTGCAGCGACAGGCCCATGGCCAGACGGATACGCTCGCCCGCGATGGCACGCTCCAGAAAAATGGACTCCCGGTGCAGAGGGTTCTCTCCGGGAACGATGACATAGGGAAGGTCCTCTGCCTTCGTATAGTCGCTGCTCTCATAAGCCATGCGCGCGACCTCGGTAAAGACCTTTTTCCGGATGTCCGTGATCAGTGACGGAATTCCTCTCATTGTTTTCTCCTTCGTAAGCCGAAAATTCAGCTACATTTTATCACAGCGCCTGCCCCGCCGCAACTGTCATTGCATCCATTGTGTCACTTTTTTATTATTCTATTTTCCAATAATTAAGATATGATATATGAATTTTCCAAATAGGAAGTCCCGGTGTATAATGAGGCTGTAAGCAAAAAACGAAGGGAGATGTCCACCATGTTCCAAGCAGCCCCGCGTATGCAGGCTCTGCCCTTTTCCGGCATCCGTGTGATGATGGAGCGGGCAAACCGGATGGCCTGCGACGGCATCGACGTGATCCACATGGAGATCGGGCGGCCGGATTTCGACACCCCGCAGCTCATCAAGGACGCACTTTATCAGAGCGTGCAGGGCGGCAACGTATTCTATACCTCAAACTACGGCACGAACGAGCTCCGGCAGGCGATCTGCCGCAAGCTGGCGCGCGACAACCACATCACCTACGCCCCGGAGGAAATTCTCGTGACCGTCGGCGTGGGCGAGGGCACCTATGCCGCCATCGCCGCCTTTCTGAACGAGGGCGACGAGATCCTCGTCCCGGACCCCGTGTGGCTCAACTACATCCACGTGCCGCAGTTCTTCGGCGCAAAGCCCGTGACCTACGGTCTGCGGGAGGAAAACAACTACCAGATCGACCCGGCTGAGATCGCCCGGCTGATCACGCCGCAGACGAAGATGCTCATCCTCAACACCCCCGGCAACCCCACCGGCACGGTGCAGACCCGCGAAACACTGGAAGCGCTGGCCGCGCTGGCAGAAAAAAATGATCTCATCGTCGTTTCCGATGAGATCTACGAAAAGCTGGTCTACGGCGGTGCGGAGCACGTGAGCTTCGCCTCCCTGCCCGGAATGCGCGAGCGCACCATCACGCTCAACGGCTTTTCCAAGTGCTATTCCATGACCGGCTGGCGTCTGGGCTACGCCGCCGCGCCGAAGGAATTCATTCAGGCAATGGTGCGCGTGCACCAGTATATCAACACCTGCGCGCCCTCCTTTGTGCAGGAGGCGGGCATCACGGCGCTGGAGCAGGGCGAGGCGGAGATCGAGCGGATGCGTCTGGAATATGAGCGCCGCCGCGACTACGCGGTACGGGCGATCAACGCGATTGACGGCTTGTCCTGCGTCGTGCCGAACGGCGCGTTCTACATCTTCGTCAATATCCGGCCGCTGGGCATGACCTCCCGCGAGGCGGCAGACTATCTGCTTGATACCGCCCACGTCGCGACCGTCCCCGGCTCCGCCTTCGGCGCCAACGGCGAGGGCTACCTGCGGCTGTCCTACGCCTGCGCCTTTGACCGCATCGTCGAAGCCCTGGCGCGCATCGAAAAGGCGCTAGCCGCGCGCGGCTAACGCTCCTGCCAGACCTCTCCGAGGTGCAGGTCGAAGTGCAGCTCGCCAAAATACCGATCCAGCGCCGCTTCAAACTGCGCCAGCGCGCCCGCGCGGACGCCGAGAGGCTGGCGGTGCGTGATCTTGTAGCAGCAGCGGTCGGGCGGCGGATTGCGCAATTGGCTGACATAGAGCGGCCGATAGCGGCACAGCTCCGCCGCCACGGATTCCGGCGCGATCATCCAGCAGCTTTCCTCCGCCCACAGCGCGAGCAGCAGCATGATCGTGTCCGCCGTGGCATAGGGCCGGCCGTAATTTGTCAGCCACTGGTCGTGCCAGATCTGGTACTGATCGTTCCACTTGAGAAACAGCTCCCGCGAGGGGTCCAGCTCCTCCGTATGCACGACCGGCTTGGGCACGGCGGGATGCTGGGACTGCACCAGACAGAGTTTCTCTTGAAAGACCTTCTGGCAGATGATATTCTTATAGTGGAGCGGATAAAACACCAGCGCCAGATCAATATCCCGTGCGTCGAGGATGTTGTAAAGCTCCGAGGACTGATGCGTGTGCAGCTGCAAATCAAGCGTGTTCTCGCGCAGCAGACGCCGGTAGAGCCGCGCCAGAAGGGCGGTGTTCACACTGTCCGCGCAGCCGATGTCCAGCGCCTGCCGCTCCTGCCGGGGCTGCAAATGGCAGCTCTCCTTCCAGAGCGAAACCATCCGCTCCGCCAGCGGCAGAAACTCCGCTCCCTCCCGCGTCAGTTCGATGCGCTTGAGACCCTTGCTGCGCAGCAGCAGTGGATAGCCCAGCGTTTCTTCCAGCGCCCGCAGGCGCTGGCTGACCGTCGGCTGGGAGAGAAACAGCAGTTCGGACGCTTTGGTGATGCTCTGCGTCCGCACGATCATCAAAAACAGCTCCACATCGGAAAGATTCAAAGCCCGTCCCCCCTTTTTCGCTTTCATCATACTAGAAAACACAAAAAGAATCAATCGGAAAGAAGGAAAATATTATGTCTGTTGGTTGCCGTATCCGCCGGGACTTCCCCCGCCCTGACCGCGCACTGGTCGAAGCCTTCCGCGGCCTGCCCGTCGCCAATCTGGACGACTGCATGGGCCGCATCGCCGCCGTGGATGCCGGACTGAAAAACGTCAACAAAACGCCGCTGCTCGGCGTGGCCTTCACCGTTCGCTGCCCCGCCGGGGACAATCTGATGTTCCACAAGGCGCTCGATCTGGCGCAGCCCGGCGACATTCTGGTCATCGCCTCCGGCGGCAGCCTGAGCCGTTCCCTCTGCGGCGAGATCATGAGTACCTACGCCCGCAGCCGCGGCATTGCCGGCTTTGTCGTCGACGGCTGCATCCGCGACTATGACGAGCTCTCCGCGCTGACGGACTTCCCCGTCTATGCCCGAGGCGTCACGCCCAACGGCCCCTATAAGAACGGCCCCGGCGAGATCAATTTCCCCGTAACGGTTGCCGGTCAGGTCATCTGTCCGGGCGACATCCTCGTGGGCGACGGCGACGGTCTGCTCGTCATCAAACCGGAAAACGCCGCCGCGCTGGCCGAGCAAGGCTGGGCCGTGCACAAAAAAGAAGAAGGCCAGATCCGCGACATTCTCGCCGGCAAGGGCTTCCCCCGCCCCTTCGTGGACGCCACGCTGGAACAGCTCGGCGTGGAATACGTGGACTGAGATGGCGTCCGCGATCGTTTTCCGCCACGCCGGCGATCAGGCGCTTCTGGTGGAATTTGAAAACGAGATCAGTCTGGAGGTCAGCGCAAAGGTCAAGCGCCTGATGGCCGCGCTGGCAGTCCAATCTCTCCCCGGTCTGGGCGAGCTCATCCCGGCCTACCGCTCTCTTCTGGTACATTACGACCCGGAGCAGCTGTCTTATCATGACCTGACCGCGCTGATCCGGAAACTCTCCGAGAGCGCCTCCGCGCTGCCGGAGGACCCCGCCTCCGGGCTGATCACGGAAATTCCCGTCTGCTACGAGGGTGAATACGCAGCCGATCTTATGGAGATCGCCGCACTGGAGCACAAAACGCCGGAGGAGATCATCCGCATCCACAGCCAGAGCGACTATTATGTGTATATGCTCGGCTTCGCGCCCGGCCATCCCTACGGCGCGCGGATGGAGAATCCCTTCTCCTTCAAGCGCCGCCAGACGCCGCGGGTCAAAATTCCCGCCGGGAGCATCGTCGTCCAGCTCGGCCTGAGCGACATCATTCCCTTTGATCAGCCCTGCGGCTGGAATATCATCGGTACCACGCCCGTCCCCGCCTACGACCCCCGGAAGGAGAATCCCTTCCTGCTGCAAGCCGGGCAATGGATGCGGCACATTCCCATCAGCAAGGAAGAATTCGCCGAGATCCGCAGTCAGGTCGAGGCCGGCACCTATGTTCCCAAAACCTACCGGAAGGAGAAAACGCCATGCAAGTGATCGTAGAAAACGGCGGACTACTGACCACCGTGCAGGATCTGGGGCGCAGAGGCTATGAGCGCTACGGCGTGCCGGTCTCCGGCGCGATGGACGCCCCGGCGCTGGAAAGCGCCAACCTTCTGGTCGGCAACGACCCCGGTGAAGCCGGGCTGGAGATCACGCTTCTTGGCCCCACGCTGCGCTTTGAAGCATCGGCGGTGCTCGCCGTGACCGGCGCGGACTTGGGGCTGCAATGCAACGGGCAGGACGTTTCCACCGGCCGCGCCTTCTCCGTCCGTCCCGGCGACGTCGTGTCCTTCACCGAGCCGTGCTCCGGCTGCCGCGCCTACCTCGCCTTCGCGGGCGGGCTTGCGCTGGAAGAAGTGCTGGGCAGCCGGTCGACCACGGCGCGCTTCTCCATCGGCGGTTATCAGGGCCGCCGCCTGCAAAAGGGCGACGTGCTCCCGCTCCGGCGCAGCGTGGAAACGCTTCCCGGGATGCAGCGCCGCGTGCTCGCGCAGGAGCCGCCCGAGCCGGGCGTGCGCATCGTGCGGGTGCTGATGGGCCCGCAGGACGATCGCTTCACACAGGCGGGGCTGGACACCTTTCTGCACGAAACCTACACTGTCAGCGCCGAGTCCGACCGGATGGGCTACCGTCTGGACGGGCCGGTCATCGAGCACAAAACGGACGGCAACATCATCTCTGACGGCATCGTCACCGGCTCCATTCAGGTGCCGTCCGACGGCAAGCCCATCGTGATGCTGGCCGACCACCAGACCGTCGGCGGCTATACCAAGATCGCCACCGTTATCACGGTCGACCTGCCGATCCTCGCGCAGTGCAAAGCCGGCGACCGCATCCGCTTCACGGCCGTCGATCCGGATACCGCACAGCGCGAACTGATCGCCCGCCGCAAGCGCCTGCGCGCGCTTCGGGAGCGACTGGCCGCTCCGTCCGCAAAACAGTACCGGATCCACGTCGGCGCGCAGACCTTCGACGTGGAAATTGAACAATGGGAGGAATCATCATGCACTACCAAATCGACCTGAACAGCGATATGGGTGAGAGCTTCGGCGCCTACAAGCTGGGAAACGACGCGGAGATCATCCAATATGTCACCTCCGCAAACATTGCCTGCGGCTGGCACGCCGGCGACCCCATGGTCATGGACCGCACCGTTAAGGCAGCCGCCGCGCGCGGCGTCGCCGTCGGCGCGCACCCCGGCTACCCGGATCTCATGGGCTTCGGCCGCAGAAAAATGACGCTCAGCCCGCTGGAAACCAAAAACTATGTGAAATATCAAATCGGTGCGCTGTGGGCCTTTGCAAAATCCGAGGGTCTGAAGCTCCAGCACGTCGCGCCGCACGGCTCACTCGGCAATCTCTGCCAGTATGACCGGGAAACCTCCCGTGCCATCTGCGAGGCCGTCTATGAGATTGACCCCTCCATCATGATCTACTACTGCGCCGGCGCCGTACTGGGCGAGGAAGCGGAAAAGCTGGGTCTGACCGCCAAATCCGAGATCTTCGCCGACCGTGCCTACATGGACGACCTCTCCCTTGTGCCGCGCTCCATGCCGGGCGCGATGATCACGGACGAGGACATCGCCATTGCGCGCTGCATCCGCATGGTCAAGGAGGGCAAAGTCACCTCCCTGAACGGCAAGGAGCTGGACATCCGCGGCGATACGCTTTGCGTCCACGGCGACGGCGCGAAGGCGCTGGCCTTTGTGGAAAAAATTCGGGCCACCTTCACCGCAGAAGGCATTGAAATTCGGAATTTTCAGTAAAGGAGCGTAAATTCAGATGAACGCATATGTCGAAAAAGTGATCGCAGGCGTGAAGGAACGCCATGGCAACGAGCCGGAGTTTGTGCAGACGGTAGAAGAGGTTCTGTCCTCGCTGTCGCCGGTGCTCGACCGTCATCCGGAGTACGAGAAGGCCGACCTGCTGACGAGAATGGTCGAGCCGGAGCGGATGTTCACCTTCCGCGTGGTGTGGATGGACGATGCCGGCAATTATCACACGAACACCGGCTACCGCTGCCAGTTCAACGGCGCAATCGGCCCGTACAAGGGCGGCCTGCGCTTCCAGAAGAACGTCACGCCGAGCATCATCAAGTTCCTCG
>UQWH01000063.1 GCA_900544705.1 uncultured Eubacteriales bacterium | reverse complement strand
TCACACTATTCTTCCCTCCGAAACTTTCGGCTGGATAGGTTTTTTGACAGTCTGGAGCCGTGGATTCCAATCGGAATCCACGGCTTGCTTTCACATTCCGCGGGCAGCGGCATACTATGTTGTGAAAGCATTTTTCTGCTTTTCACACTCTTAACAGGAGGTTTTCTTATGGCAGACAAAAGCACCGATCCGGCCGTCTGTGGTGATTCCCGCTCGGCCTGCATCCATACGAACCAGATCGTAGACTCCTGCCTTGACAAGGATTGCGTGGACGATCTGCGCGTCTATCTCACCACCGAATCCCAAGCCGTTCTGAACCGCTCCACCGGCGCAAAGACCCGCTGCGCGGAGCTGCTGTTCGCGGACGTGGATGTGGATGCGCTGCGCTACAAGCGCGGCTACTACGCCATCGACATCACATTCTATTACCGCATCATCGGCGACGCCATTCTGGGCGGCACCCGCCCGACGACCATCACGGGGCTTGCCATCTTCTCCAAGCGCGTCGTGCTCTACGGCGGCTGCGGCAAGGCCAAGAGCTTCCGCAGCACCGACGGCATCCCCAGCGCCGACGCGATGCTGCACAGCGACCGTCCCGTCGCGATTGTCGAGGTGCTCGACCCGATGATCCTCGCCGGAAAGGTCCGCGAGGTCTGCGACTGCCACCGCTGCGAAACGGAGCTGACCGACATTCCGACTTCTATCAAGGAGTGCTTCGGCGAAGATCTGGTGCTCACCGGCGAATCCAAGCGGCTCTACGTCACGATCGGACAGTTTTCCACCGTTCGTCTGGAGCGCGACACCCAGCTTTCCATTCCCATTCTGGAATACTGCATGCCGAAGCGCGAATGCTGCGACGACGACTGCTGCGAGGAAGATCCCTGCGAGCTGTTCAGCCGCATCGACTTCCCGGTCCGCGCCTTTTTCCCGGACGGCTCTTCCTGCAATTGTCAGGACAGCGGCGGCTGCCCCTGCGGCAGCTGATGCAAAAAAACGGCCTCTGCTCCTATGGAACAGAGGCCGCATTTTTCTATTTTTCTACCCGGACTTCCAGCTGCGGGAACGGAATGGTGATCCCCTGCGCGTCAAATTCGCGGCGGATCTCCTCATTGAGCACAAACTTTACTGCAAAATAGTTTTCGCTTTTCACCCAGAGCTGCAAATAATACTGCACGCTGCTGTCCAGGAACTCGCTGAGATAGACGACCGGCTCCGTGTCCTCCAGACGCTCCACGCGCGATGCGGCCGTCAGAATGGCGCTTTTTACCCTCTCGGTCGCGTCCGCATAGGACGCGGTCATGTACAGGTCAATGCGGCGCTTCCCCTCCGCGGAGTAGTTGCAGATCCGCGCGGATGCCGCGTCGCTGTTGGGGATGTAAATGCGCTTTCCGTCCGGCGTGGCGATCTTGGTGTAGGACATGGTGATCTCCTCCACCGTACCGGCATCGCTGCCGATCTCAATATAATCGCCCACATGGAAGGGATGCGTGGCCAGCAGCGAAATACTGCCGACCACATTGGAAAGCGCGTTCTGCACCGCCAGTGAGATCGCCAGAGAGACCACGCTGACGAGCGCGACCAGAGAGCTGACGTCGATGCCGAGAGAGCTTGCCGCGATCAGCACCAGAAGCAAGTACAGCAGCACCCGCATCACCGTGCGGATAAAGGAAAACATCGTCCGGTCGAGCTTGGAGCGGGCCAGCCCGCGGTCAAAGAGCTTCAGAAGCAGTTTGACCAGAATGATGCCGACGACAAGGATCAGGATCGCCGGAACCAGCTTCTGAAGCGTCAGGGACGCAAAGAAGCTCTTGATCTCCTGCCAGTTCATTGTTCGGCCTCCGTGGACGCAGCGCCCTCGGGCGCGGGCAGGCGGTGGCTGTCGGCATTGACATAGGCCATCAGCTCGTCGCCCGTGATCGTTTCCTTTTGCAGAAGGTAGAGAGAAATCTCGTCCAGCAGCGCACGGTTTTCACGCAGCAGCTTCTTGGCATCCTCATAGCAGTGGTCGAGCAGCTTGTGGATCTCGCTGTCCGCATCCGCGGCCGTACTCTGCGCGCAGTCCATATAGGACTGACCGTCGAGGTATTCGTTGCCGCCGCTGGTCAGCGTCATCAGGCCGATCTTGTCGCTCATGCCGAACTGCGTGACCATCTTACGGGCAAGGTCGGTCGCGCGCTGGATGTCGTTGGCGGCACCCGTCGTCTGGATACCGAAGACCGTCTGCTCCGCAGCGCGGCCACCGAGCAATGTCTGGAGCTGGACAAGAAGCTCTTCCTTGGAGTTGAGATATTTCTCCTCCTCCGGCATCTGCATGGTGTAACCCAGCGCGCCGGAGGTGTGCGGCACGATCGTGATCTTGGACACCGGCTGGCTGTGCTTGCGCAGCGCGGCGACCAGTGCGTGGCCGACCTCATGGTAAGCCACGATTCGCTTTTCGATGTCCGTCAGGACGGTGCCCTTCTTTTCGGTACCCGCAATGACGGTTTCAAAGGACACCAGCAGATCCTCCTGATTGACCATCTGGCGGCCGTGGCGCACGGCGCGCAGCGCCGCCTCATTGACCAGATTGGCAAGGTCTGCGCCGACCGCACCGGCCGTCGCCTGCGCGATCTTTTTCAGGTCGACATCCTCTGCCAGCTTGATATTGCGCGTATGCACCAGAAGGGTCTGGTAGCGGCCCTCCAGATTCGGGCGGTCGACCACGATGCGGCGGTCAAAACGACCCGCACGCAGCAGCGCCTTGTCCAGAATTTCCGGACGGTTCGTCGCCGCGAGGATGACCACGCCCTTGGAGGAATCGAAGCCGTCGATCTCGGCAAGGAGCTGATTGAGCGTCTGCTCGCGCTCGTCGTTGCCGCCGAACTTGGAGTCGCGGCTGCGGCCGATGGCATCGATCTCGTCGATGAAGATGATGGCGGGAGCGACCTTGGAGGCTTCCTTGAACAGGTCGCGCACGCGGCTCGCGCCGACGCCGACGAACATCTCCACGAAGTCCGAGCCGGAGATGGAGAAGAACGGCACGTGCGCCTCGCCCGCGACCGCCTTAGCAAGCAGGGTCTTGCCGGTGCCGGGAGATCCGACGAGCAGCGCGCCCTTCGGCAGCTTTGCGCCGATGGCCGTGTACTTTTTCGGGTTGTGCAGAAAATCGATGATCTCCTGTAAGGACTCCTTTGCCTCGTCCTGACCGGCGACGTCCTTGAAGGTCACGCCGGTTTCCTTTTCCATATAGACCTTGGCCTTGTTCTTGCCGATATTGCCGATGCCGCCGAAGCCTCCGACGTCACCGCCGTTTCTGGCCATGAGCAGCCGGCCGAGCAGGCTCAGGCCAAAGAAGAGCAGCAGCGGGAACAGCAGCCACGAGAAGATCATGGAGCTCTGCTCAACGATCTCCCCGCTGAACTTCACGCCGCTGCTCTTGAGCTGTTGCACAACGGGCGTAAGGTCAACATTGGGCAGGATCCCGGTATAATACACCGTTTTCAGGCGGGAATCGTCATCCTTTTTCAGAATAAAGTCGATGCGGTCTTCTTCAATCTGCACCTGACTGATCTCTCCGTCGTCGAGCTTGTCCAGGAAAACATCATAGGTGACCTCTTCCTGCCGCGACGAGCGAAGGAAATTGACGAACTGGTTTCCGAGGATCGTCACGATGAGTACCGCGATGATGAGCCACAGAATAGAAGGCTTCGACCTGTTGTTGTTTTCGTTTTCAGGCCGGCGTTTCGGATCTTGATTTGCCATGGATTTTCCTCCCTCCGGCAAATTTTTTCGATAGAATCATAGCATATTTTTCCCTTTTGCGCAATGAAAAGTGTATCACCGCGCTGTAAATTTTCTATGAATTTCGAGAATTCAAAGCTGCCTGTTGTAACCTGCGATTTTTTTTGCTATAATAACGAAAATATATATTCTATTACAAGGCTGGAGTTTTTATGAAAAACGAGAAAGAATTCAAAAAGGACGCTCCCGCGCCCGCGGAGGATATGATCGAAGGCCGCAACGCCGTGACGGAAGCCATCCGCAGCGGCCGCACCATCAACAAGGTCTTTCTTGCCGACGGCGACACCGACCGCGCGCTGGGCCGTCTGGCGGCAATGGCCAAGGAGGCCGGAGCCGTCGTTGTGCGAATCGACCGCAGGAAGCTGAACGAGATGAGCCAGACCGGTGCGCATCAGGGCATCATGGCCTCCGTCGCCGTCCACGACTATGCGACGATAGACGATATTCTCGCCGCCGCAGAGGCAAAGGGCGAAGCGCCGCTCATCGTCCTGTGCGACGAGCTGTCCGACCCGCACAATCTGGGTGCGATCCTGCGAACCGCGGAGTGCGCCGGCGCGCACGGCGTGATCATCCCCAAGCGGCGCAGCGTCGGTCTGACCGCCGTGGTCGGCAAGGCCTCCGCCGGTGCGGTGGAATATATGCCCGTGGCGCGTGTGGCCAATCTCACCGCCGCCATCCGCGAGCTCAAGCAGCGCGGCGTCTGGATCTTCGGCACCGCAGCCGACGGCGCTGTCCCCCTCTATTCCGCCGATCTGAAGGGCCCGGCGGCCATCGTGATCGGCAATGAGGGCGTCGGTATGAGCCGCATCGTCGCCGATAGCTGTGATTTCAAGGTCAGTATTCCCATGAAGGGCCGCATTTCATCCCTGAACGCCTCCGCAGCGGCGGCCATTCTGCTCTACGAAGCCGTCAGGCAGAGAGGATAATTTCTATGAGGCATCGCAAGCCGGAACAAGTGAATACCTCCGTTCCGGCGGAACCGGCGATGCCGGAGTTCACGCTGGAGGATATTCTGGAAGAATTTGGCAGTAAGCCGTCCGCGCCGACGGAAAAAGCGTCGGAAGCGCCCGTGCAGCCGGTCGAACCGGAACCGCCGCAAACGGCGGCATCGGACAAGTCCATTCCCCACACGCCGGAACCGCAGAAAGCCGATGAAGCTGCCGCGCCGCCCCAGTCCTCACCTGAACAGGCAGCGCAAACACCCCCGCGCGCATCCGTCTGGCAGCCAAAGCCGCCCGTACAGCCGCCGCTTCCCGGAAGAGAAGAACCGGAAGCGCCGCGCGCCGCGCGCAAGCGTCCTGTCCCTGTGAAGGTTGCACCGGAAGCTCCGCCGCCCCCGACGGCGCAGGAGCTGCTGGAAAAATACCGTACGGCTCTGGGCAGCACCGGGCTTCGTCTCGGCCTGACCGGCTTCCTCTGCGTTGTCAATTTTCTCCTTCTGCTGTGCGGCGAGTACTTCCCCGCCGTGATGCAGCGTCTGCCCGCCAATCTGCCGGTGTGGCTTTCCGCCGGGCTGCTGGTCCTTTCGCTGCTTCTGGCATTTGACGTGGTGATTCGTGCTGTCCGCGATTTCTTTCGCCTGCGCATCAGTCTGTTCACACTAGGAATTCTCTCGGTCATATTATGCGTCGCGGATGCTTTTGTATCAAAAACATCCTACTGCGCTCCCGGAAATCTGCTGCTCTATTTTCTTTTCCGCGCATTGGTCCTGTACCGCCGCGGGATGTTCTCCACGCTCCGAACCGTCTGCTCCATTGAGCACCCCATGGGCATCTGCCGGATCTCCGGTCTGGAGGACAGCGCTCTGCGCTGCGATACGGGCGACCGCACCGTCTTCTGCGGTGAGCTGGAACAGCCGGACGCTGCGCAGACGCTCTTCTACATCTATTCCACCATTCTGCTCGCCGGGACGCTGGCTGCCGCCGTCATCTTTGCCCGCAGCGGCCACACGAGCTTCCTGCACGGCTGGACGCTTCTTCTGCTTGGCGCGACCCCCTGTGCCGGGCTTCTCTCCTTTGCCCGTCCGTTCCACGTTCTGGCAGAGCGGCTGAGCAAGATTCATGGCGCGCTGTGCGGCTGGTACGGCGCCGGGATCTTCAGCGGCAAGCACACCATTCTGCTGCGCGACGGCGATCTTTTCCCCATTGAGGGCATCCGCTCCAATGGCATGAAGCTCTACGCATCCTATCCCGCAGCCAAGGTCATCGGCTATGCCCTTGCCGCGCTGCAGGCCTGTGAAAGTCCGCTGACGCCGGTATTTGAATCTCTCCTGGAAGCACAGTTCGGGAAGCATTTTCAGGCCGCCTCGCACAAGATCTATGACGCAGGCGGCATCGGCGCGGAGATCGCGGGCGACATCGTCCTTGTCGGTTCCCTGCCCTTCATGCAGAGCATGGGCGTACATATGCCTGCCGGAACAAAAGTACGTCTGGCGGTCTATGTTTCCATCGGCGGCGAGCTGGCCGGCGTTTTCGCGCTGAAGTACAAGCCCACCCGTTCGGCGCGGCTCGGTCTGCGCGCGGTGCTGGCAAAATCCAAGCTGAATGTCGTTCTGGCAACAAGGGACTTTCTGATCACGCCGGAACTGATCGCCGCAAAATACGAGGTTCCGACACAGCGTCTGGTCTTCCCGCCCTATTCCGCCCGCCTGCGCTACGCCTCCGCGGAGCTCGGCAGCACCACCTGGCAGGGTGCACTGGTCGTCAAGGACACCTTCGGCACCTTCGCCTCTACGGTCGCCGCAGGGCAAAGCCTTTACTCGACCACACTCACGCTGACCGTTCTGAATCTTGCCGCGGGTTTCTTTGGTGTTATCCTCTGCGCGCTGCTCCTGTTCTGGGACGCTGGCGGCACCGCCTCGCCGCTTCACATTGCACTGTTCCAGTTTTTGTGGGTGATTTTGTCGGAGTTTGTCTCTTTTATCCTGCTGCTGCTTTGAGATTCTCGTGTTTTTTTACAAATCTGACCTCCCGCTTTCGTAACATTGGCCAAATTTCTCAAATATAATTGAAATCTCATTTTTCATCGTGTATAATAATACTAATTGTGGCAACGAAGTAATGCCGCCTTGCAGGCCGCGCGATTTCCAGCATGCGGCACTGCTCAGAAAGGAGAAAATCAAAACTATGTACACTGCGAAGGACATCCGCAATCTCTGCCTGCTCGGTCACGGCGGCGACGGTAAATCCGCGCTCTGCGAGAGCATGCTCTACCTGACCAAGGCCATCACCCGTCTGGGCAAGCGCGCCGACGGTACCACCGTTTCCGACTTCGACGACGAAGAGAAGAAGCGCCAGTATTCCATCAAGACCTCCGTCATCCCGGTCGAATACAACGGCTGCAAGGTCAACGTTCTGGACAACCCCGGCTATTTTGATTTCGCCGGTGAGGTCGTGCAGTCCCTTCGCGTTTCCGACGCAGGTATCATCTGCCTGACCGCAAAGTCCGGCATCGCCGTCGGCACCGAAAAGGGCTGGAAGTCTCTGGCCGACGCCGGTCTGCCTGCAATGTTCTACGTTTCCAAGCTGGATGAGGAGCACGCAAACTTCTTTGCGACCTTTGACTCTATCCGCAGCACCTTCGGCGCTTCCGCGATTCCCTTCACCTTCCCCATCCTCAAGGGTGAGCAGGCAGTCGGCGTGGTCGACCTGATCGCAAAGAAGGCCTACGACGTAGACGGCAAGGAGATCGCCCTGCCCGCCGACGCCGAAGAGAAGATCGAAGAGTACATGGCAGAGCTGAATGAGCAGGTTGCAGAAACCGACGAAGCTCTGATGGAAAAGTTCTTCATGGAAGAGCCCTTCACCGAAGAAGAACTGATCAAGGGCATCCGCGACGGTCTGCAGCAGCGCACCGTCACGCCCGTCTTCTGCGGCTGCGCGATGAACGGCCTCGGCACGCTCCGCCTGCTGGAGAACATTGTGAAGTTCGCTCCGAACCCCCTCGAGGGCAAGCCCATGATTACCGTGGACGAGGACGGCAACGAGTCCGAACTGCCGCTTAATCCGAACGGCAGTGCCATTGCCTTCGTGTTCAACACCGTCGCTGACCAGTACGGCAAGAACTCCTACTTCAAGGTCGTTTCCGGCAACATTGAGGACACCATGTCCGTCGTCAACTCCCGCACCGGCGACACCGAAAAGCTGGGCAACACCTTCTTCCCGCGCGGCAAGGACAACACCAAGACCTCCAAGGTCTGCTGCGGCGACATCGGCGTCTTCACGAAGCTCGCCTCCGTCCGCACCGGCGACACTCTGTGCCTGCCCGGCAAGTCCGTCACCATCAAGCCCATGGAATATGCAGAGCCCTGCTACCGCATGGCCATCTATGCCAAGACCAAGGGTCAGGAAGACAAGGTCGCCAACGGTCTGGTCAAGCTGAACGAGGAAGACGCTTCCTTCACCTTCGGCAACGACCCCGAGACCAAGGAAATGATCATCGCCGGTGTCTGCGACATCCAGCTGAGCGTCATCATTGCAAAGCTCCTGAGCAAGTATAAGGTCGAAGCCGAGCTTCGTCCGGCGAAGATCGCCTACCGCGAAACCATCAAGAAAAAGGTCGAAGTCCACGGCCGTCACAAGAAGCAGTCCGGCGGCCACGGCCAGTTCGGCGATGTTTACATCCGCTTTGAGCCGCAGACCGAGAGCGAAGAAATGATCTTCGCGGATGAAACCGTCGGCGGCTGCGTGCCGAAGAACTTCATCCCCTCCGTTGAAAAGGGCCTGCGCAACTGCGTCGGTAAGGGCGTTCTGGCCGGCTACCCCGTCGTGTTCCTGAAGGCGACGCTGTACTTCGGCTCCTCCCACCCGGTCGACTCCTCCGATATGGCATTCCAGACCGCTGCCGGCATCGCCTACAAGGAAGGCCTGCCCACCGCGAATCCGACCTTGCTTGAGCCGATCGGCGAGCTGAAGGTCTACATTCCGGACAGCAACATGGGCGACATCATCGGCGACCTCAATAAGCGTCGCGGCCGCGTGATGGGCATGAACCCTTCTGGCAACGGCCAGCAGGTCGTTGAGGCAGAAGTCCCCATGGGTGAGATGAGCTCCTACGCCATTGATCTGCGTTCCATGACGCAGGGCCGCGGCTCCTACTCCCTCAAGTTCGTCCGTTACGAGGAAGTCCCGCAGATGAATCAGGCAAAGATCATCGAGGACGCAAAGAAGGACGAAGAAGAATAAGTGCAAATCCGACCGGGCGGCTATGCCGCCCGGTTTTTGTCGGAAGATGCGCAAAAATAGGCTTTACTTTCGCAGAAAAGCCTGCTATAATAGATTTCACTGAAATGCGCCAGTGGCTCAATGGATAGAGCATCAGATTCCGGTTCTGAGGGTTGGGGGTTCGAGTCCCTTCTGGCGTGCCATAGTCCACCGTAATTTTAAGAGAATTGCGGTGGGCTTTTTATGTTCAAATCAGAGATTGAAGAGGTAAGGAGCAATGGCACGGGCTAGGTATCAGGTCTTGGTCATTCCATATTGCATAGAGGACGGCAGCGTACATTTTTGTTTGTTTCGAAGGAGCGATATGGGCATATGGCAATTCATAGCTGGCGGCGGTGAGGAGGAGGATAGCTCAATCCTCGAGTCTGCAAAAAGAGAAGCCTTTGGAGAAGCCGGGATCCCTAATACGTGTAACTTTTTCAAACTCGACACCTGCTGTAGCATACCATCCAACTGTTTTAAGAACGCAGAAGCACTATGGGGGAAAGCATGCTTCGTCGTTCCGGAGTACGCATTTGCAGTGAGCGTAGAAAGCACTTTTTTGCAGCTATCTCATGAGCATACGGAATATAAATGGCTGACTTATGCGGAAGCCCAAGCGGTACTGCAATACGACAGCAACAAGACTGCTCTGTGGGAACTGAACAGGCGTATTGCGCTTGAAATGTTGAAATAATCAGCTTCCATTTCCCGAAATGTTTCAACTAAGAAAAACTGCGACGGGTTGACGCCAATCTCCCTATTTTGCGTCACCAGAATATTTCACAAGAATTCTTTTGTGGGTACAATTCCATCTTTTCGGTACTCGCGTGCCAGAAAAGCGTTCTCTTTGCCAAACGGCATTGAGAGCGCTTTCCTTTATCTTGTTTTTGCAAGTTTTATTTATGCATCTTGCAAAAACATTTTTTGCATTTCAGAATTATTCCTGTATATATCAATGAAATGCAATTTCTGCTATTGACTTTTTCATATTCGGTGTGTAGAGTATACCACATCATAAAAAGAAAGGTCAGATCTTCATGAACATTACGATCACATCGCCCGACCATCCCTCCGCACCTCCCGCATCGCTGACCGGCGTCGGCTTTGGGCGGGTCTTTGCCGATCGGATGTTTTCCATGGACTATACGCCCGCCGATAACTGGCACAACGCACGCATTGAGCCGCTGCACGCGCTGACCCTGCATCCCGCCTGCTGCGTCTTTCACTATGGTGCGGAGGTATTCGAAGGGTTGAAGGCTTATCGCCGCGCGGACGGCGGCGTGCAGCTCTTCCGCCCGATCGAGAACGGCCGCCGCCTCTTCCATTCCTGCGAGCGCATGGATCTTCCGCCGCTTGACCCCGATGCATTTGTGGAAGCGGTCACGGATTTTGTCCGTGAGGAAGTGACCTGGGTGCCGAACGAACCGGGGACCTCCCTGTACCTACGTCCCTTTGTCATCTGCACGGACACCCAGCTTGGCGTCCACGGCATCACGAACGCCGCATTTTATATCATCGCCTCTCCGGTCGGCAGCTACTATCCCAAGGGGCTTGCTCCCGTGCGCATTGCCATTGAGCGCGACGACGTGCGCGCCGTTCGCGGTGGGACGGGCTATGCCAAATGCGGCGGCAACTATGCTGCGGCTGCCCGCGCTACCGTCCGCGCGGAAAAGGCCGGCTACGATCAGGTCCTGTGGCTGGACGGCGTGGAGCGGCGCTACATTGAGGAAGTCGGCGCGATGAACGTTATGTTCAAAATCGCCGGCAAGATCGTCACGCCTAGTTTGACCGGCTCCATCCTCCCCGGCATCACGCGCAGCACCTGCATCACGCTGCTGCGGGAGATGGGCTTCGTCGTGGAAGAACGGCGGTTGGATGTAAACGAGCTGCTGGAGGCCGCACGCACGGGCGCCCTGGAAGAAGCCTGGGGCTGCGGAACGGCGGCAGTCATCTCCCCCATCGGCACGCTGGGCTTTGGCGGCAACGACTATACGATTCAGGGCGGCGGCATCGGCCCGGTCGCAAAAACGCTCTATGCCACCATCACCGGGATCCAGTACGGCCGCATCCCGGACCGACACGGCTGGATTGTGCCGCTGCACGGTAAAATTCTCCCTTCCCGGATCGCATAAAAAGCGCCGCGCCTGCCGGAAAACAGGTGCGGCACAGAATAGAATCGTTAAAAATCATAGGTCAGCGGGTCATGGCTGGTGCGTTTTCCCTCGTTCATGCCATTGAGCGTCTGCATATCCTCCGCCGTGACAGAAAAGTCAAAGACATCGAAATTCTCCGCGAGGCGCTCCGGATTTTTTGACTTTGGAATGGGAAGGATGCCCTGCTGGATGTTCCAGCGGAGCAGAAGCTGGGCTGGCGTTTTGTGATACTTTTTCGCAATTTCCGGAATCACTTCTCCGAATTTCCCCCGCAGCAGCGGCGCCC
>UQWH01000062.1 GCA_900544705.1 uncultured Eubacteriales bacterium | reverse complement strand
TCAGACTGAAGTTTGCCACCACGCTGCTCATGGCGAGGTTGGAGGCTTCACTGAAGTAGTTGAAATAGGTCAGGCCGATCATCAGATAAGCGAGGTAGCTGACGCCCGGCGTGGTGAATTTGAAGAAATTGGAAAAGATCAGCGCCATGACCGCCATGGTCAGGACAGGGTACAACAGGCTCCAAGCGATGCCCAGAACGCTGCGCTTATATTTCACCTTAAAATCGCGGCTAACGAGCTGCTGCATCAGAAAGCCGTACTTGTGAAAAGAATAGTTCAGATTCCTTATGAGTTGCATAAAACGCCTCCGCATTGCAGTTACAGTCCAGCATATTATAGCACGTTTTGAAAAGAATGTCTACCTGCTTATTTTTGCACGACCTCTTGACAAATTTGGTCGGTAATGATAGACTACAGATGGTCGGTAGATATAGACCAAAAAGGAGGTTATGCTATGGAAGAACTTCGACTCTGCGAAAGCGACTATCGCTTTATGTGCGTTGTCTGGGACAATGCGCCTCTGCGCTCGCATGAGCTGGTGGAGCTGTGTGCCGAGCAGCTCGGCTGGAAAAAATCCACAACCTACACCACCTTGAAAAAGCTCTGTCAGCGCGGCTTTGCGGAGAATGAAAACTCCGTGGTGCGCGCGCTCGTGCCGAAGCGCGCCGTGCAGTCCTATGAAAGTGACCGTGTTGTAAACCGTGCGTTTGACGGCTCGCTGCCCTGCTTTGTGGCGGCTTTTCTTGGCGGAAAGAAAATATCGGAAGCCGAAGCGGAGGAGCTCAAGCGCCTGATTGACGAACACAAGGAGGGATAACATGGAAAAGCTGTTTCTGGAGCTTCTGAACATGAGCTGCGCCGCTTCCTACGTGATCGCTGCCGTGCTCCTGCTGCGGCTGCTGCTGAAGAAAGCGCCGCGTCGGTATTCCTATGCGCTGTGGAGCACGGCTGCCTTTCGCCTGTGCTGCCCGGTGTCGTTCTCTGCAAAATTCAGCCTGTTCGGTCTTCTCAACCTGACGCAGCGGGGAGCGGCGTTGAATTTTGTTCCGGAAAATCTGGGGATGATGGCGCAGCCGGAGGTACATACCGGCCTGACGGCCGTCAATACCGTTCTGCGCGATTCGCTGCCCGCGGCATCGCCTGCGGGAAGCGTGAATCCCATGCAGGTGATCATTTTTGGCGCATCTGTTATCTGGCTCGCGGGTGCCGCGGCGCTGGCGGCGTACGGCCTTGTCAGCTATCTTCTCCTGCGCCGCCGCTTACGGACGGCGACAAGGCTGGAGGGAAACGTATTTGCCTGTGAGACGGTGCGCTCGCCCTTCGTTCTGGGTGTGCTGCGGCCGAGAATCTATCTGCCTTATGGCTTGGACGGGGAGAGCCGCGCGTTTGTCCTTGCGCATGAACGGTATCATCTCAGGCGGAAGGATCCCCTTGTGCGGCTGTTCGCCTTTTGCTTACTGGCGCTGCACTGGTTCAATCCGCTGGTGTGGATCGCGTTTTCCTGCATGAGCCGCGATATGGAAATGAGCTGCGACGAGAAGGTGCTGGAAAACGGCGGCGCAAAGGCCTATAGCCTGTGCCTGCTGTCCGTGGCCTCGGGGCGGCGCTTTCCGGCGCCCGGCCCGCTGGCCTTCGGCGAAACGGGGGTAAAGGGGCGCATCCGCCACGCGCTGGCGTGGAAAAAGCCCCGCCGCTGGGCTGCGGCCGCGGCCGTCGTCCTGTGCACCGTGACCATTCTCGCCTGTTCCGTGAACCCCTTGCGGGCGGGCGGCTATGACGGCAGCTACCACGCGGGGAAAACGGTGCTGTCTTCTGCTCTGCTGTCTTACTTGCCGCCGAGCGGCGACGCGCGTGGCCTTGAGAGCATCGTCCTTGCGGACGGGAAGCTGACGGTCACCGCCCAGACCGGCTGGCGCTATGAGAGCGACGCGGTCGAGATCGATACGCTCACCCGCGAGGAGATGGTGCAGGCGATGGACGTTGGACTCCTGCTCGGTTACGAGGAGGACGAAAACGGCGGCTACTCCGCGAATCCGGAGGCGCTGCCGGATCTGATCCCGGCGTACAGCCGCGCGAAGGATATGGTCGTCATCCGTACCATCGGCGGCCAGTGGACGGAGGAGGGCGCATCCTCCGAGCCGACCATGACCGTGCAGGCAAGCCGGGAAGGGCAGACGGAGGAAGAAATTCCGGCGGAATTCCAACTCTTTTTCTTCCGCGGCGAGCCGCTGTGGCTCATGGAGCGGCAGTCCTTTGTCTACCTGCTGGAGCGTGTGGAATAAAAAAGGAGAGGCCTATGCCTCTCCTTTTTTATGGCTTGCAGCTGCCGCAGGGCGTGTAGCCCTGTGCGATCAGATCGTCGCGCGTTCCCGTATAGTCCTGCCGGTTTTCCTCCTTCATGCTGCTCACGGAGGCGCAGTCGGGCAGATGGAATTTCCGCGTGCCGGTGTTGAGCACATAGTGCATTTCCGTGCCGGCCGAGGCCGAGGTTTCCGCAAGGCGGCTCTCGCCCGTGGCGTAGTCGATCGTGATGCCGGGCTGGACGTTGTAGGCGTAGACGCAGAAGCGCACCTCGTCGTCCTCCATGGACTGCCCTTCCATCAGAACGCCGCGTGCGACCAGCTCGCTGCCCTCAAACACCGGCGTGACGCGGTAGAGCACGTGGTTGCCGGTCTCCTTGACGTAGTCGGCGACCATGTTTTCAAAGGGCAGCATACCCTGCACGTTCAGGTAGCGCGTGCCGGTGATGAGGTTGCGCTCGTTGGCATTTTCGCCCGTGAGCTGGTAGCCGATGAGGTGGCAGCGGTTGTAGAGATATTTACCGTCCACACTGTCGTATTTCGCCGTCTGCCAGCCGGAGGGCTTGATCTGCCCGATGCTCCCGCGCTTTTCCGTGGGCATCAGATCCTGCCCGACGCAGGCGTAGGCCACGCCGCAGCGCCCCAGACCGTCCAGATCGCTATAGCGCTCGAAGGAGGTGGTTGTGTAATCCGTTTCGGCAAAATAGGGTTCGTTTCCGTTGACGGCGACATAGGCGCTTCCGGAATACTCCGGAAGCTCTGAAATACCGATCGTTTCCGCCGGAACGGAGGGCTCCTGCGGAAGCACTCCGCAGCCGGTCAGCAGCAGGCAGGCAAGCAGCAGAGCGGCAAGTCGTTTCATTTCGTATAGATCTCCTTTGTGATGCGCTCGTGCGAGTAGCCGGTCAGCTCCGTGGCGGTGCGCAGCGTCCACCGGGAAAGGTCATAGGGCAGGAATTCGTCCGCGGGATAGACACGATCCCAACGGTAGAGAATCAGCGTTTCCGGTGCGGCGGGCAGGGGAAGCCCCTCTGCAAAGCAGACGGCATCCTCCGAAAAATCCGTGCAGATCTCGATGCGCTCCGGTCTGTCCGCAAAGAGCTTCGCGGAGCCTTCCCGCACCTGCACGGGTGCATAGGTCAGAATGTCCGCCGTGACGACGCGGTCACGGCTCTGCCGCCGGTGGTTGAAGGAAAGACCGTTATTCCGGTCGACGCAGACAATGAGCTTCATGGGAATCTCCTAGAAAAGTCCGCCGATCAGCGTCACGGCGATGCCCGCCAGCGCGCTCAGGATATACAGCGCTGCGACGATGACGAGATTTTCTTTCGGATTCTTATTTGTGCGGAACAGCACCAGAAGGCCGATGCCTGCGTTGGACAACAGCCCCGCAAACAGGCCGCCCAGCCCCAGCACGCCCGCAAGATACGACTCCGTGATGACCACGGAAACCGAGCAGTTGGGGATCAGGCCGAGCAGCGCCAGCAGCAGCTCTCCGATGACGGGCTTGGTCAGGATGGTGCCGGAGAGCTTTTCCACGCCGATGAATTCAAAAAGAAGGTTCAGAACGACGTTGACCGCGACCAGCATCAGGCCGATCTTGACCGTGTGCTTGAGCGCGGAGAGAAAGACGCTGCCCTCCTCCTCGTCGCAGGCGCAGTGCTCGCGCTCGCAGAAGCTGTGGATGTCCTTTTGGCTGCGCAGCCACCGGCCAAGGATCGCGTCGGCGAGATACCCGAGCAGGATGCCCAGCGCAGCCTTGCTCAGGACGATCAGGACGATGCCCTTGACGCCGAGCGAACCGCGCTCGGTCAGGCTGGAGAGCATGATGGGCAGCATCTCGTCCGAGGTCGCGAAGAACACGGCCAGCATGGTGCCGACGGAAATGGAGCCGGTGGAAAACAGACTTGCCGCCGCGCCGGAGATACCGCACTGCGGCACGATGCCGAGCAGACCGCCCAGCGCGGGGCCGGCCTTGCGGGAGTAGCCGTGCAGAATTTTTTCGTTAAACTTTTTGCTGCGTTCCAGCAGCTCCATCAGAAGATAGGCCAGGAAGAGGACCGGCAGGCTCAGAAGTCCGTCCCAGAGGCCGTTCTTCAGCGCGTCAAGCAGCAGCGCGCCGGTGCTTGCGCCGGTGTGTATCGCTGAATGGAGAAAAATCAAGAATAGCGCTCCTTTTTGCGGGAATCAGCGGGTTTCGCTGCTTCCTGCGTAGTAATTGATCAGACAGCCGGCGAGAATGATGTCGCGCTCCTCGCGGCTCAGATTCTTCAGCCACAGGGTGAGGCTTGTCCGCTCCTCGCCCTGCAGCAGAACCGCTTCCACGCGGTCGGCTTCGCCCAGCAGCGCGGCGCGGATGCCGGGGATCCAGAGGCGGTCGCCGGGCTGGATGTTATAATCCGCGATGTGCTCGACCGTGAAGGGCAGCATGCCCCAGTTGATGACGTTGCTGCGGTAGCGCTTGGTCGCGTAATCCTCGCAGAGGTTTGCCACGCCGCCCAGCACGCGCTGGCAGGAGGCTGCCTGCTCTCTTGCCGAGCCGTCGCCCGGACGGATGGACATCACGGCGCTGCCGAAGCCCGTGGCGCGCGGGTCAAACCCCTCAATCGCGAAGGTCTCGGGGGACTGACGGCGCTCCGCCTCCTGCGCCCGCACAGCCTTGGCGCGGCGGACATATTCCGGATCCTTGCGGCTGAGTGCAAAGTCACTCAGCTTTTCGGGATTGCTGCGGTAGGAGGAGGTTTCGCCGGAGGGGATCAGCTCGTCCGTCGTGGTAACGGGATCATAGATGGCCGAGGCGACGGTCACCAGCAGATTTTCCGGCAGGGCGATCTGACGGGGCCAGTCGGCGATGTTCGGCCCGAACACCAGCTCCTGCGCGGGGTTGGGTCTGCCCACGCCGTGGTAGACGCGGGAGTAAGACGAGGAGTCGAAATGATAGTCCAGATAGGCCGGGTCCTCCATCAGCCCCTCCAATTCGGTCGCGGGCGTGATCGCGCCGCCGCAGAGCGCGGAGGCGGCGATGGAGCGCGCGTCCATCAGGGCGACATAGGCGACCTGCCCCTGCGTGGGCTTGGAGCCTTCGCGGTTGGGGAAGTTGCGCGTGGAGTGGCGGATGGAGAAAGCACCGTTGGCCGGGACATCGCCCGCACCGAAGCAGGGACCGCAGAAGGCGCTACGGATGCTCGCGCCGCAGGCCATCAGCTTTTCCAGCGCGCCCGTGCGCATCAGCTCCATCAGGACGGGCTGACTTGCGGGATAGCAGGACAGCCAGAAGTGTCCGTCGCCCAGCGACGCGCCCTTGAGGATCTCGGCGGCTTGCAGAAGATTCTGGTATGTGCCGCCGGAGCAGCCGGCGATCACGCCCTGATCGGCGTAGAATTTCCCACCGCGGATCTTTTCACGCAGGGAGGCGGGAGCCTTTTTCAGGCTCAGCGCGCGGACGGTTTCCTCGTCCACCGCGTGCAGCAGATCGTCCAGATTTTC
This sequence comes from uncultured Eubacteriales bacterium, assembly GCA_900544705.1. GTDB lineage: Bacteria > Bacillota > Clostridia > Oscillospirales > Oscillospiraceae > JAZOXB01. Next base: position 5,839 of record UQWH01000062.1, on the reverse strand, counting down.
GTTGAATTCGCGGATGGGCAAGGCGTTGGAGGGGTGGAAGGGCAGAGCAATCATCGGCTCAACCGTCGAGAGGTCAATTTCTATGCCCATGTCGTAGCAGGCGCCCTCCTCCGGTGCAAGCGCATGGTAGGCCTCCGGCCGGCCGTGGACGGAGAGCGCACAGCGCACGGTTTCGTCCGTCTGCCAGACGGACGACAGACAGCTCGTTTCCGTGGTCATCACGTCGATGCCATTGCGGTAGTCGATGCTGAGATTTGCCACGCCGTCGCCGAAGAATTCCAGCACGCTGTTCTTGACCAGTCCCTTGGGGAAGGTCGCGGCGATGAGCGCCAGCGCGACGTCCTGCGGGCCGACGCCCGCGCGGGGCCTGCCGGTCAGGTGTACGCCGACGACGCGCGGATAGGAGATGTCATAAGTGCGGCCGAGAAGCTGCTTGACCAGCTCCGGCCCGCCCTCGCCGATGGCCAGCGTGCCATAAGCGCCGTAGCGGGTGTGCGAATCGGAACCGAGGATCATCCGGCCGGAGCCGGCGTACATCTCGCGCATATAGCTGTGGATGACCGCCTGATGCGCCGGGACAAATTCACCGCCGTAGCGCTTCGCGGCGGACAGACCGAACACATGATCGTCCTCGTTGATCGTGCCGCCGACGGCACACAGGGAATTATGGCAGTTGGTCAGCACATAGGGCAGCGGGAATTCCTTCAGACCGGAGGCGCGGGCGGTCTGGATGATACCCACATAGGTGATGTCGTGGGAGGCCATGGCGTCGAATTTCAGCTTCAGCCTGTCCATGGAGCCGGAGGTGTTGTGGGCGTTCAGAATGTGATAGGTGATCGTTTTTTCGCGGCCCGAAGCGATCTCCGGTTCGCGGGCGGGGAACAGACGGCCGCCGTGGTAGTACATCGGTTCGTTATAAATCTTGATCATGGGAATTCCTCCGAGTTTTCTTTACCCTAAAATATACACAAAAACGCGGCTGATTGCAAGCAAAGAGCGAATATTTTTCCGTCTGCGGTGAGATACTGCACAGAGAAAGGGAGGAAATGCTATGAACTTCTTGCAATCGCAGACCATGCAGAACCTTGCGCGCAGTTTTGCGGGCGAATCGCAGGCCAGAAACCGCTATACCTTCTACGCGCAGCAGGCGCGCGGAGAAGGGCAGGAGGGCCTTGCCCGCCTGTTTGAGCAGACGGCGGAGAATGAAAAGATCCATGCGGAGGAATTCTGGGAGCTTCTGACGAAGCACGGCGGAAAGACGATAGAAAATATCGATCTGGAGGCGGGCTATCCCTTCTCCTTCGGCAATACCGGCGAAAATCTCCAATTCGCCGCCGAGGGCGAGCAGGCAGAGCATGAGCGGGTCTATCCGGTCTTTGCGCAGACGGCGGAGGAAGAGGGGTATGCGGACGCGGCCCGCCTGTGGCGCATGATCGCCTCCATAGAGGGGCAGCACCACGATGCCTTCCTGAGGGCAAGGGAGGAATATCTCTCCGGAATGCGCTGGCGCAGGGACGAGCCCGCCGCGTGGCACTGCCTGAACTGCGGCTACACCTATACCTCCGAGGAGGCCGCGGAATACTGCCCGGTCTGTGGCAAAGGAAAGGGCTGGATGGCCGCCGGAACGCCGGGCTCAGACTGAGAGAAATTCGCTTTTGACCCAGCCGATCAGGCCGTCGTAATTGACGGACCGCCAGTCGCTGTAAGCGCCGAGGATGGAGACGGCTGCGCCGTTCGGGATCCCGGCCAGAACGGGGCCGTCCAGGGAGGGCGCGCCGCGCAGATTGAGCGTGCCGCTTTGCAGGCGGACGGTGGCCTCCCGCGCCGGGCGCGGCGAGAGAAGCGGCAGCCCGAAATACTCCGTGACGGACAGCGACAGGCTGCGCGCGATCGCAAGCAGGTTGTTTTCTATCCACAAGGCGTCGGCCATGTTGTCGTGGTAGCCCAGCTCCGCAAGGACCGCCGGTGCTTTCGTCAGGCGTACCTCTGCGATGGCGGTCGTGGCAAGCGCACGCACACGGTCGGGCAGGGGATAGATCTCTTTCAGATTGTCCACGATGATATTCGCCATGCGCAGCCCGTTCAGGCTGGGCGTGTAATAGTAGATGTCGATGCCGCGCACCTGCCCGGAAACGGAGGCTGGCGCGGCGTTGCTGTGCAGCGCGAGATGAAAATTGTAATTCCCGGCGTTGGAGGCACGGATGGAATCGCCGACGGTGCCGTTCGGGTCATTGCGCGTGACGTTGATGCCGGAAGCCTCAAGATATGGAACCATCAGGTCTGCCAGACGGTTCATCCAGTATTCCTCATTTCCGCTGGTGACGTAGGGATTATACTCCTGTGTGGACGGGCTTAAAAATAAAAATGGCATAATCTTCCCTCCTGTTTTTCCCATGCTATGCCGTTTTGCCCGCGATCGTGCAAAAGCGGTGCGATTTGTGTTGCGGAGGGCGGGAAACTGTGCTATCATGAATAGGATCATGAACAGGAGAGAAGACGTCATGCAGTTTATCGTTTTGGATATGGAATGGAATCAGCCGTGGCCCGGCTCCTATGCCGCGAAGAAGGTGCTGCCCGTGCAGATTCACGGCGAGATCATTCAGATCGGCGCGGTGCGCCTTCTGGAGGACGGCACGGTCGCGGACGAGTTTCAGGTGCTGGTATGCCCGAAATATTATAAAAAACTGAACAGCCGCGTATCCAAGCTCACGGGACTGCACGATGCGCGCCTGCGCGAGGAGGGACTGCCCTTCCCGGAAGCGCTGGAGCGCTTCCGCACATGGATCGGCGGGGATTGCATTTTCCTGACGTGGGGCTTTGACGACATCCGCGTGCTGGAGGACAACATCCTGCTGCACGACGGCGAGCCGGACTGGATCACGAAATGGTATAACGCGCAGATGGTGTTCAACGCGCAGACCGGCACCGGCTCTGCGCAGAAGTCCCTCTCCAGCGCGATGGAAATTCTGGGGATCGAGCCGAGCCGCCCGGCGCACGACGCTCTGGGCGATGCGTACCACACGGCGCTCATTTGCAGCCGGCTGGACATGAAGCGCGGCATCGCGGAGTATGCCAGCGCGGTGCGCAGCCACGAGGACGGCTTCCACGGCAATCCGCCGGAGGGCTGCATCAGTCGGACGGTATTCCACGGCTACGAGGACAAGAATGCCGCGATGGGCGCGATGACAAAACAGGAAACGCACTGCCCGCAGTGCGGCCGTAAGATGCGCAGCGGGCGCTGGCTCTCGCAGGAGGGGCGGCGCTATATGGCCATGGCCTCCTGTCCGGAGCACGGGCGCTATCTCATCCGCGTGCGCATGAGCAAGGAGCGCGACGGGACACTTCGCGTCAGCCGGCTCGTCTATCAGGGCGCGTCCGAGGCGGCGCAGCGCTTTGATGAGCTGATGGCCGAGAAGAAAAAGATCGCCCCCACCCGCCGCAGAAGAAAGCGCAGAGAGCGGAAAAATGACGCTTGATTTTTTACCGGAGACGCTTCTGCCGTGGTTTGCGGAGCACCGCCGGGACCTCCCGTGGCGGCGTGACCGCGAGCCATATCACGTCTGGCTTTCGGAGATCATGCTCCAGCAGACGCGCGTGGAGGCGGTGCGCGGGTATTACGAGCGGTTCCTCACCGCGCTTCCGACGGTGCAGGCGCTGGCCGACGCGCCGGAGGATCGACTGCTGAAGCTCTGGGAGGGACTGGGCTATTACAGCCGCGCCCGGAATCTGCAAAAGGCGGCACAGGTGATCGTGACACAGCACGGCGGAGTGTTTCCGCGGGAATATGACGACGTCCGCGCCCTGCCCGGCGTCGGGCCGTACACGGCGGGCGCGATCTGCTCGATCTGCTTTGAGCTGCCCACGCCGGCGGTGGACGGCAACGTCCTGCGCGTGGCGGCGCGGCTGCTGCGGTTGGATGCGCCGGTCACGGAGGAGAGAATAAAGCGCGGGATCGGTGAAATGCTGGAGAAGATCTACCCCGCGGGGCGCTGCGGCGATTTTACGCAGGCGCTGATGGAGCTGGGGGCGACGGTTTGCCTGCCGAACGGCGAGCCGAAGTGCGCGCTCTGCCCGGTCGCGGCGTTCTGCGCGGCGCGGGCGGCGGGGGAGCAGATGCGCTATCCCGTCAAGGCCGAAAAAAAGCCGCGCCGCCGGGAGGATCGGACGGTGTTCCTCCTGCGCTGCGAAGGCGCGATCGCCGTCTGCCGCCGCCCGGAGAAGGGACTGCTTGCGGGACTCTGGCAGCTTCCGGACGTCCCCAGTGAGCTGACCGCGCAGGAGGCGCTGGCGCAGGCGGCGCAGTGGGGCACGCGCCCCACGGGCATCGAAAAAAAGGTGCACCGGACGCATATTTTTACCCATGTGCAGTGGGAGCTGACCGGCTTCTATCTCGACTGCGCGGTGCAGGCACCGCAGTTTTTCTGGGCTGGCGCGCGGGAGCTGGAGGAAAATCTCGGCCTGCCCACGGCCTACCGGCAATTTTTAGAGGAACCACTTGCAAGCCGGCGCAAAAACGGCTATACTGAAGCTACCAAAGAATAGGGAGGTTTTTACCCATGGAAGACAAGCGCGCACAGTACGCGGAGGACGAGATCATTACGCTGGAGTTTGACGACGGCGCCAGCTTTGAATGCGGCATTATGGGCGTGTTCGATCTGGACGACAAGCAGTATATCGCGCTGGAGGCGCTCGACGACTCCGACGATGTTTATCTCTACGGCTATGTCCCCACGGACGACGATTTCACGCTTCTGGACATCCCAGAGGAGGACTTCGACCGCGTCGCGGCGGAGTTCGACCGCCTGATGGACGAGCCTGTGTAAGAAATAATTATAAATCGGCGCTTCCAAAAGCGAAGTCCGAATAAGAAAACATAGATGCTCCCCCGCAGACAAAGTCTGCGGGGGAGCACTGCTTACAGCCATTCGCCGAAGAGTTTTTTGTTGGAGCAAGGCGTTTTTTCGCAGCGCCACTTTGTGTAACGCGAGGGAAAACGCCGCAGCTCCGGCGGAAAAGACTCGGCGAAGGGGCTATGCTTTCTTATGAGGACGCAGCAAATCGGAAGTGCCGTTTCTTTATGCTTCTGCTGCGTCCACGGGTGCGGCGGTGATGGCCGAAATTTCATAGGCCGTGCGCTGCTCCGGCTCGCCGCCGACCAGCTTGATGTACGGACGGCTTTGCAGCCGCCCCGTCAGGGAAAGCATGGCTCCGATGGGCAGCGCGGAGCACTCCTGCGCCGTCCGCCCCCAGAGAATACAGGGCAGGTAGTCCGCGCGGTGGTAGGGACGGTTGACCGCCAGCATGACGTCGCAGATCTCGCGGCCCAGCGGTGTGCGGCGGTAGACCGGCTCCTTGCAGATTACGCCGGTCAGCGTGACCTCGTTGTCGTGCGGTGCGTCGCAGACGCACAGTGTTTCCGCCAGCACGGAGATGATGAGCCTGCGCCCGGCGGGCGTGCGGCTGTTGAAGGAGCGGATCTGTCCTTCGACGCGGAGAGAAGCCCCCTCGCTTGCCTCCACGGATTGCAGCAGCGGCTCCGGTGCCAGCACCGGCAGGCGGTCCACCGTCCCGGAAAGGCGCGCGACCTCCAGATAAAACGAGAAAAAGCGCCGGCCGTGGTTGTCGTGCGAAAACTGCGGCGCGGATGCAAGGCAGCCGGTCAGCTCAATGTGATTTGCGATATATTCCATTCTCCCACCTCGTTCAGTTCTTATGGGAGAGTATATTCATAAAAGAAGCAGGTTATGAAGCAAACCCGGCGGGAAAGCAAACGCTTTCACGCCGGGTCAGACTGTCAAAAAACCTATCCAGCCGAAAGTTTCGGAGGGAAGAATAGTGT
>UQWH01000061.1 GCA_900544705.1 uncultured Eubacteriales bacterium | reverse complement strand
ATTGTTGTTCTGGAGCCACTCGCAGGAAGCGTTGCTCACGCGCACGGGGCCGTACTGCTCGCCGCTCACGGTGTTCATGACCCAGAGGTAGTAGCCCTTTTCGCCGCCGGTCTTGCCGTTTTCGTAGCCGACATAGGCCACATGGTCGCGGCGGCCGGTGCCGTTCGGGTCGAAGCCGACCGCATCGACATAGGCATAGGCCCTGGTATTGCTGTACATCCCGTAGCTGCCGAAGCCATCCTTGTTGTCGCGCAGGCTCGTGCCCTTGCCCTTTTCGTAGTCGTCGTACCACGCGGTGTACTTATGCTCCGGCTTGCTCTGCGTGTCAAAGGTGTAGTAGAGCAGCAGCTCATTCTGCTCGGAGAACAGGAACTTCTGCCCCTGTGGGTAGCCATAGGGGTTTGCCATCGTGTCCGAATAGCCAGAGGGCTTTCCGGGGTCAATGATGCTGTCGAAGCGCCGGTCGCTGCCGGCCGTCCCGCCTTCGTCCTCGGCAAGCACGGTAAACGGAAGCAGGCCGATCACAATGGAAAGGCTGAGAATCGCCACCGCCGTCCGGACGATCAGCGTCTTTCTGCTCTTACGCATTTCACATAACCTCTTTTCTGCATAATATCTCCTGTGAGAGCAGTATACAGGAAGAAAGGCCGTTCTGACGGAACCTTGCAGATTTGTAAGCAAAAGCGCCGAGGCTGTCCGCCCCTGCGCTTGGCAATATTCATCGGTTTTCCTTTTTGTATACCAGAAATGCTCACACCGCCTCCAGCGCGTAGCCCCTGCCACGGAAATAGGAGATCGTCACCTGCGCGTTCTCCTCCGCCAGCTTCGCATTGAGTCTGGAAACCGCCGTGTACAGCGCGGTGCTGTCGCCCGCCAGCGGCCGCCCCCACACGCACTCGTACAGTGCCTCCTTGGAAACGATCTGCCCGTTGCCGCGCGCCAGCTGCAAAAGCAGGGAAAATTCCTTCTGTGTCAGCGTCAGCTCCCGCTCGCGGCAGTAGCCGATGCGCGCCGCCGTGTCGAATTTCAGATTTCCGAACCGGAAAAAGCGCTTTTCCCGGTAGGACGAGCGCAGCCGCGCCTCCACGCGCGCGATGAGCACATTGATGTCATAGGGCTTGGGCAGGTAGTCGTCCCCGCCGGCGCGGAGGGCGGCAATGATGTCCTCATTCTCACCGAGCGCGGAGAGGAAAAGGATCGGGATTTCATACCCGTGCTTGATCTCCGAGCAGAGCGCGATCCCGTTTCCGTCCGGCAGCATGATGTCCAGAATGATCAGGTCGACGTCATTCGACCGCAGCGTTTGCAGGCAGTCCGCCGCCGTCGTCGCCTGTAAAATATGGTAGCCCTCCATCATCAGGGAGGTGCTGTTGATCTTCATGATGTGCGGATTGTCCTCGACCAACAGGATGGTGTTCATATGGCTTCCTCCTCTCCGGACGGCACGGTAAAGCGGATGGTCGTGCCGGTTTTGTCCGTCTTTTCCACGGCGATCGTGCCGCCCATGGATTCGATGATGTCCCGGCAGATCGTAAGCCCCAGCCCGTTGCCGCCGTCCGTCCCGTAGCCGCGCTCAAAAATATGCGGCAGATCGGCCTCGGAGATGCCGGAGCCGTTGTCCGACACGGAGAATACGACCACGCCCGACGCTTCGCCGTCCTCCGCGCGGAAGACGATTTTTCCTCCCTTCGTGTGCTTGCCCGCGTTGATCGTCAGATTGATCAGCACCTGAAGCAGGGATTCCTTGTTGGCCACGAGCTTTTTCCGGCTCCGGCAGACCAGCTCCAGCCGGTTTTCGTTTTTCTGGAGCACCGGGCGGCAGACCGCCGCGGCATCGTCCAGCAGCTCCTGCGGCGGAAAGCAGACCGGAGCGCTTGCGCCCATGCCCTGATAGGTCACGTCCAGCAGGCGCGTGACCATGTCCGAAAGCCGTCCCGCCTCTCTGGCGATGGTTTGCAGATTGGCGGTCGTTTCTTCGTTTACCGCGTCCTTCTGGATCTGCCGCTGCGTCAGCTGCGCATAGCCGCTCATGACGGTCAGGGGCGTTTTCATCTCGTGGGCGATGTTGCGCATGAAGTCACTTTTCAGGCTGTTCATCTTTTCCAGCATGGCGTTTTCTTCCGCGATCTCCAGCTCGCGGGTTCTGGCCTCGTGCAGGCGGCGCTCGGTGCGCGAATAGCTGATGGTCAGAACCAGCGCATTGCAGAAGGCCAGCAGGATCATCGCATAGGCACGCAGATAGAGGATGTGCGAAAAATAGGTCGCGCCCTCGACGGCATACACAAGCAGCACCAGCAGAGGCGACAGGCACACGATCAGGTTGTCCGGCCGGCGGAGCTTGCCCTCCCCCGCGGCGATGCGCAGCAGCACGATGACGGTAAACAGCTCATAGAGCATCATGGCCGCGCCCAGCGGGACGGTATAGTGCGTGTAGAAGGTGGAGGGTGCAAAAATGTAGAAGGCCGTCACCGCGCCCAGCAGGGAGAAGGACAGCGCCCGGAACCAGCGCTTCGTCCGGCAGCGCAGCATGGAGAAGGCGAACAGCGCGATAAAGAGGAAGTAGTAGACGTTGGTCAGCAGTTCGATCTTATGCCCCACATACCAGTTGAGGTGCGGGAAAATGGTCATGATTTGCTTGCTTTCATAGATCAGGTCGTTCGCCGCCGCGCACAGGCAGGAAAGGGAAAACCACAGCATCCCGCGATTGGACGGATTGAACAGGAACATCCCGAGAAAGAAGATCGTCATGCCGAGCAGCACGCCGGTGATCACGCCCTCGCAGAGCGTCTTTGCCCGCTCCATGCGGGTAATGACCGGCTGCTCTGCAAGAAACACCTTGTGAAACGCGCCCGTGCGGTGGTTGAACCACGCGTGCTGGACAATGATCTCCGTTTTCCCGCTCTGCGGAGTAAAATATACGGTGTAAAGATCGGTCCGCGGGGTGAACTGCCCGGCGTTATCGGCGACGGACCCCATTTCGTTCCGCAGCTCGCCGTTGACATAGACCCGCTGCGCATAGGTGGCCGTCTGGCCGGTCATGCCGTAGGTCTTTCCCGCTTCCAGCGAGAGCACGACCCGGCAGGTCTGATATTTCGCCTCCGGGTCGCCCGGCGATACGTTTCCTGCGGCAAAGTCCGCGCTGTCATAGAGCCTGCCGGGATAGACCTCCGCATTCTGTTCGCCGAGGCAGATATAGTCCTCGGAAAGGTCGGTCGCAGCAATTTCCTCCGGCGAAGATACCGCCTTGTATTTCGGCATGGTCGCGGCGATCATCATAGAAAAGAACAGCGTGGTCATTGCGAAAAATACCAGAATCAGCCAGACGGTATGCCGCCGTTTCCCCGTGTTGCCCATAAACGTTCTCCCTCATTATGAATCCGTTTCCATTATACCGCAAGCAGCCGCCGGAAGGCAACTCCTTGCAGAAATGTAAGAAAATCGCCCGTCGGAAAAACGCTTCCGGCAGGCGATTGTGAATCTCATCAGATGTCAAAGCGGTCGTAGCTCTCGTAGCAGTCGAGGCAGAGCTTTTTCTCCCCGGCAAGGCGGATCCAGTTGGCGCCCGTGACCTCGCCGCAGCAGTCGCAGCGGTAGGAGTCGAACAGCCGCGCTTTTTCCGGAAGCGCGAGCGCCACAGGCTTCACGTCAAACAGCTCCTCCGGCTCCCGGCTCTGGTAGTATTGCAGGGAGTCCTCCCTGCGCAGGCCCTCCGGCTTCGGCTTCAGAACAAGGCGGACGGCCTTGCCCGTTTTCCGGTTGTAGACGGAAAACGCCTGCTTTCCCCGCATATGAAACAGCAGATTGCCCTTGCCGATACTGCACCCCAGCATGACCTGAATGGCATCCACACCGCAGGCGTCGTTTTCCGCGATGCAGACCACTTCCTCGTCGTCCGAGAAGGTCAGATTCAGCAGACGGATGGCATACTGCGCGGCCTTATAGCCGATCGTCAGACCGCCGCAGACATGGCCGTGGAACGCAGCGCATTTTTCAAAATCTGTCATAGCTCCAGTTCTCCCTTCGGATTCTCATTCACATAAATCATCATCTGGTTTTCCACCATGACGAACTTGCCGTCCACGCCGTAGACCTCGCGCAGCGCCTGCGCGTCCATGCAGGAGCGGTCGCCGTAGCGGTAGACGCTTCCGCCGCGCAGCAGCAGAAAACGGTCGCAGAAGCGCAGCGCCAGATTCAGATCGTGGATGACCACAATGGCACTCTTTCCCTCCTCGCGGCAGAAATCCTGCGCGATTTGCAGCACCTGATACTGGTTCATAATGTCCAGGCTGCTGGTCGGCTCGTCGAGCAGCAGCAGCTTCGGCTGCTGCGCCATTGCCCGCGCCAGCATCACCTTCTGGCGCTCGCCGCCGGAAAGCTCATTGAGATAGCGCCCGCGCATGTCCTCCAGACCCAGCGCGTGCATGGCCTCGTGGACAATCTTATGGTCGTTCTCCGTCACGCCGAAGCCCATATAGGGCCGCCGGCCGAGCATGACGGCATCGTGCACCGTCATCTGCGTGTTCGGTACGCTCTGGGCGACAAAGGCGATCCGCCGCGCGATCTCCCGGTGGGAAAGCGTCAGAATTTCCTCGCCGTCCATCCGGAACGAGCCGGAATCCGCCCGGAGGATGCGGTTCAGGCACTTGAGCAGCGTGCTCTTGCCTGCGCCGTTGTTGCCGAGAATAGCCAGAAAGCGGCCGTCCTCCAGATCAAAGCCGACCTGATTCAGCACATTTCTGCCGCCGCGGTAGTGGAAGCTGATATTCTTTGCGGAAATCATGCTTTTTTCCTCCCTCTGAACAGGAGATACAGGAACAGCGGCCCGCCGAGGAAGGACGTCAGCGCGCCGATGGGCAAAATCACCGGCATGAGCACGACCCGCGCCAGAAGATCCCCGAGCAGCAGCAGCGTCGCGCCCGCCAGAATGGAGCCGGGAATCAAATAGACGTGATTGTTGCCCACCACAAGGCGCACGATGTGCGGCGCGACCAGCCCGATAAAGTTGATCAGGCCGACGTTGGACACGATCACCGAGCAGGCAAGGCAGGCCAGCAGCATATTGACCAGCGTGAGCCGCTGCACGTTGATGCCGAGGCTCTGCGCCGTTTCCTCGCCGCTGAGCAGAGCGTTGTAGTCCCAGCGGTGGGCAAAGCAGTAGACGATCAGCAGAAGGACGACAAGCGCCATCCACCGCAGGTCGCCCCAGCCCGTGCTGCCAAGATCGCCGAAGGTCCAGTAGACCAGCGAGGCAAGCGCGACTTCGTCGGCAAAATACTGCATCAGGGTCGTCGCGCCGGTGAGCATGGAGCTGATGGCCACGCCCGCAAGCACGATTCCCTCGGAGGAGATCTGTCGGAAACGACTCAGCGCCAGAATGATTGCCGCCACCGCCAGCGACCCGGCGAAGGACAGCAGCGGAATCGCCCAGCCGGCGGAGCCGGCAATGCCGAGGCCGATGATGGCAAGCGCCGCGCCGAAGGTCGCTCCCTGCGACACGCCGAGCGTCGAGGCCGAGGCCAGCGGATTGTGCAGGATCGCCTGTAAAATGCAGCCCGCAAGACCCAGCCCCGCGCCTGCGACGATCGCCGTGCAGATGCGCGGCAGGCGGTTGCTGCGCACGACCAGATTGATCTTCTGATCGGACGCTCTGCCGAAAATGCCGCGAACCAGCTCCGCAATCGGGGTATCATAGGAGCCTGCCCGAAGCGATAACAGGAACGCTGCCAGCAGCAGAACCGCAAGAAAAATCAGAAATAAAATACTCTTTCGCTGTTTTTTCAGATAATCCGACCCGTTCGGATTATTCTCCAATGGTAATCTGACGGAACTCATAGCCCGCCTCCTTCAGATCGGCATAGGGGTTCGTGCCGAGCAGCTCGGTGAAGATCTCCCCCGCCTTTTCCACGGGGTCGACGTCCTTGAACTGCTCCGGGAACATCACGCAGGCGGCGTAGTAGGCATCGGCCAGCGCCGTTTCCAGATTGGACGCGGAGGAGCGGAAGGAGATCTGTGAATAAACTCGCCCCTCCTTGACCGCCGTCAGGCTGTTGTAAAAGTCCGGATGCGCCGCGTAGTCCTCGCGGATGAGATCCATGCCGTTAAAATCAAGGAAGATATAGTCAGGGTCCCACGCCAGCACCTGCTCCACGTCGATGCTGAACGCGCCGGTCTGGCCGGTCGTATCGGCAAGGTTCTGCGCGTGAATGAGCTCGAAGGGGCCGTAGCCCGCCTCCGTACCCTCGAAGCCGTGCGCGCCCTTGAAGGAAACGCCGCCGACGTAGACCGTGGGCTTGTCGGCGTTCTCAATGCTCGCCGTTCGCTCGTCCAGATCGGACTGCACGCCGCGCAGGTAGGCCGTCAGCTCATCGGCACGGTCTGTTTTTCCGTACAGCTCACCCAGAATCCGGATGGTTTCGTAGGCCTTGTCGTCCAACGTCGTATCACTGCCGGGGACGACCACGACGGGGATCCCCGTCTTTTCGCTCAGCTCGTCGGCGTTCTGCTTGGCATAGGCGCTCATCACGATGACCTGCGGGTCGGCAGCAATGATCTGCTCGACATAGGGTTCGCCGTTGGTACCGGTAACAGGCAGATCTCTGAATTTATTGAAGTTTACATAATTGTACAGGCGGCTCATGCCGGCTTTGGTCTCATATTCCTCCACGCCGACAACCAAATCGGCCGCGCCGACATAGCAGCTATAGCGCAACGCGCCCACGCCCACGCAGACAATGCGCTCGACTGTGTCCGGAACCTCGACCTCGCGACCCTCCGAGTCGAGGAGGATGCGGGTCTGCGGGGTGGATTCTGAGGGAGCAGCGCTCTGCTCACCGGTAGATTCGGAGCCTTCTGTGGGGGTCTGATTTGCGCAGCCCGCCGCCAGCACAAGCAGCATGGCCAGTGTCAGCGCCAGTGCAAGGAATTTCTTCATGATAGCCTTCTTTCTGCGCCGGTATGCTCCGGCGCGCATTTGATCGGCTCCATCATAGCAAATCCCGTATGTTCTGAGAAGCCCCCTGGGGGGTTGTTTTTTATTCTTTTTTCTCGTTTTCGATGCGTTTTACGATCTCGTCCAGCGAAAGGCCGGTTTCTCTGGCGATTCCGGCCAGATCGTCGTATTCGTACTTCTCGCGCACCGTGCCGTAGCCCTCGGCGCGTTTGACGCGCACGCTGCCGAAGCTCGTTTTCACCTGCTCCACGCTGCGGCGGAGGGTGTAGCGGCGGGAGAGATTCTCGCGCACGCCCAGCGTCGTCGTGTGCAGGAAAATGAGCCGCAGCAGCTCCTCCCGCTGCGCCTGGCGGCACATGACGCTCAGAAGCACGCCGGGGCGGGACTTTTTCATCCCGACCGGAACGGTATAGGCCTCCAGCGCGCCCGCCTCAAAGAAGCGCTCCAGCGCGAAGCCGATGCGCTCGGCCGTCATGTCGTCCAGATTGCAGGAAAGCTCGCAGACCTCATCGCCCATCTCGCCGGCCTCGCCCAGCAGAGCGCGGACACAGTTAGCCATGGGGAAATCCTTCTTGCCCATGCCGTAGCCGATGCGCTCCACGCGCATCACGGGCATAGAGCCGAACTCCGTCACGAAATGGCGCAGCAGTGCCGCGCCCGTCGGCGTGCAAAGCTCTCCGCGAATTTCTCCGCCGTAGACCGGCACACCGCGCAGAAGCCATGCCGTCGCCGGCGCAGGCACCGGCAGCACGCCGTGCGCGCAGCGCACATGGCCGCTTCCGACGTGTACCGGAGAGGCCGTCACGCGCTCCGGCGCCAGCTTTTCCATGAGCCAGCACACCGCCGTCACGTCCGCAAGCGCGTCCAGACTGCCCACCTCATGGAAGTGGATCTGCGTGACCGGGACACCGTGCACGTGACTCTCCGCCTCCGCGATCAGGCCGTATACCGCGGCGATGTCCCGCCGCACCCGCTCGGAAACCGGAAGGTGCGCAATGCGGTGCTCGATCTCGTGCAGGGCGCTGTGCTCGTGATCATGATGGTCGTGGTCATGCTCATGAGGATGCTCGTCCTCCTCCGCGCCGCCGACCGCCACGCGCATATGCGTGCCGGTGATGCCACACTTCTCCGCGGCCTCCGCGCAGACCTCGACCCCCGGAAGCCCCAGCGCGTTCATCTGCGCCAGAAATTCCTGCTTTTCTCTCTCGTCCAGCAGCTCGTACAGCGCCGCCGTGAGCATATCGCCCGCGGCGCCCATGCCGCAGTCCAGATACAACGTTTTCATCGTTTCGCCTCCATATGGTTGATGCGGCTGGCGAGATAGCCCGCGCCGAAGCCGTTGTCGATATTCACCACGGACACGCCGCTGGCGCAGGAATTGAGCATGGAAAGCAACGCCGACACGCCCCCGAAGGACGCGCCGTAGCCCACGCTGGTCGGCACGGCGATGACCGGGCAGTCCACCAGGCCGCCGACCACGCTGGCAAGCGCCCCCTCCATCCCCGCGATGGCGATCACGACCGAAGCGCTCATGATCTCGTCCAGATTGGAAAGCAGGCGGTGCAGCCCCGCCACGCCGACGTCGTACAGCCGCAGCACCTCGTTGCCGAGGGCCTGCGCCGTCAGCGCCGCCTCCTCCGCGACCGGGATGTCGCTGGTGCCGCCGGTCACGACGGCGATTCTCCCGATGCCGTCCGGCTGCGGGAGCGTTCCGACGATGCCGACGCCGGCCGTTTTGTCATATTGCAGCGGAATCTCCCGGCCGATCTCCTTCGCCGCTTCCTCGCGCAGGCGCGTGATGAGGACGGTTTTCTGCCCGTGCGCCTGCATGGTTCGCAGAATGCCCAGCATCTGCGCGGGCGTTTTCCCTGCGCCGTAGATCACCTCGGCGGCTCCCTGTCGGAATTTCCGGTGCAGGTCGACCTTGGCAAAGCCGATGTCCTCAAAGGGCTGGGTCTTGATTTTCAGAAGCGCATCCTCCACGGAAAGCGTGCCGTCCTTTACCGACGCAAGCACCTGCTTCAGTTCGCTCATTTCCGCACCTCCAGATCAAGGCAGACCGACGAATAGTCGCTGCCGAGCTTCTTCACGATCTTCTCCCGGTGCGCCAGCAGCAGCGGAAGCTGCTCCGCGCGAAGCTGGAGCTTCGCCATATCCCCGACGGTGCGCACGCGGAAATCCATGAAGCCGAGGGAGAAGAGGTAGCTCTCCGCCGCTTCCGTCCGGCGCAGAGCCTCCGCCGTGATGACCTGCCCTGCCGGGATGCGCGTGGCAAGGCAGGCGTAGGCCGGCTTGTCCCAGGTGAACAGCCCCGCCTCCTTGGAAAGCGCTCGGATCTGCGCCTTGGTCAGCCCGCACAGGCGCAACGGCGAGAGCACGGAAAGCTCCTCCAGCGCCTTCATGCCGGGGCGGTCGCCCGCGTCATCGGAGGCGTTGGTGCCGTCGAGCAGAACGGTAAAGCCGTCGTGCCGCGCCTGCGCCGTGATCGCACCGAAAATGCGCTTTTTGCAGTAATAGCAGCGATTTTTCGGATTTGCGGTGACCTGCGCGTCCGCAAGGACGTCCAGCGGAAGGATCTGCATCTGCACGTCCAGCTCCGCTGCGAGGCGCTTGGCATCCTCCAGCTCAAACTGCGGCTGGAAGGCCGAGCAGGCGTAATAGGCCTTCACCCGTTTCGCCGCGCGCTTTGCGGCATACAACAGATAGGCCGAGTCCACGCCGCCGGAAAACGCGACCGCGACCTCCGGGTGCGCCGCGAAAAAATCGTTCAGTTCCATGTATTTACCCCCTGAATCTGCAAAAAGAAGGCACACCGCCCCCTTGAGGGGCCGCATACCTTCTTTGTACGCATATTTTTTGTATCGCCGGGAAATCCGGGCGCTTCTGCGCCGCCGTTCTGCTTCCTGCAAAACATGGAATCATTATAGCAGAGAAGCGCGGAAAAAGTCAATCGTTCTTCGTCAATTCTTTCACCACGGCGTCGATCATCGCGCCCATGGAAAGCGCCGCCGCGCCGACGATCACGTTGTCGCAGTGGTTGACCGGGATGAGGATGCGCTTTGCCGCGCTCCGGCCGACAGCCAGCGCCATGGCGGGCGTGACCTCGCCGTAGAGCGCGTCCGCGATCACGATGCCCACCGGCCCGATGATCACGTCCGCCCGGCGGCAGCCGACGACGACTGCATTCTCGCCCGTCGCGCCGTGATGCGCGCCCGCTTTCAGCATGGCGGCCGTCGCAGCCGTATTGGTTCCGACGGCGGTGATCTCCGCCTCCGGCAGGCTTTCCCGGATCGCTGCGACCAGCTGGCGCCCGATGCCGCCGCCCTGCGCGTCAATGATCAGAATGTTCATGGATTCTCCCCCGAAGCTGTTTTTTATAGTATAGCACAGAACGGCGGATTTTTCCAGTATCGACATAGGAAAAACCCGCCCCGCTTTCGCGGGGCGGGCATCTTATTTAGGCTTCCATAATGTTTTAGCAGCCGAAGCCGAGGTACTTGCAGATTGCCTGCCAGACGGCGCTGCAATCGAAGTTATTGAAACAGAACATGATCAGACCTCCTTTGAAATGGTTGTCTCGCGAGGACATGAATATTGTAACTGTTTTGAAACTATTTCGCAAGCGTAAAGTTCTGGAAATCTGTATTATTTCATGAAATTCAAAACTTTTATCAAAGAATATCCTTCGTCGCAACGATGTCCGTGCCGTAAACCTCCGGCAGGATCACATCCCCGATGTGTACCGGCGCGGCGACCTCGGCAGCGCGGATGCGCTGCATGATGTCCATCATTTTGCCTTTCGGAATGGGCGCGGCGGATTTGACCGAAACCATCGTGTCCTCCCGGTTGCTGACCCGAACGACCGAGGTCAGCGTCCGCACGGGCGCGGTGACCTCCGCGATCGCGTGCTTCTCGCCGCGGGGACAGGTGTTGCCGGTGACGGTGAGCTTGCCGCCCACGTCCTGTACGGTCATCGTGCAGCCGCGCGGACAGACAATACAGGTGATCGTCCGTTTCATGCTTCCACCTCCAGCCATACTGTGAGCTCCTGCGTCACGTTTTTCAGAAGTTCCGCCTTGACCGTCAGCTTTTCCATCTCGCCCGGCGCAGCGCGAAAGCGCTTTGCCGTCGCAAGGACGGTATCCCCGGAACGGACGGTATAGCAGACCTTGCCGAAGGGCTGCGTCACGCGCAGGAAGAGCGAAACGTCCTCACCGCAATCCGTATGCACATTCTGCGGCAGCACATAGCGCACGCCGTTTCCCGGCCGGACGGCGACGGTCCTGCCCGTGTCCGCCTTCTCGACAAGATACGCCGCCGCGCCGCGGCCGGCGCGCTCGGCCTCGTCGGAAACGTAGTCCACCAGATCATGCACCTGCAAAACGTTGCCGCAGGCGAAAATGCCCTCCGCCTGCGTCTGGCAGTGCTCGTCCACGAGCGCGCCGTTCGTGACGGGGTCGATGGGGATGCCCGCCGCGCGCGTCAGCTCGTTTTCCGGGATCAGGCCGACCGAAAGGAGCAGCGTGTCACAGGGGATGTAACGTCTGGTTTCTGGGATGGGACGGCGTTTTTCGTCCACCTGCGCGATGGTCACGCCCTCCACGCGCTTTTTGCCGTGGATCTCGCAGACAGTGGTGGAAAGGTAAAGCGGAATATCAAAATCCTCAAGGCACTGGACGATATTGCGCGTCAGGCCGCCGGAATACGGCAGCAGCTCGCACACGGCCTTGACCTTCGCGCCCTCTAAGCTCAGGCGGCGCGCCATGATCAGGCCGATGTCGCCGCTGCCGAGAATCACGGCCTCGCGGCCCACGCGGTAGCCCTCGCAGTTCATCAGCTTCTGCGCGGTGCCGGCACTGTAGACGCCCGCCGGGCGGTCGCCGGGGATGTTCAGCGCGCCGCGGCTGCGTTCGCGGCA
>UQWH01000060.1 GCA_900544705.1 uncultured Eubacteriales bacterium | reverse complement strand
CGGAGGGCTGGTGGATCATGATCTCCGCGTTCGGCAGCGCGATGCGCTTGCCCTTCGTGCCGGACGACAGCAGGAACGCGCCCATGGATGCGGCCATGCCGATGCAGATCGTGGACACGTCGCACTTGATATACCGCATGGTGTCATAGATCGCAAGGCCGGAGGTCACGGAGCCGCCGGGGCTGTTGATATAGAACTGGATGTCCTTATCCGGATCCTGCGCCTCAAGATACAGCATCTGCGCCACGATAAGGCTGGCGGTGGTATCGTTGACCTCCTCGGAGAGGAAGATGATACGGTCGTTCAGCAGGCGGGAGAAGATGTCATACGAGCGCTCACCGCGGCTGGTCTGTTCCACAACATAAGGTACTAAACTCATACCAAAGCTCCTTTCAAATCACGATCAGAAACATTCTAACCATGTGCCGGGAAAATTATTCCGCTTTTTCCTCAGCCTTCGGCGCGACGGCAACGGCGGACTCGGCGATCAGCTTGGCAGCCTTGCGGACCTGAAGGTCGCCCTTCAGACTCTCCACGGGCAGCAGCTCCTTGACCTTGTCCAGCTCCATCTTGTAGCTGTCGGCCAGCTTCTTGTACTCTTCCTCGCACTCTTCCTCGGAAACCTCGATCTTCTCGGCATCCACGACGGCATCAAGCATGACGTTGGTGCGGACGGCATTCAGTGCGCCCGGACGCAGGCTCTTGCGGATGGAATCCATGTTGCCGCCGAGCATCTTGGAATAGGCTTCCAGAGAAGCGCCCTGTGCGCGCAGCTCATAGTCCATACGCTCGAGCTGACGGTCCACTTCCTCGTCGACCATGCTGTCGGGGATCTCTGCGGTCATGTTCTCCGCTGCCTTCTCGACGGCGGCGTTTTCAAAAGCGCGGTCGATGCCGGCCTGCTTCTCGTCGAGGATGCGCTTTTCGATGTCGGCGCGCAGCTCGGCCATGGTGTCGAATTCGGAAACATCTTTCACGAACTCGTCGTCCTTCTCGGGCAGGACGGTCTCCTTGACCTCATGCACCTTGACCTTGAAGGTAACTTCCTTGCCGGCAAGCTCGGAGGCATGATAGTTTTCCGGGAAGGTGACGTTGATGTCTTTCTCCTCGCCGGCGCTCATGCCGACGACCTGCTCCTCAAAACCGGGGATGAAGGAGCCAGAGCCGAGAACCAGCTCGTGGTTTTCACCCTTGCCGCCCTTGAAAGCAACTCCATTCAGGAAGCCTTCAAAGTCGATGACCACGGTGTCGCCGTCCTTGGCGGGGCGCTCGACGGTGCTGATGCGGGCGACATTCTGCGCCATGCGGTCGATCTCGGCGTCCACTTCGCTCTCCTTGACCTCCGCGTTGACCTTCTCGACCTCAATGCCCTTGTACTGGCCGAGGGTGACGGCGGGATAGAGGTCGGTGACGATGGTCAGGGTGACGGAATCGTCATCGGCAATGTTCATATCGGAAACACTGGGACGGCCGACGGGCTTCATATCCTGCGTCATGACGGCTTCCTGATAGATCTGCGGGAACATTTCTTCAATTGCATCTTCAAAAAAGACATGCTTGCCGTAAGCAGCCTCGATGACCACGCGGGGCGCCTTGCCCTTGCGGAAGCCGGGGATGGCGATGTCCTTGCGGTACTTGAGGTACGCCTTGTTGACGGCAGGCTCCAACTCGGCCTTGGTCAGCTCCACGGTAACGGTTGCTTTGGAAGTTTCTTTTTCTACGCTTTTAACATTCATTTGGATAATCCTCCTATGTGTTGCGCAGGACGCGCACATTTTTTCTCCAGAATCCGTACTATTCTATCAGAGAATATTGAAAAATACAAGCTATATTTTTTTATTTCAGGCGAATCGGCGTAAAATTGACGAAATCCGCTGCGGCGAGGCGATATTCCACGCCCTCGAACGTTCCCTCCAGCGCCAGCCTGTGGCTGTCGCCGTGCAGATGGCCATAGCAGCAGAGCTTCACGCCGTACTGCTGAAAAAGGTCAAGGATCTCCCGGCAGAGATAGCCGCGGTAGCGCGGCGGATAGTGCAGGAAGCAATAGATCTCGTGCTCCTTCCCCGCTGCCTTGAGCGAGGTTTCCAACCGGATCAGTTCCCGCTTGAAGATCTTATCATTGTGACTGCCCAGCGCGGCATCCTCCTCAAAAAACCAGCCGCGCGTACCGGTGATGGCGATATTTTCGTAAAAATAACAGTTGTTGTTCAGAATGAACTGATTGGAAAAGCCATTCTGTTCGCAGAATTTGTAGAACTTCGACGCCGTCGTCCACCAGTAGTCGTGATTCCCCTTCAGGATGATCTTACGTCCGGGGATGCGGTCGATAAACGCAAAATCCTCCCGCGCTTCTTCGATTCCAAGTGCCCACGAGAGATCGCCCAACAGGACGGTCGTATCCTCCGGGCCGATCACGGACAGCCCCTGTTGCAGCTTGTCCACATAGCCCGTCCACGCGCCGCCAAAGACGTCCATGGGCTTATCCGCACCGAAGGAAAGATGCAGATCTCCGATCGCGTAGAGCGCCATCCGTTTCTCCTTTCAGAATAGTTTCAGCAGGTTTTGGTAGAAAATGCGGTCAAGCAGGGTAGTTTCGTAGCCCCGCGCCCGCAAAAAGTCGTAAAACGTGAGGTAATCCCCGATGTCGGAAAATCCCTCCGGCAGCTCGTCGCAGCCGTCAAGGTCGCCGCCGAGCGCCACATGATCCTCGCCGCAGACCGTGAGCAGATGCTCCAGGTGAGAAAGCATCGTGAAGCGGTCCGCCGCTTTGCTCAGAAACGGCACGTAGAGATTCAGCCCCACCGTACCGCCGAGCTGCGCCACCGCGCGGAGCTGATCGTCCGTCAGGTTGCGGCTGTGATCGCAAAGTGCGCGGCAGTTGGAGTGGCTGGCCAGAATGGGAGCATCCGCGAATTCGCACAGTGCCCAGAAGGCACGCTCGGAAAGATGGCTGACGTCAATGCGCATCCCGCAGTCCTCCGCCGCACGGACGTAGTCGCGTCCCTGCGCGGTCAGGCCGCGGCCGGATTGATGCCAGCCCGCCAGCGCGTTGTCCGCGTTCCACGTGAGCGTCGTCGTAACAAAGCCTTGCGCACGCAGATCGGCAAGGCGCGCCGGATCGCAGCCGATACACTCCGGCCCCTCAATGGAAAACAGCGCCGCTGCCTTCCCGGCTGCCCAGGCATCGCGGATGCCGCCGGCATCCTTAGCGGGAAGAATGGAATCCGAGTTCTTTTCCAGCTCCCGCCGCAGGACCGCCATCGGAAGCGTCAGCGTATCTTCCGGTTTTTCAAATACACCTTCGCAGCCAGCATAGCTGCAAAAGGCAAAGATCTGGGCGTAGTTTTCAAACTTCTGCGTTTTTTGCAGATCAATGTGGCAGGAGTTCCGGGAGAGCGGCTCTCCCCTCTGCCAGAGTTCAAACGCCGTATCGCAGTGTCCGTCAAACAGCTTCATTCAAACGCATCCTCCCAATGCCGCACCTGCGGGCGGCGCGTTTCCGTCCCCTCCGGCGCGTAGATCTCGATCACGTCAAAACGCGGCTGCTTCTGTGTTTCATACTGGGAGAGATACACCGCCGCCGTCTGGCGCAGGCGTTCCTGCTTCCGCCGGTCAACGAACTCCATGGCCTCGGCGAAATGTGCATTCTTGCGCAGCTTGACCTCCACAAAAACCAGATAATTCCGGTTTTCCGCGATCAGGTCGATCTCGCCGAAGCGGCAGCGGTAGTTCGCCGCGACAACGGTATAGTGATTTTTGCGCAGATACTCTGCCGCGAAGCTCTCGCCCCAGCGGCCCAGCAGATCACTCGGCATAGAGCTTTTTCAGGAAGGTTCTCCTGTGGATGGGGCAGGGGCCATATTTGCGCAGCGCGTCGTAATGCGCGCACGTGCCATAGCCCTTATGTACGTCAAAGCCATACTGCGGATAAAGCTCCGCCTGCTGCATTATGAAGTCGTCCCGCGTCACCTTGGCGAGAATGGACGCCGCGGCAATATCCGCGCTCAGGCTGTCACCCTTGACGATCGTCCGCACCGGCAGGCCAAAGTCCGTTTCCCGGTTGCCGTCGATCAGCGCGATGGACGGCCGGACGGTAAGTCGCTCCATCGCCCGGCGCATGGCGAGGAAGGTCGCCTGCAAAATATTGATCTCGTCGATCTCCTGCTCAGTGGCAAAAGCAATGCCATAGCTGACCGCCTGTGCAGTAATCTGTTCAAACAGTGCACGGCGGCGCTTATCCGACAGTTTTTTTGAGTCATTCAGTCCCTCGATCTCAAGGTCGCGCGGCAGGATCACCGCCGCAGCGCACACGGGGCCTGCCAGCGGGCCTCTGCCCGCTTCGTCCACACCGCAGACGATCTCAAAGCCCTCGTCATAGCATTGATGTTCAAATTTCCAAAGCTCGCTCATCGTTTTCCCTCAATCCGGCGTAAAGCTCAGCCGCTGGTGCAGACCGTCGGCCACAATATCATAAAGGATCGTGCCGTCCTCGCGGACGGTTTTCTCCACAGTTACTTCGTTTCCCTTGCAATAGACACGCGCGGCGGCGTCGGTATCGTCCGTTTCCACCTCGCTGACAAACACGTCGCGCATCTGGTTATTGGCGCAGAGATTGAAAATCTCGCGGATCAGCTCATATCGCGGCATCTTCCGGCCCCTCCAATGTGAATCTTCCAATCTTGCAGCTGCGGTATTCCTCCAGCAGCACGCGCGCCATGCGCTCCGTGTCGATCTCGCCCCGGGCAAGCAGAAAGCCGCGCCGCCGCCCGGCTTCAGTCAGAAGGTCATAGCCGTCTGCACCCTCCGGCGGGTCAATCTTATAGCGCGCGCGCAGCGCATCTGGATAGCGTCTCCACAGCATTGCGATCAGATTGCACGCCAGCGTCTCCACGTCGAGGATGTCGTCCTTGACCGCCCCGGTATAGGCAAGGCGGCGTCCGACCTCCTCATCGTCGAATTTCGGCCAGAGGATGCCCGGCGTATCCAGCAGGAGCAAGCCCCTGTCCACCGTGACCCACTGCTTGCCGCGCGTCACGCCGGGGCGGTTCTCCGCCTTTGCGCCCTTGCGCCCGGCGATCTGATTGATAAAGGTCGATTTGCCGACATTCGGAATTCCGACGATCATCAGCTTCAGCGGCCGGCCGACCTGACCCTTTTCCGCGTAGCGCTGGAGCTTCTCCGCCAGCAGCGCGCGCACTGCGGGAACAAAACGGTCGATACCCTTGCGGCTCTTGCAGTCCGTACACACGACCGCCGCGCCCTGCGCACGGAACCAGTCGCTCCACAGCGCGGTCATCGCCGGGTCGGCAAGGTCGATGCGGTTGAGGATCACCATGCGCGGCTTCGCGCCGCAAAGCGCGGCAATATCCGGATTCCGGCTGGAATACGGGATGCGCGCGTCCACCAGCTCACAGACCGCGTCGACCAGCTTCAGATCCGCCTCCATCTGGCGGCGGGTCTTGGTCATGTGGCCCGGATACCACTGAATACTCATGCGGTCGTCCGTCATGACACGCCCCCGATGCGGCTGAAATCACGGCTGCGGCTCTCATCCTTTCCGGGGAACAGCACCAGCAGCACCTTGCCCAGCACCTGACTCTTTTCGATCTGACCGATCCTCTCATAGCGGCTGTCGGCCGAGTGGTTGCGGTTGTCGCCCATGACGAAGACACAGCCCTCATCGACCGTCACCGGGAAGGAGATCGTGGTGTAGCTGGCCTCCAGCATCGGCTCGTTGATATAGTCTTCCTGCAAGGGCTGGTTGTCCACATAGACCGTGCAGACGCCGTTTTCATCATAGCGCAGGTCGACGGTCTGTCCCTCCGTGGCGATCACGCGCTTGACGATCGGCTCGCCGTTTTCAAAGCTCTGCTTTCGCGCGACGATGATGTCCCCCTGCTTCAGGTCACCCATCAGGAAGTTGCTCAGAAGCGCGACATAGTCGCCGTTCTGCAAAGTAGGCATCATGGACGGGCCGGAAACGCCCACCAGACGAATGACAAAAACGAAAAACAGCGTGATGCCCGCCAGAATATATACCAGATCGTGCAGCAGCGCATAAACGTCGCACAGCGCCCCGCTTTTCTGTGACGGCTGCTGGATTTTTTTCTCTTCCATGATCCGTTCCTTTCCGCCGTGCCCGTACACGGCCATAAACCCCATATTATTGTTATTATACACCAAACGGAAGCAGAAATAAAGCACAAAAAACCGCTGCGTGGAAAATCCACGCAGCGGTCGGAGAAATGTTCAATATCAGAGATTCTTCATGCGCTGTTCGCTTTCGGTAAGCTGCGCAAGCAGACCCTCCAGCTTTTCCAGCTTTGCGCGCTCGGCGTTCACGACCGCCTCCGGCGCCTTGGACAGGAAGCTCTCGTTGCTCAGCTTCCCGCGGATGCCGGCAAGCTGCTTTTCGGTCTTTTCTTTTTCCTTGGCGATGCGCGCCAACTCCTTTTCGATGTCGAGAAGCTGGTTCATCGGCAGGTAAACCGCCGCGTCATGCGTCACGCAGGAAATCATGGATTCATGTCCCTCCGGTTCCGCATCGCACACGACGACCTGATCGGCGTAGGCAAGTCGGGTCATAAAGCCGCTGCCTTCAGTGAAAATCTCCGGCTTCTTTGTCACAACATAGAGCGTGCACTTCTTGGACGGCGGGACATTCATCTCCGCGCGGCGGTTGCGCACAGCGCGAATGGCGCTCATGATGCTCTCCATGGCCGCTTCCTCGTTCTTGAAGCTCAGGGCTTCGTCATAGACCGGCCAGGATGCCACGATCAGCGCTTCACCCTCGTGCGGGATGGCCTGCCAGATCTCCTCGGTAATAAACGGCATGAAGGGGTGCATCAGCCGCAGGATCTGGTCAAGGACATACAGCAGGACCTTCTGCGCGGTCAGCTTGCTCTTTTCGTCCTCGCCGTACAGACGGGACTTCGTCAGCTCGATATACCAGTCGCAGTAGCTGTCCCAGATAAAGTCATAGATCTTCTGCACCGCGATGCCCAGCTCGTACTTGTCCAGATTCTCCGTGGCATCGGCGATGAGCGTGTTGAGCTTGGAAAGGATCCACTTGTCGGCCGTTTCCAGTTCGTCCATCGGCGGCAGCTCGTTTTTGTCGATGGACAGGTTCATCATGACATAACGGCTGGCGTTCCAGAGCTTGTTGGCAAAGTTGCGCATTGCCTCGCAGCGCTCGACATAGAAGCGCATGTCGTTGCCGGGCGAGTTTGCCGTGATCATGTTCATGCGCAGCGCATCGGAGCCGTAGCGATTGATCATCTCCAAGGGGTCAATGCCGTTGCCAAGGGATTTGGACATCTTGCGGCCCTTGTCGTCGCGGACAAGGCCGTGGATGAGGACCGTGTGGAAGGGCGGCTTGCCCGTCTGCTTGCAGGACGAGAAGATCATGCGCGCGACCCAGAAGAAGATGATGTCGTAACCGGTCACGAGCACATCCGTCGGGAAGAAGTATTTGTAATCCTCCGCCTCCGTGTCGGGCCAGCCCAGCGTCTCAAAGGGCCAGAGTGCCGAGGAGAACCATGTGTCCAGCACGTCCTCGTCGCGGGTGATATTCTTGCTGCCGCAGGCCTCGCAGCAGGTGGCATCCTCGCGGGAAACGGTCATATGGCCGCAGTCCGCGCAGTACCACGCCGGGATCTGGTGTCCCCACCAGAGCTGGCGGGAAATGCACCAGTCGCGGACGTTTTCCATCCAGTTGGTATAGATCTTCGTAAAGCGCTCCGGGACGAACTTCGTTTCGCCATCGTTGACCACGCGCAGCGCTTCTTCCGCCAGAGGCTTCATCTTGACGAACCACTGGGCGGAAATGATTGGCTCGACGTCGCGGTGGCAGCGGTAGCAGGTACCGACATTGTGGTTATACGGCTCCACCTTGACAAGGTAGCCCCGCTCCTCCAGATCGGCGACGATCTGCTTTCTGGCCTCATAGCGGTCAAGGCCCTGATACTTTCCGCCGAACTCATTAACCCTGCCGTTGTCGTCCAGCACGCGGATGACCTCAAGGTTATGGCGCAGGCCGACTTCAAAGTCGTTGGGGTCGTGCGCCGGAGTCATCTTGACGCAGCCGGTGCCGAAGTCCATTTCCGCGTAGTCGTCGGCGACGACGGGGATCTCCTTGTTCACCAGCGGCAGGATGACCTTCTTGCCGACGATGTCCTTGTAACGCTCGTCATTGGGATTGACGCAGACGCCGCTGTCGCCCAGCATAGTCTCCGGGCGGGTCGTCGCGACAATGACCTCGCCGGTGCCGTCGGCCAGCGGATAGCGGATGTGCCAGAGGTGACCGGGCTTGTCGACGTATTCGACCTCGGCGTCGGAGAGCGCAGTGACGCAATGCGGACACCAGTTGATGATGCGGCTGCCCTTGTAGATCAGGCCCTGCTCGTACAGGTTCACAAACACCTCGCGGACCGCCTTGGAGCAGCCCTCGTCCATCGTGAAGCGCGCGCGCTCCCAGTCACAGGAGGCGCCCAGCTTCTTCTGCTGCTCGACGATGCGGTTGCCGTACTTATGCTTCCAGTCCCAGACTCTCTCCAGAAACTTTTCGCGGCCGAGGTCGTAGCGGGTCAGACCCTCCTTGCGCAGCTCCTCCTCCACGCGGATCTGCGTGGCGATGCCCGCATGGTCAACACCGGGAACCCACAGCGCGGCATACCCCTGCATCCGCTTGTAGCGGATGAGCACATCCTGCATGGACGCATCCATCGCGTGGCCCATGTGCAGCTGGCCGGTAACATTGGGAGGCGGCATCACAATGGTAAAGGGTTTCTTGGCCGGATCGCGTTTGGTGTGGAAGTAACCGTTCTCCGACCAGAACTGATACAGCCGGGCTTCCACGTCCTTCGGCTCATAGGTTTTCGGTAATTCTTTCATTTGATTCTCCTTTATAAAAAATCGCCCTGAGCTTCCTGCTCAGGGCGAAAAACTCCGCGGTACCACCTGAATTCCTCATTTTCATGAGGCACTTCATTCTCTGTAACGGGAGAACCCGCACCGGCCTACTGGATTCAGCCGGCGTGCTCGGGAGCGACCTTTCCGCTGCCTTCCGCAGGGACTTGCACCGTCCGTCCCCTCTCTGCATTGGTGCGCAGCGTACTTCTCTCCGTCATGGCATTTGATCAATATAGCGCTATGATACAGGAATTTCTGAAATTTGTCAAGCGTTTTGCGGCAGATAGGTGTGCATGGTCTTGTCCAGCTGCTCCAGAAGTGCCATTGCAGCTTCGCGGCTGTGGTCGACCGCCGTCAGATACAGCTTGATCTTCGGCTCCGTTCCGGAGGGGCGCAGGACGACGCTGCCCTTCTGGCCCAGCGTCAGGACGATGACGTTGGACTTCGGCAGATCGACGGGCTCCTCCGTCCCGGTCGTCAGGTCGCGCTGGAAGCGGAGCAGATAGTCCGTGTAGCCCGTTACCGGCACGCCCGCAAGGGACGCCGGGATCTCCGCACGGAAATCCGACATAAACTTCGCCGCGACCTCCATGGCGTCCGGACCGGTCAGCTCCACACTGATGACCTTGGCCTCATGGAAGCCGAATTCTTCATAGAGGCGATCCATTTTCTCCGCAAGGGTCAGGCCCCCACGCTTCAGCTTTGCTGCCATATCGCACACGAGCATGGACGCGACGACCGCGTCCTTGTCGCGGGCATAGGTTCCCTTGAGGTAGCCGCAGCTTTCCTCAAAGCCGAACACGAAGCGACTCTCCTCGCCCTTTTCCTCCAGCTTGAGGATCTCTCCGCCGATGTACTTGAAGCCGGTCAGCACCTTGCGCATCTTCACGCCGTACTTTGCCGCGATCAGGTCGGCCATCGGGGTGGAAACGATGCTGCGCACGGCCACGGGGTCGCGCGGCAGGGCATTCTTTTCGGTAAGCGTGCCGAGAATATAATCCAGCAGCAGGCAGCCCAGCTCATTGCCGGACAGCTTGCGGAAGCCGCCGTCCACCGGGACGGCCACGGCGCAGCGGTCGCAGTCGGGGTCGGTGCCGAGAACAAGATCGGGATGGACCTGCTCCGCCAGGCGGTAGCTTTCCTGCATGGCGGCTTCCATCTCCGGATTCGGATATTCGCAGGTAGTGAAGTCGCCGTCCGGCTGCTCCTGCACGGAGACCACACTGACCTCCACGCCGGTTCTTCCGAGAACCGTGCGCACCGGGACGTTGCCCGCACCGTGCAGCGGCGTATAGACGATGCGCAGCCCGGCGGCCGGTTCGTCCGTCAGACGCTCGGCCATGACCGTGCGGTAGTAGCACTCCCAGAGGTCGTCGGAAATATACTCCACGCTTCCGCGCTGCATCGCTTCCTCAAAGGTCAGCTTGGGCTGGATGAAATACGGCGTTTTGGAAATCGCACGGAACACGCGCGAGGCCGGCTCGTCGGTCATCTGGCAGCCGTCCGGGCCGTAGCACTTGATGCCGTTATACTTGCTGGCGTTGTGGCTGGCGGACACGACGATACCCGTACCGCAGCCGAGCTGACGCACGGCAAAGGACACCATGGGCGTCGGCGCGAGCACGCGGTAGATAAAGACATGCACACCCGCTTCGGCAAGCGCGACCGCGCAGATCTCCGCGAAGCGGCGGGAATTGTGACGGGAATCATAACCGATGGCACAGCGCAGCGGCAGGCCGGAGCCGGTGAGCCACGCGGTAAGGCCCTGCGCGGTGCGGCGCACCGTGAAGGAATTCATCCGGTTGGTGCCGAGGCCCATTACGCCGCGGATGCCGCCCGTGCCGAATTGCAGCTCCTCGCCGAAGCAGCTTTTCATCTCGGTTTCATCATTGGAAAGTTCTTTCAGTTTTCTGAGGTCGCCCTCGCACAGCGGGGCGGTCTTGCACCAGATCTGATAGCGTTCTAGGTAATTCATGGAAGCCTCCCGATATTCTATGGATAAAAAACAGGTCAATGGACATTGACCTGTTTTGCTTGAGAATCAGACATCCTCAATGATGGCGGAATTGTTTCTCGCCTGCGGATTGACCAGCGCGCGGAACTTGGAGCGGGAGTCGCGGATCTCGGAAAGGGCCTCGGCCACGGCCTCCTCGGTACGGCGCAGGGAATCGTCGACGTAGTCGTTCGTGACCTGCTTGAGCTCCTTGATCTTGTCCTGCGCAGCGCGGACCATGTCGTTGGCCTGCGTCTTGGCTTCGTTATAGATCGCCTCCTGCGACACGAGCTGGCGCGCCTGCGCCTGTGCGGCCTTGAGGATGTTCTCCGCCTCGCGCTTGGCGTTGGTGATCAGCTCACCGCGGGACTCGACAATGGTCTTGGCCTGCTTCAGCTCGCCCGGGAGCTGATTGCTGATCTCGTCCAGAAGATCCAGCACACGCTCGCGCTCAAGCGCGCATTTATCGCTGCTGAAGGGGACGCTGCGCGCGTCCTGAACCATCTCATACAGAGTACCGATCACTTCTTCAATGCTATGTTCGTTCATCGTACTTCCTCCTTGTACTTTCTGCGTTGCAAAATTCTTTCCCTGAATTCCGGAATGATCTCTTCCGGCAGCAGACCGGTCAGGTCCGCGTCATAGTAGCCCATTTCCTTGATCACGCTGGAACTGAGATACATATACTGGTGCTCTGCCGTCAGGAACAGCGAATCCAGCTCCGGATTCAGCTTGCGGTTGATCATCGCCATCTGGAACTCTTTTTCAAAATCCGAACCGGCGCGCAGACCCTTGATGATCGTGCAGCAGCCGTGCGCGGCGGCATACTCCGCCAGCAGGCCGTCATGCGCGTCCACGCGCACGTTCGGCAGCCCGGCGGTCACGCGCGCAAGCTGGCTGCGGCGCTCCTGCAGGCTGAACATCGGCTGCTTCTCGCTGTTGACCATCACACACACGATGACCTCATCAAACAGCCGCGACGCGCGGGTGATGATGTTCAGGTGCCCCTTGGTCACGGGGTCGAAGCTGCCGGGATAAACGGCTATTTTCATGTAATATCCTCTCGCGATTCCCTGCGGAACAGCGTTATTGTTGTTTTTCCGTAATTGTAGTCCTTTGAGCGCGTCAGGCCGGGAAGCTCCAGTTCCAGCAGCTTGCCGCGGGGACGTTCTGTGATAATTATACCACCATCCGCCAAAATGTCAATTTCGGAGATGCGCAAAATTGCATTTTCCAGAGATTTTTCTGCATA